>JBEENY010000019.1:0-21160 GCA_041191905.1 Actinomycetota bacterium
TTGGCAAGGTGATGCGCTACCAACTGCGCTACATCCGCACTGCTCTCGACAGAGAACTTGAAAATTATGCCACATAAAACCTAAACCTTGTCAAAAAAGCGAAAAGCGGTGGGATTTCTCCCACCGCCCCTCGGTTTCAAGTTATCGACCAGCTGGATCCTGACCGAAACTGTAGGCAGCTTCGCCGTGGACAACCAGGTCCACGCCGGCAATCTCGTCCTCAGACTTGACTCGGAAGCCAATCGTCTTGTCGATCGCAAGACCAATGACAAGGGCCGCAACGAATCCATAGATCAAAACTCCGAAGGCTGCGATTGCCTGAACAATCAACTGACCGAAGTCCCCTCCAGTGAACAGACCCGTGTCGGTTGCAAAGAATCCAAGGTAAAGGGTTCCGATCAAACCCGCAGCCAGGTGAATTCCGACTACGTCGAGCGAGTCGTCATATCCGAGCTTGAACTTGAGCTCAACAGCAAGCGCACTTAGCGCTCCCGCGATTACTCCAAGTAGCAGTGCGAAGCCAGGAGTGATGCTCGCACATGCCGGTGTGATGGCAACCAAACCTGCAACCGCACCGGAGGCTGCGCCGATGGACGTGGCCTTGCCTTCCTTGAGCTTCTCAACAAACAACCATCCGAGAATTGCGGATGAAGTTGCACCAAGTGTGTTCACGGTGATAAGTCCGGCGTTCTCCATGCCGTTTAGGAACTCGGCGCCAACGTTGAATCCGAACCATCCAAACCAAAGCAGGGCTGCTCCCAGTAGCACCAGCGGAACGTTGTGCGGCTGCATGATGCCCTTGGCGAAGCCGAAACGCTTTCCTAGGACTAGGGCAAGGGCCAATGCCGCCGCACCTGCGTTTATGTGCACAGCGGTGCCACCTGCGTAGTCAATGACATCTGGCATATTGAGCCAGGTACCCAGCTCCATGATCCATCCGCCACCCCAGACCCAGGCCGCAACTGGGAAGTAGGAAACTGTAGCCCAAATGCCGGCAAACACCAGCCATGCTCCGAACCGTGCTCGATCTGCTATTGAACCCGAGATCAGCGCAACAGTGATGATGGCAAATGTCGCGCCATAGGCCGCGCCAACCAAGCCCTCGTTGTCGAGACTTGCAAGGCCGAAGTGAGTGAATGGGTTGCCGCTGAAATCAGTTGGACTCTCAACCGCAGACATGCTGTAGCCGTAGAGAACCCACAGCGTTCCCACCAAAGCCAGCGAGCCAAAACTCATCATCATCATGCTCACTACGGATTTGGCCTTGACTAGACCGCCGTAGAAAAAAGCCAAACCTGGGGTCATTAGTAACACCAACGCTGTTGATAAAACTGCGAACGCTAGTTCTCCGGTACCTAACATCTTCACCTCACTGATTACTCGAAAAATGGCTCACCCTGCTGCGGCCATGGGACAATCATTCGAGAGCTTGATTTCGATAAGGCACGCAAAAAGTTTCAGCCTCGTTACAGATTCGAGTTCTAGTTACGGTTTTGTTTCGGAAGACTCAGGAGTGACATGAAGAGCGATCGTTCAGCAGCCCTGCTGCTCTTAGCAGCGGCGGTACTGGGTTTGGTTATTGCAAACTCTCCCATCGGTCCAAGTTTTCTTGACTTCAAACACTCCTACGTTGGACCTGAAGCAATCAGCCTCAAGCTCTCTGTGGAGCACTGGGTATCTGATCTTCTGCTGGCAATCTTTTTTCTAGTCGCCGGACTTGAGCTTAAGTACGAACTGCGGCTCGGTGTGCTTAGCAAACTAAAGACAGCCCTCGTACCTGTGCTTGGCGGAATTGGTGGCGTGGTGCTTCCAGCTGCAATCTACCTAAGCCTGACCTGGGGAACCGAACTGGTCACGGGTTGGCCCATCCCGACTGCAACGGACATCGCGTTTGCGTTGGGAATTCTGGCCATATTTGGTTCGGGCATGCCAAAGGCCGCACGAGTTTTCCTGCTGGCCCTTGCGATTTTTGATGACCTAGTCGCTATCACAATCATCGCTATTTTTTACACCACTGACGTCAAGGCGGAGTGGCTGCTAGTCGCAGTTGTAATCGCAGCGATGCACATCATCGCAGAGCGAATCAAGCGCCTTCCCATCAACCCGATCCGGTTTACCACCTTCCTGCTGCTCTGGTATGCGGTTTATCAGTCGGGTGTTCACGCGACGATAGCGGGTGTGGTGCTTGGGTTGATCATTCCGGCTTCCAAGGCGCACAGCCTAACCTCGAAGCTTCAGCCCTACACGAACACCCTTGCACTTCCGATATTCGCCTTCTTTGCTGTGGGTATCGCACTTCCACAATTTGAGTCAGAGATTTCCTTGGTCTTCCCCGCAATCGCAATCGCACTGCCGGCCGGAAAGATCATCGGCATAACCTTGCTTGCCTATCTGGCGAACCGAATGGTTAGTCAAAGCGATCGACTGGATCTGAAGCTGCTCGACTTCACCGCTGTGGCAGCCATTGCTGGAGTGGGTTTTACTGTTTCGCTTCTGATGACCAAGCTCTCGTTTGAGCAGAACCCCGAGGTGCTCGCCGAGGCAACCCTGGCGGTGATACTAGGAAGCCTGATCTCTATGGCTATTGGCGGGCTGCTAGCTAACCTTCGCGGCCAGCACTACAAGCGGATTGCTAGATCAGTAAAGCTCGCAGAGCGCGCCGATTCGTGAAACGGCCCTGAGGTACTTCTTCCGGTAGCCACCGGAAATCATCGCCTCTGAGAACACCTTTGTCGCTGACACCTTGCCAGAGGTTCTGAGTGGAACTTGCTGCTCGTAAAGGCGATCGACAAAGCTAACCAAACGAAGTGCCGCAACCTGATCTTCCAACTGGTGCAGATTCATGATGGCTAGCGCGCCAACTTGATCGATCAGTTTGCGAAACTTAGTTGGGTGCAGTGTGCCCAAATGCGCTAGCAGCTCGTCGAAATTCTCTAAGTAGCCGTCCTCTTGATACCCGATCCAGTCACGAAGCTCTAGCTCAGATAGATTCCTAGATTCTTGGCTACTGTCGCGATGGCGATAGTCCTCACCATCAACGCTCACTATCTCAAAGCGCTCCCCCAGGCCCTGAATTTCTCGTTTGAAATCCTCTGCAGCAAAACGTCCTTGACCAAGTGCATTGGGAGGGGTGTTGGAGGTTGCTGCGAAGCGCACTCCCTTCTCACTCAGCTCCTTGAGAAACCGAGACATCAACATGGTGTCACCTGGGTCATCTAGTTCAAACTCGTCTATGCACAAAAGGGCGTAGGAAGAGAAACTAGCAATCGCCTGGGCAAAACCTAAATAGCCAACCAGGCTGGTGTATTCAAGAAAGCTGCCAAATGCCTTACGGCCGCTAAATGCGTGATAGATGGAGGCCAGAAGGTGGGTTTTACCAACACCGAAGCCACCATCAAGATAAATGCCAGGGACTGCTTCCTGTCGGGAAAAGAGTTTTCTACTCGGGCCAGTTACGAATTGTTTCGACTTTTCAACGGCCTGCTGTTGTGAGGGAAATTGCGGGTCTGGCCGGTAATTCTCAAACCTAGCTTTGACAAACTCGGGTGGCGGCACCAGCTGTCGAATAAGCTCTTCTGTAGCGGTAGTTGGAACCATGCCAACCAAGGAATTTGGTTGGTTTTTGCCGGGTTTTAACACTAAGGCTCCTTCGTCGGAGCAAGCATAGACAATCTTTAGGAGATCAGTTGTCAGACAAGTTCGCAGGTTATGCCCACCCAGAGGTTTTGGTAACCACCGACTGGCTAGCAGAGAACTCGGCCAAGGTGCGCATTGTTGAGTCAAATGAAGACATCTTGCTATATGACACAGGGCACATCCCCGGTGCTGTAAAGCTCGACTGGCACACCGAGCTCAACGACCCAGTTCGTCGTGACTACCTTGATGGTGCTGGTTTTGCGGCACTAATGCAGCGCAAGGGCATCTCCCGCACTAACACCGTTGTGCTCTACGGAGACAAGTCCAACTGGTGGGCCGCATACGCATTTTGGGTGTTCAAACTCTTTGGTCACGAGGATGTACGACTTCTCGATGGTGGCCGCGCTAAGTGGATTGCAGAGGGTCGAGAACTTACCAAGGACCTACCGGCGCACCCAGCTGGAGACTACCCAGTGGTTCAGCGCAAGGACAGCGAGATTCGCGCGTTCCGCGATGACGTGCTCCGTCACGCCGGCAACCCGATCGTGGACATTCGCTCCAACCCCGAGTACACCGGTGAGCGCCTGCACATGCCTGACTATCCAAATGAGGGAGCTGCGCGAGCTGGCCACATTCCATCAGCTAGGAACGTCCCCTGGGGCAAGTGTGTTCAGGAAGACGGAACCTTCAAGAGTGTTGAGGGTCTGAAGGAAGTTCTTTTCGACGAAACCGGATTCCAGCAGAACCAGCCATTCATCACCTACTGCCGCATTGGAGAGCGCTCATCGCTCACCTGGTTCGCTCTCAAGTACCTGATCGGTGTTGAGAACGTAAGAAACTACGACGGCAGCTGGACAGAGTGGGGCAACCTTGTTGGAGTTCCAATCGTCCAGGGTCAAGAAGCTGGAGTCTTGGCCTAGTGCACGAAAGAGTCAGTGCAGTAGTTGACGACTTCCAGTCAATGACTGGGAGCGACAGGCTTCAGATGCTGTTGGAATACGCTGACTCACTGCCCGAGCTGGACCCAAAGTTTGGGGAAAAACCGGAGCTTCTCGAGCGAGTGGAAGAGTGTCAGGCCCCAGTGTTTATAGCTGTAGAAGGCACTCCTGCCAGGGTGGACCTGCACTTTTCAGCACCAAAGGAAGCGCCAACGACCAGGGGCTTTGCATCCGCTCTCAACTCTGCGCTAAACGGGTTGAGCGCTCAAGAGATTCTGGCAGTGTCCGATGATTTCCCCACCGAACTTGGCCTAGATCAACTCATTTCCCCGCTTCGAGTCAGAGGAATGCGTGGAATGTTGACTCGAATTAAACGAAAGACCCGGGAGCTTGCTGCAGCTGAGTGAGACCTTCGGCGAGGCGAAGGTAACGGATGCCTACCTGGTTGCAATGCTCTCCGGTCAGCGCCTAACAGCCAGCCTCGTGGTGGACGAGATCGGGTCTACCAAGGATAAAAACGGTGGATCAAGGCTTCTCGGCGGTGACGCAGATCTGCAGTGGCTGAGAGCTCTTCGGTCCCGAGTGGATTTGGTAGTAACAGGAGGCGCCACCTATCGCACTGAGCAATACAGGATGCCGAAACGTGCTGATCTTGCGGTTTTCTCAAGAGGTCCACTCCTAGCCCCAGAGGGTTTTGAAAGCTCCCCCAGGTTCTTGCCTTTGGTGGGGGAACATCGGTCACTAAGCGGAGAGCTTGCTAAGTTGATGAACAGGTATAGCAATATCCACCTGGAGTTTGGTGCTCTGACCTTGATCCCTATCCTCAGAGAGCTCGGGTTTGGTGTTTGGGTGAGCAGTCAATTCAACACGGGAATTGACACTTTCTGCAGTGACCATGACATGCGCTGTGTTCACGTTATCCAGCTCGAAGACCTGCACATCGCTTACTGCCTATAGCGGCGTGGCAGAGGGCCTTCGGGGAAGCCAAAGGGTAACTTTTTCGGGTGGAGCTCGACCTTTCCGAAATCAGTGAACCCTTTAGGGGCATGTTGGCATCTTTGGCCGAGGTCGAGACCCGCGAGGAAATCGAACTAGCCCAAATTCCATCGCCAAAAGGAATTGCTCCAGAGGCCTTCGCCATCTCTGCCGAGATTAAGCACCAGAGCGAGTCAGATCACGGAGTTAGCCGGCTGGTTTTCTGCCGTGACCCCCAGTCGCCTGAGGGTTGGAACTCAGAGTTTCGAATTATTGGTTATGCGAAGAGCCCAATCGAGCTAGACATGGCTAAGGACGAATACTTATCCCAGCTTCCCTGGGAGTGGTTGAGGGATTCATTGCTTCAAAACGGAGCTCAATTTGCCCACGAGGCCGGCACCACAACAACTGTGGTTTCAACCGGCCATGGATCTTTGATAACCCAGCCACAACATGCAGAGCTAGAAATCAGAGCTTCCTGGGCTCCGGTAGGTTTTGACCTGAAGCCACACCTGCTGGGCTGGATTGAGTTGCTGGCCCTGATAAGCGGTCTTCCACCCCGAGATAGCAAAGTTGTGAGGCTTGGTTGAGGCTTGATGCTCCCCGACTCCCGGTGACATTTGTTACTGGTGGCGTCGAATTAGAGAGGCTATTGGCCGCCCTTGTTCCGCACACTGAGGTCTCTTTGGATGCAGAGCGAGCCAGTGGCTTTCGGTATTCCCAGCGGGCGTATCTAATCCAGGTTGCAACATCAGATGAGATTTTTCTGATCGATCCGATTGCTCTCGAAGAAGGTGCTCCGGGATGGCAGGTACGCCTAGCTGAGCAGTTGAATCAAAAGACTTGGCTGCTGCATGCTGCAACCCAAGATCTCCCCTGTCTTTTAGAACTGGGACTGCATCCCAAGGGATTGATCGATACCGAGCTAGCTGCTCGGATTGGCGGGCTTTCGCGGGTCGGGCTCGCATCACTCTGTGAGGAGCTATTAGATCTAGAGCTAGCAAAGGAACACAGTGCTTCGGACTGGTCAGTCCGGCCCTTGAGCCAAGAAATGCTCAACTATGCAGCCTTGGACGTCGATGTGATGGCAGATCTTTGGGTGAGAGTGCGAGAATTGCTGACAGAGACAGGCAAGCTCGCCTACGTAGAAGAAGAGTTTGATCATCTCTTGAACTTTCGGCCAAAAGCACAATCCGCCGAACCCTGGCGCAATCTTCCGGGTCTGAGCAAGATCAAGGATCTAGACAAGATCAAGATTGCTGCGAGTCTCTGGCTCGAGCGAGACAGGATAGCTAGAGATTCTGACACCGCTCCCGGCAGACTGATCCCAGATCGTTCGATCATGGCCGTCGTTGCCAATCCCCCAAAGTCCCGTTCTGATCTTGCTGGCAACAAGGAATTTCAGGGTCGCGCCTCCCGCACATTACTGAGTAACTGGTGGGAAGCAGTCTCGCGCGCGTCCGAACTTGATGTGGAGTTTCAACCAGCGGAGCGAGGCAACGGGATACCTAATCACCGATCTTGGGAAAAGCGATTTCCTGAGGCATTTAGGCGTCTGGAGGTAACTCGCCCGTTGCTGGTGAAGAAAGCAGAAGAGCTTTCGATCCCGGTTGAGAATCTTCTTACCCCGGATTATCTCCGACGGGTTTGCTTCGCCCCTGAGGCAGACCTCTCGCTTCAGCTTGAATCACTTGGAGCAAGAAGGTGGCAAATCAGCCTAGTTGAGCCTCTGATCCAAGCTGGTTTTGCTCAGAGTCAAGAGGTTTAGCGTGTGGCACCTTGGTGCCAACCACCTGAGCGACGATTTCATGCGCTATCGCCTGTGGGGTGAGACCAAGTCGTTCAAGGATCTCTTCGCGCTCTGCGTGTTCGAGGAACTCTGCCGGAACACCAATCTCGTTTAGACCGGTATCCACTCCGTTCGCACGAAGCTCCTGACGCACTCTGGAACCAAAGCCACCGACTCGAACTCCATCCTCGAGCGTGATTACTAGGCGGTGCTCAGCTGCCATCTCCACGATGCTCTTTTGAACTGGCACGATCCATCGAGGGTCAACTACGGTCGCTCCAATCCCCTGTGCTGCCAATAATTCAGCGACTTTCATAGCAGTGTGGGCAAACGGCCCGACTGCGATGATCAAAACATCCTTGCTGGAAGATCGTTTTAGAACGTCTACTCCATCAGATGTTCTGATTTCCGCGGGAAGATTTGCTGACACCGAGCCCTTGGGGAATCGCACAACAGTTGGCGCATCCGAAATAGCAACCGCCTCTTCTAGCTCTTCCCGCAAAGTGGCTTCGTCTCGCGGGGCTGCAATTCTGATTCCAGGCACAACCTGAAGAATCGATAGATCCCACACTCCGTGGTGCGAGGCACCGTCTGGACCTGTGATGCCAGCTCGGTCTAGGACAAATGTCACACCCGCCTTGTGAAGGGCAACATCCATCAATAGCTGATCAAAGGCTCTGTTGAGGAAGGTCGAATAGATCGCGACAACTGGGTGCAGGCCACCGAATGCCATGCCTGCAGCCGAAGCGACCGCATGCTGCTCCGCAATACCCACGTCATAAGTTCGATCGGGGAATCGGTCAGCAAACTTGTGCAGTCCAACTGGGATCAACATTGCACCCGTAATGGCGACAATCTCGGGGTTTTTCTCCCCGAGCGTCACCATCTCATCGGCGAATACCGAGGTCCAGGATGTTGAGGAGCTGGATTTGATAGGCAAACCAGATTCAGGATTGATCTGTCCAACTGCATGGAACTGATCAGCCTTATCCTCAATGGCTGGGTTGTAACCCTTACCTTTCTGTGTGATGGCATGGACGATAACTGGTGCGCCATAGCTCTTTGCTTGGCGAAGAGCCTCTTCCATGGCCTTTAGGTCATGTCCGTCAATTGGTCCGATGTATTTGATGCCGAGGTTCGGGAAGATCCCCTGAGGTGCATTCTCCGTAACCAGAGAGTGACCAGCTGCGTGAGCAGCCGAGAAGACCGCCCTGCCGAGGTAGCCGAATTTATAGAAAAGCTTCTTCGAAAGCCGGTATCCCTTTTTGTACCAACCCTCTGTTCGGATTGCGTTTAAGGTTTTGGCGAAACCACCGATTGTTGGAGCGTAAGACCTACCGTTGTCATTCACGATAATCACGAGCTTGCGATCGTTATCGTGACTGATGTTGTTCAGTGCTTCCCAAGCCATTCCGCCAGTGAGGGCACCATCTCCGATGACCGCTACCACGTGACGATCTTGGCCGGTTGACTTGTATGCCCGACTGATGCCATCGGCCCAAGAGAGCGAGGAAGAGGCGTGGGAGGATTCGAGAATGTCATGCTCTGATTCAGAACGCTGCGGGTAGCCCGCAACGCCGTCTTTCTGCCTAAGTCTGGAGAAATCCTGACGACCAGTTAGCAGTTTGTGAACATAGCTTTGGTGCCCGGTGTCCCAAACGATGGAGTCCCTCGGAGAGTCAAAAACTCGGTGAATGGCCACTGTGGTCTCGACCACGCCAAGATTGGGTCCTAGGTGACCGCCAGTTTTAGAAACCGACTCAACTAGGTATTCACGAATCTCTTGGCATAGCTGAGTAAGCTCGTCGCTCGACAGCTGATCGAGTACTCGGGGCTCCGTCACCCTCCGCAGAATGTCCATGATGAACTAAACCCTAATCGGATTTAGATGATTCCTAGGCGACCAAGGATCTAAGGACGTACTGAAGGATTCCGCCATTGCGGAAGTAGTCAGCTTCGCCTGGTGTGTCAATACGCACTACCGCATCGAACTCGACTACCGACTTTCCAGCTGGAGAGTGCTCGGAAGGTCTTGCAACGACCTTTACAGTCTTCGGAGTAACACCCTCGTTGAGCTTCTCAATTCCGGTTACATCGAATACTTCGGTGCCGTCGAGTCCTAGAGAATCAGCGCTCTGTCCCTTCGGGAACTGCAGTGGCAGGACACCCATACCAATCAAGTTAGAGCGGTGAATTCGCTCAAAGCTCTCGGCAATAACGACCTTTATGCCCAATAGGCTGGTGCCTTTTGCTGCCCAGTCTCTGGATGAACCCGAACCGTATTCCTTGCCCGCTAGCGCGACAAGCGGAACACCTTTGGCGCGGTAGTTTTCAGAGGCGTCGAAAATGAAGGACTGCTCCCCCGCTGCAGAAGTGAAATCGCGAGTGTAGCTACCCTCAACGTTTTCCAACAGCTGGTTGCGCAATCTGATGTTTGCGAAAGTGCCTCGAATCATGACTTCGTGGTTGCCACGACGTGATCCGTAGGAGTTGAAATCAACCCGTGCAACACCGCGCTCGGTCAAGTACTTACCAGCCGGTGAGTCAGCCTTGATGGAACCTGCCGGTGAGATGTGATCGGTTGTTACCGAGTCGCCCAGCTTCACTAGAACTCTCGCACCCGTAACGTCGGAAACAGGATCAGGAGTCAGCTTCATGTCATCGAAGTATGGTGCCTTCTTGACGTAGGTGGAGTTCTCGTCCCAGGTGAAGATGGAGCCCTTAGGTGTTGGTAGCGATCTCCAACGCTCATCTCCATCGAAGACCGATGCGTACTGAGTCTTGAACATCTCGGAGTTGATTGAGGAGTCAATCGTTGCCTGGACCTCATCTGGGGTGGGCCAGATGTCACTTAGGTAGACATCGTTACCCGACTGGTCCTGGCCTAGCGGGTCCTTCTCGAAGTCGAAGTCCATAGTTCCGGCTAGTGAGTAAGCAATTACAAGCGGAGGAGACGCTAGGTAGTTCATCTTTACGTCAGGGTTAATGCGACCCTCGAAGTTGCGGTTACCAGATAGCACAGCAGTGACGGCAAGGTCATTCTCGTTGATGGCCTTTGAGATCTCATCGCTGAGTGGTCCAGAGTTACCGATGCAGGTGGTGCAACCGTAGCCCACAAGGTTGAAGCCCAGGGCATCCAAAGACTCGGTCAGACCGGCCTTCTCGTAGTACTCGGTCACAACCTTTGAACCAGGTGCCAATGAAGTTTTGACCCATGGCTTCGCCTTTAGTCCCTTTGCGACAGCCTTCTTGGCGAGCAATCCAGCGGCAAGCATGACCGAAGGGTTTGAGGTATTAGTGCAAGAGGTGATGGAAGCGATGGTGACTGCTCCATGGTCGATGCTGAAGTCCTTGCCGGCCACCTTGGCAGGCTTTGAGGTTTCCCCTGCATAGCTTGGCAGCACCTTCTCGAATGCCGACTTTGCGCTAGATAGCTCAATGCGGTCCTGGGGGCGCTTTGGACCAGCGATTGAAGGCACCACGGTTGACAGGTCTAGCTCGAGGTACTCGGAGTAGATCGGCTCGATGCTTGGGTCATGCCAGAGCCCCTGTGCCTTGGTGTAAGCCTCTACCAAAGCGATCTCGTCTTCGTTTCTGCCAGTAACGCGCAGGTAGTCAAGTGTCACGTCATCAATCGGGAAGATTGCAACGGTTGAACCAAACTCCGGGGACATGTTTCCGATGGTTGCACGGTTGGCAAGCGGAACCTTTGAAACGCCCTTGCCATAGAACTCAACAAACTTTCCAACCACTCCGTGCTTACGAAGCATTTCGGTGATGGTTAGCACAACGTCGGTTGCGGTGGCTCCAGTTGGAATCTCTCCAGTTAGCTTGAAACCGACCACTCTTGGGATAAGCATGGAAACTGGCTGTCCGAGCATTGCAGCCTCGGCTTCAATTCCTCCAACACCCCAGCCCAATACGCCCAGACCGTTGACCATCGTGGTGTGCGAGTCAGTTCCTACGCAGGAATCTGGATACGCAACCAGCTCACCGTTGACCTCGCGGGTCATCACAGTCCTGGCTAGGTACTCAATGTTGACCTGGTGCACAATTCCGGTTCCGGGTGGAACAACCTTGAAGTTGTCAAACGCGGTTTGACCCCAACGCAGGAACTGGTAACGCTCTGCGTTTCTCTGGTACTCGAACTCAACGTTGCGCTCAGCAGCGTCTCGTGATCCCGCAACATCAATTACGACGGAGTGGTCGATAACCATTTCAGCGGGAGCTAGCGGGTTAATCTGCTGCGGATCTCCGCCAAGCTTTGCAACAGCCTCACGCATTGTTGCGAGGTCAACCACACAAGGAACTCCGGTGAAATCCTGCATGATGACACGTGCCGGGGTGAACTGGATCTCGATGTCTGGCTCGGCGTTTGGATCCCAGTTGACCAGGGCGTCCACGTGAGCTGTAGTGACGTTGGCACCATCTTCGGTGCGAAGCATGTTCTCGAGGAGAATCTTTAGGCTGTATGGCAGCTTCTGAGCTTCTAGCTCAGCCATGCTGTAGTACTTGTAGGTCTTTCCGCTTACGGACAAAGACTTAGCTTGGAAACTTTTACCCATGATGATTTCCTCCAGAGTTACCCGACTAATCTACCGCTTTTGACTGCTGGATTCTTCGCATCAGAACCCATGTCAAAGCCAGAAGCCCCGCATATGCTGGCGCCCCCATAACTGCCCTGGCCATCGCAAGCTGCTCGACCATGTTTGCCCAGTACAGCGGGAGTTGAACCGCCAACCTAAGGGCAAAAAAACCTACCCAGACCAGGGTAATGATTTGGAACTTACGCCTCAGGCTTTTGTTTCTTCGCCACCCTTCAAGGCCAAAGAGAAACTGTCCCGCGTAGCCAAGAATGGGGCGCCCAAGCAAGACACTCAGCAGCAACACTGATCCGTAGCTAGCGTTTGTGATGAAGCCTGGGACAAAGAAATCGGCAGCCTGCCCGCCCTCGCGAAGGGCAAGAAATGCTGCAAGGCCAACGGCTGCCAATCCAATCAGTGCCTGCATTAGAGATTTTCTCTGAAGCAGTCTTATGACTATGAAAACAAAGGACAGCGCTACAGCTGCGCTCACCGACCAGATTGCCGAGCGCGTGAAGGCATAGGTGATTGAGAACGCGGTGGCAGGTAGCACGGCCTCAAGAATTCCGAGCACTCCGCCGATGGAGGAAAGTAGTGACTGTGAAGTTAGAGCAAGCTCTTCGCCCTCCTTAGCAAGCCCCAGTCGCTTCGCGACGTTCTCGGAATTAGTCATTGGCAGTTGGAAGGCTAATTGGCAGCAGCTCACCTGGTGGCAGTGCGCTGTCACCTCGGTTTACGGCAACTGATCGAAACAGTGCCACCAACTTTAGGTAGGTATCAGGTTGGTAAATCTCTGGCCCTGTAAGCACTCCCCTGAGGAACCAACGGGGGCCATCGACCCCAATGAATCTTGACTCTCTCAAGAATCTTTGGCCACTCTCGGTGACTGAGGTCTGCACCCTGAGCTCGGGACCTAACGCGCCCTGAATGATCTCGGCGAGACCGTTTTGCTCGGTGATTCCCTGTGCAATTGCATTCATGGTGTATTCCCAGAGCCCGTCAGACTTGGTCGCGGTGAATGCCTGCACCTGCAGTCGATGGCCGTCAAGCTCCAGTGTTAGCGAAACAATTCGCTTGTTCTGATCATCCACATCAGCCTTGATGGTGACGCCTGGCGTTGGAGAAATTCTCAGTGAACCGAAGTCTAGATAAGGGGTCAGGACGCCAATTTCGTCGATGTCAAAAGGACCATTTTCGAGTCGGTCGGCTGGTTCAAGCTTCGCCATTAGTTCCTACCCGATGATCCAAAGCCGGTTTCACCGCGTGCACTCTCTGGTAGCTCGGACACAGGGTGGAAAGTGGCCCGCTCTACCTTCTGGAACAACAGCTGAGCAATCCGATCACCTCGAGCGATCTCAAACGCCTCGCTGGAGGTGTTGATGAGGGTAACCATTAGCTCACCGCGATAGCCAGCGTCCACAGTGCCTGGGGTGTTCAAAACCGTTATGCCGTGCTTGGCGGCCAGACCTGACCTTGGATGCACAAGTCCGACATAGCCATCAGGCATAGCTATCCTGACGCCGGTCTTTACAAGAGCACGAGCTCCAGGCTCAAGCGTCAAAGACTCAACCGAACGAAGGTCAGCCCCAGCATCACCGGGTTTGGCGTAGGTGGGCTCAAACCCGGGTTCAGCGATTATGAGAACATCTAAATTCACCCCGTCAGCGTAATCTATTTAGGTGAAAGATGCTTTTTCTGAGCGCGTCCTGCCCGCTCCAACGACATACCTAGCGCTCTCGCTGTCTGTTCCCATGGTCCTGCTCGCAGCCTTGCCTTTTGGGCTGGAGATTGCGATTGCCTTATCCACTCTGGTGGGTCTATCGCTCACGGCTCTAGCTACGGCTCTGGCTCCCAAGATCGAGGTGTCTGAGGGGCAGCTGACTGCTGGCAGATTTGCCATTCCACTGCAGTTCATTGGCGATGCCACCGCTCTAGACCCTGATGAGTCAAGATTCGCTCGAGGTCCCGGGTTGAACGCGAACGCCAGGTTGATGCTGCGTGGCGATATTCCAAACTTGGTAAAAATTGAGATTGTCGATGCTAGTGATCCAACACCCTACATTTTGATCTCGACTAGGCGTGGGGACGAGCTAGTTGGCGCACTCCGTGCAAATCGGGCCTAGTTTGGACTTGCTGGCCATCTGATTCTGCGGCTTGACTAAAAAGCAGCTCATACAGGTGAACTCGTTTTCCTGCAGCGGCAGGATGACTACCTCTAACTCTTCGTTGACCACATCTGGGATCGTGAAGGAGTCAACGTTGTCGACATCATCTTCGCTGAGGCTTGGCTTTGATGGGATTCGCTCCTTGATCGCTTCAATTGATTCCGTATCGTCATCATTTTTCCGCTGAGCGTCGTAATCAGTAGCCATAGAGCATCCCGTTCCCTTCCTCGGCGTGAAGCATGCCCTAGAGCCAAGGGAAATGCAAGTTAGAAACGCCGAGTGGTTGATTCTCTCTGGAAACTCACCGATGCAGTTGACGCGGTGTTCACTTTTCTAGTGGGAAACTTCACCCCAGGAGGCTTTGACATGGAGCTAAAGTTCATCAACCGGGAAAGCGACTTCCTGATCTTCGAGACCGATGCTGGCGACCGAGCCCGAGTAGTCATCGACGATGCGCTTCGTGAAGCTGTCAAGCGAGTACCGCAGATCACTAGTTCAGGGGTTACCCCCAAGGATGTCCAGTCAGCAATTCGATCGGGTAAAAAGCCAGAGCAGATCGCTGCCGAATTTAATGTTCCGCTAGAGGCCGTTATGCCGTTTGCAGCGCCTATCTTGGACGAGCTTAGGTTCGTCCTCCAACAAGCGCTAACAACCAAGGTCTCTCACGCAAACCGAATGCAGGATTTTGGTGAGTTGGTCTCCGCGACCTATCCAAATCCAGAGTTTGAGATAACTAAACCCGCTGACAAATGGGTGCTTACGGCCGGATCCAGCCTCAAGTGGCATTTTGACCCCAAAACCCGAGTCATTGATCCAATCAGTCCAGCCGCTCAGGAGTTGGCAAAGTCAGTTGCCAGTGAAAGAGAAATGATTAGGGTCGCGCCACCTTCGGCATCCGCTACTCAACCTGTGACTAACGTTGTGACAGAACCTGAGGATGCGCCTGAAGAGCCCGCAGCATCGGTTCACGACCTTGTTGAAGAGCTACGAGCAAGAAGGGCTGCTACCCAGATCAAGCCAGCCAGTGCCAAGGGTCGTGCTTCACTTCCAAGCTGGGATGAGATAGTGCTCGGCACCAGTTCAGACGTTGATTCTGATCAAGGGGATCTGTAGCTCCTGCGGTGTTAGCCCGCCGTGATGAGCAATCATTCGGTATGACCGCGGCTTCGAGAATCGCTCGTGGTAAAGCGTGTTGGCACCTTTTGCCAAGAGAACTATGTCGGGTAATCGAGCGTGTGCTCGCTCACCGATCTCTCCGTAAATTCCCGCCTCAATTAGTTGCTGAATGCCGTGAGCCGAGAAGAAGGGCGAGCCCTCCAGCCCCTCGAGTGCTTCGGCGGCAGATGATTCATCCTTGAGGTACACATACATGCTTCTGGTGTCACCGCCGACAAACTCAACACCGACCGAGTCCAGCAGATCTGCAAGCTCGATTCTTTTTGAGTCGGTGGTATCGATCATGCCATGGTCGGAGGTGATTACCAGCCCAGCTTCTTTGGGAAGCTGGCGGCTAAGTTTCTCAACTAGCATGTTGATTTTCTCCAGCAGGGTGCGCCACTCCCCAGATTCCCAGCCTTTGACGTGCCCTAGTTGATCTAGCTCTTGAACGTATAAATAGTTAATGGAGCGCTCGTTTGTGGACAGCAGTTTCAAGGCTATTTCAAATCGCTCCTCAAGGTCATCAGCGGCATGAAAGCGAACCGCTCTCATGGTTGCTGCTGTGAAACCGGTATCGCGGTACTCACTTGAGGAAATCACGTTCGTAACTACGCCACTCCTGAGCGCCCTCTCGGAGATTGTCTCGGTGGGTTGCCACTGGGCGGGGTCAGTCTCCTCGGTCCAGCCATTGAGCAGGTTGATGCTCTTCCCGAAGTAGGAGTCCCTGACCACGTGCCCAATCACTCCATGTTCGCCTGGCTTGACACCGGTTGCAAAAGTGGTGATGTTCACGCTTGTTGTTGACGGGAATGCTGCCTGAAGAATCTGCCCCTTTGAAGCCTCACCAGCTAGGAATGGTGCGTGACCGGTAGCCGCCTTCAGATTCTGATTTCCCAGGCCATCGATGAAGACAACTAGGACCTTATTTCGAGGCTTAAAGCCAAGCTCCGAACGCTCCCCTAGTACAGCTGCCAGGGCAGATTTGAACACGTGCCTGATGCTCCCAAGTCCTTTGGGTACTGGGGGTAGAGTCATGGGCACCGTAGAAGTTTTACACACCGAGGATTATGACGCTGTCCAACGAACGCATTATTGACGTAGATGTCTCAAAAGAAATGCGCGAGAGCTTCCTCGAGTACTCCTACTCGGTCATCTACTCCAGAGCGCTCCCGGATGCCAGAGATGGTCTAAAACCTGTTCAACGCAGGATTGTCTACCAAATGGGTGAGATGGGTCTGCGACCAGACCGAGGCCACGTTAAGTCGGCTCGTGTCACCGGTGAGGTAATGGGCAAGCTCCATCCGCACGGCGATGGGGCAATTTATGACGCATTGGTCCGAATGGCTCAGGACTTTAGCCTTCGTCTGCCGCTTATCGACGGACACGGTAACTTCGGAAGCTTGGACGATGGGCCAGCCGCAGCCAGGTACACCGAGGCCAGGCTCGCTGCAGCCTCACTGCTTCTAAACGAGTCCTTAGACGAGGACGTCGTTGACTTTGTGCCGAACTATGACGCCCAGCTGACCGAACCGAGCGTGCTTCCAGCAGCGTTTCCCAACCTCTTGGTTAACGGTGCGGCGGGTATTGCGGTTGGTATGGCAACCAACATGCCACCGCACAACCTTCGCGAGGTGATTGCGGCCCTTCAGTTGCTTATCGAACGTCCTGAAGCAGATT
The DNA here is from genome assembly GCA_041191905.1 of Actinomycetota bacterium. Taxonomy (GTDB): domain Bacteria; phylum Actinomycetota; class Actinomycetes; order Actinomycetales; family Microbacteriaceae; genus Aquiluna. The sequence goes on from JBEENY010000019.1 coordinate 16,922, forward strand.
TGACTGAAATCATGAAACTGCTTCCGGGGCCAGATCTGCCTTCGGGGGCCATTGCCCTAGTTGGTGAAACCCTAACTGAGGCCTATCAAACCGGGCGAGGCAGCTTCCGCATGCGCGCCAAGATTGCTGTTGAGAATGTTGGACCAAGGCGAACCGGGTTAGTGGTCACCGAGCTTCCCTATCAAGTTGGCCCAGAACGCGTAATTGACCGAATTCGTGAAGCGGTGAACTCAAAGAAGCTTGAGGGTATTCACGATGTTGTGGATCTCACAGACCGTGAAAACGGCCTCAAGTTAGTTATCGAGCTAAAAACCGGTTTTGACCCCGCGAGCGTCATTGAAGCGCTGTATAAGTTCACGCCACTAGAGGAAAACTTTGGAGTGAACAATGTGGCCCTAGTCGAAGGCCGTCCAAAGCAGCTATCTCTCAAGGAGCTCCTAGAGGTCTACATTCTCCACAGGCTTGATGTCGTTAAGCGACGCAGTCGAAATCGCACGGATCGAAAGAGCGCGAGGCTCCACCTGTTGGAAGGTCTGCAGGTTGCAGTCCTGAACATCGACGAGGTTATCGAGGTGATTAGAACCTCTGACACCGTTGAGTCTGCGCGAACTCGATTGATGCAAATCTTTGATCTATCAACACTGCAGGCCGATCACATTCTCGAATTGCGACTCAGGAGGCTCACCCGATTCTCGGTGATTGAACTTGAGACCGAAGCCGATGGGTTACGCCGAGAGATTGAAGAGCTGACCAAGTTGCTTGCCTCTGACCAGCTGATGCGGAATCTCGTGTCGCGAGAGTTACAGCAGGTTAGCGAGAATTACGGGGATGAGCGTCGAACCCAGCTAGTCGATGCCAGTGGAATCCAGGTTCAGACTAGATCACGCGTTGTGGTTCAGGAGCTAAGCGATGAGCCAACCGGCGTTTACCTCACTCCAACCGGCGGAGTTTTCAGATACCCAGGCGAGTTGGAACTAACCGTCGCTAAGAAGCTTTTTGACAGTTCTACCAGAAGCGACATGGGGTTTGTAACTGCTAGCGCTGAAGCGGTCAGAGTTCACGTTTCTGACCTTCCGGTCTTCTCTCCTGGTGTCTCCGGTTCCATCCCAGAGGCAACCGATTTTCTTGGCCTAGGAAGAAAAGTCGTTGGCTTCGTTCAGTGGAGTTCAGAGGCAACTTACGCCCTTGGAACGGCCCAGGGAACTGTCAAACGAGTTGTTGGCCCACTACCCGACCGTGACTCAGTGTCACTAATTTCGCTCAAAGAGCTGGATGAGGTTGTGAGTGTTATTGAGGCTGGTGACGACTCCGAATTAGCGTTCGTTACCCAAGAGGCAAATGCGCTTATTTTTCCAGCCGCGAGCGTGCGACCCCAGGGATTGCCTGCCTCTGGAATGGCTGGCATAAACGTGGAGAATTCCAGAGTTATCTATTTTGGAACCACCTCTCAGGGCAGCTACCTTGCTACAGCGGCAAACCTCTCGGTTGCCCTTGGCGATACCGACCCAGGTGCAGGAAAGATAACTTCACTTCAAGAAATCCCTCGCAAGGGGCGCGGAGCAATGGGTGTTCGAGTCCAGCGATTTCTCAAGGGAGAAGATCAGCTCTACTTTGCATCAATCGTCGAGGCAGGTGTGTTGTTTGATCTGGATGGAAATGCCTTGAACCAACTACCCCTTGACTCAAAGCGCGATGCGAGCGGTCAGAAGCTTGAGCGCTACATCGGATCTGGGTTCTAGGCGTCGATCTTCTCTCTATCAAAATCATCTGCAGCATCAATGATGAAATCTTTGCGCGGCGCGACATCAGAGCCCATCAGAAGCTCAAACATTTCCTCAGCAATTGCGGCATCTGACGCGGTAATGCGACGAAGGGTTCGGTTTTGCGGCTGCATGGTCGTCTCGGCTAACTGATCTGCATCCATCTCCCCCAGGCCCTTATAGCGCTGAATCGGCTGGAGGTATGTCTTGCCTTGCTTATCCAGTCGCTGGAGTAGTTCAGTAAGTTCCTGCTGTGAGTAGGTGTAAATCGGCTCTTTGGTTCTGCCGTTTTGAACCATGACCCGGTGTAGCGGTGGAACAGCTGCGTACACGCGGCCCGCCTCAACGAGCGGACGCATGTAGCGGAAGAACAGGGTGAGCAAGAGGGTACGAATGTGAGCTCCGTCAACATCGGCATCCGACATCAGGATTATCTTCTCGTAGCGCACTTGCTCAAGGTCGAAAGTCCTTCCGGAGCCACCACCCACCACTTGGATGATTGAAGCGCACTCCACATTTGAGAGCATGTCCGAGATCGAGGCCTTTTGGACATTAAGGATCTTTCCTCTGATTGGCAGTAAAGCCTGGAACTTTGAATCTCTTGCCAGCTTGGCTGTTCCAAGGGCGCTGTCGCCCTCAACGATGAAAAGCTCCGACCCTTCAGTCGCACTCGCACGACAATCAACCAGTTTGGTGGGCAGGGATGATGACTCGAGGGCGTTCTTTCGGCGCTGGGTATCCTTCAGCGTTCTTGCTGAGATACGAGCCTTGGCTTCATTAACAATTTTCTCGAGAAGCTTCTCCGCCTCTTGCTTGGTCCCACGAATATTGCCCGCAAGGAATGTGTCTAGGTATTTCGAGACTGCATTCGCCACAATTTGCTTTACCGCAGGTGTGCCAAGCGTTTCTTTTGTCTGACCCTCAAACTGCGGTTCTGGCAAGCTCACGGTGATTACCGCGGTCAACCCGGCAACCACATCCTCGCGCTCAATCTTTAGGCCGTTGGCTTTGAGCTTCCTTGAATTTGCTTCAATTGCACTCCGCACGGACTTTAGTAGTCCAAGCTCAAAGCCAGCCTGGTGAGTTCCACCCTTTGGAGTGGAAATAATGTTCACGAAGGAGCGAATCTCGGTGTCGAATCCGATACCCCACCTCAGGGCCACCTCGACTCTGCACTCACGCTCGACTTCCTTGGAGACCATTGATCCGGACTCATCCAATACAGGAACAGTCTCCTTGAAAGTTGCTACTTCCGAGATTCGCTTAGTGGGCACAACCGCTTGGTCCTGGCTTAGGTGCTCAACATACTCGGCAATACCGCCGTCAAACTGGAACTCGAGTTTTACCCCGGTGCGTCTGTCCTCGGCGCTGAGCTTTAGTCCAGGAACCAAGAATGCGGTCTGGTTCAGTCTGCCTTTGAGGTCTTCGAGAGAGAATGCAGCTGACGACTCGAATATTTGGTGGTCTGGCCAGTAGCGGACCTTGGTTCCGGTAACGCCTTTTGCCACCTTGCCAAGTTTGGAGAGCTCCGATCCATCTTCAAAGGCCTTGAAGTTCGAGTCAGGTGCGTCGCCGGCAAACTTTCCGGGTTCGCCTCTGCGGAATGACATTCCCCATGTTTGGCCATCACGGTTTACCTCGACATCCAATCGGGCACTTAGTGCATTCACCACAGACGCACCCACACCGTGGAGTCCACCGGATGCTCCGTAGGAGCCCCCGCCGAATTTTCCACCAGCGTGCAGCTTTGTGAACACCACTTCGACACCCGACAAACCGGTTCGAGGCTCGATATCTACCGGGATACCTCGACCAAAATCTTGCACCTCGATAGACCCGTCCTCGTGCGCGGTAACCCGAATCTCTTTGCCAAATCCAGCTAGAGCTTCATCGACTGAGTTGTCGATGATCTCCCAGAGGCAATGCATGAGTCCGCGACCATCGGTTGAGCCGATGTACATACCAGGACGCTTACGAACGGCTTCTAGCCCCTCGAGAACAGATAGATGGCGTGCTGAGTAGTTTTCCACCTCGCAACGCTAACCGATTGCCCAGTTTGTGCCCTGGTGCCACTTCGCAGATAGCGAAACTGAAGTCAAATCAAGCAATTCTTCAACCGAGCCGTGTTTCAATAGTCGGGATGGAAAACACAGTTGAGAAATTAGTCGCCACCGACCGTTGCGATGTCTGCGGTGCTCAGGCGTACATCCGTGTTGAACTTGAAATTGGTGAGTTGCTTTTCTGCGCTCACCACGGAAATGCCAACAAAGAGAAGCTTCAGCCGATCTCCATCAACTGGCACGATCAGTCAAGCGAACTTAGCCAGCGCTAGAGGTTCTGATCAGCTCACTCAGATAGCCACTAAGGCGCGACTCCATCGCAGCATCCAGCGCGTCGCTGACTCCAAGCCGGTCCAGAACGACCTGTAGAAGATCCGGTGACTTGGCAAGCACAGGTCCATAGAGCGTCGTTCCGATGA
>JBEENY010000020.1:0-20857 GCA_041191905.1 Actinomycetota bacterium
GACTTGAGCGAGAACGCAGAAACCTCGACCGCGGTTGAAACATCCGACCATTCTGTTTCCATGAAGTTTCCGCCCAATGCGGTTTGAGGCGCAAAAGCAATGGCGTGAACGATGCCATCTAGGGAACCGAGGTGCTCCTTGATGTGGCCTGGCAAAGCCGCGAGGTGCTCCGCATTGGTTGCGTCTAGCTCGATTACCTTCACTGGTTTTGGAAGGCGCTCTGCAATTTTCGTGGTGATTGGCAACATGCGACCAAAGGAGCTGAGCAATACCTCTGCGCCTTCTTCCTGTGCGAGACGCGCTGCCGAGAACGCAATCGATGCCTCGGTAAGCACACCGGTGACAAGAATCTTCTTACCTTCGAGAATTCCCAACTCTGCTCCTTGTTTGTTAGAGAAAAACTACACCTAGTGACCCATTCCAAGGCCACCATCGACGGGGATCACGGCGCCTGAAATGTAGCTTGCTTCGTCTGAAGCTAGCCATCTCACAACTTTTGCGACTTCTTCGGGAGCGGCAAATCTTCCAGCTGGGATGCGTTGCTTATAAGACGCAATCAGCTCCTCAGATAGCTCGGCTGTCATGTCGGTATCGATGAATCCCGGTGCCACAACATTGGCCGTGATGTTCTTACCGCCCAGTTCTCGGGTAACACTTCTTGCCATACCAACCAGTGCGCTCTTGGTGGCTGAGTAGTTCACCTGGCCGGCGCTTCCCAGCAGGCCAACAACGCTGCCGATCAGAATCACTCGCCCAAACTTAGCTTTGAGCATGCCTTTGGTAACTCTTCGTAAGACCCGAAACACACCATTGAGGTTCGTGTTCACGACCGACTCAAATTCCTCATCGCTCATGCGCATCAGAAGCATGTCCTTGGTGATGCCTGCGTTCGCAACCAGCACTTCGACAGGACCGAGTTCAGCCTCAACTTGCGCAAGTGCGGTGTCGAGTGAGCTGGCATCCGTCACGTCGGCGCGAACCGTGAGTGCACCCTCAGGGCCCTGTCCCGAGCGCGCTGTGACGGCAACTCTGTAGCCAGCGGAGATGAATTCCTGTGCGATGGCATAACCAATGCCACGATTCCCACCGGTAACTAGAACAGTTCTTGCCGATTCCAAATTGAGCTCCTAGCGGGAATACGATTAAGGGTAATGCGCTTGAAAACCTCAGTTTAGTAACGGTTCAGAGAGAAAAGCGGTAGCCAGTGGCCCAACGACAGAGTGCAACCTCGCTGGGGATCTCCCCCGAGCAGGAGCGGCATTCACGCATGGTCAAGTACACCGTCGCGATGAGTATCCGAATGGTCTGCATCATTGCCGGAGTTTTCGCTCAAGGGTGGTTGATGTGGGCCCTATTCGCATTGGCAATCTTCCTCCCCTACTTCGCAGTGATTATTGCCAATGCTCAGGGTCCATCGCAGGATGACTCTGTTGCAAAGCTGGTTGCTCCCAAGATCAGCATCAAAGCCAGTGACATCAAGATCGTTGATGACAAATAAGTGCTCCAGGGCTGGCTGCACTTTGCACGCCAAGGCATTGATTTACTGGCGGAACCCCAAAATCCATGCTGAGAGCCGCCTCAAAACTTGGGGTGCATGCTCGGAGCACGAGTCTTTTCTGATTGACTACCTATCGGTAAGAAATTTTTTCCTCCGAACTGAGTCACTGACTGATGAAATCGATTAGACGCTGGGCGCCTTGGTTTGCGCTGGTTGTCCTGTTTTCTATAGCGACCTCGCTACTTAGCTGGTGGCAGTTCACCAGAAGAGAAGAGCGGGTCGAGCGAATCAACCAGGTCCAGGCCAATTACGACCAGGCCATTGTTCCGTATGCCTCGCTCGATTTTGAAAGTGACATGGCCGTTCTGGAGTGGCGACCGGTCAAAGTGTCCGGAAGGTACCTTCCGGAGTCTGCTGTTGTGGTTAGAAATCGGCCGCTTTCGGGCCGAGCTGGCTTTCTCCAGCTCATCCCATTCCAGCTTGACGACGGGAGAATCTTGGCCGTGGAGCGCGGCTGGCTCCCAGCCGGAAACCCAATCACAACCCCCGCCAGCAATCCACTACCCGATAACCAGGTCAGAGAGCTTGTCCTTCGAATTAGAGCGGCTGAGCCGAGTCTTGGCAGAGGTTCCGTGTCGGGCCAGTTGGCATCCATTACCCCGGCAGAACTATCTGGACTAGACCCTGAATGGCTGATCACCTCACACTACGGGCGCTTAGTCTCTGAGGCGCCGGCATCTAACCAGCTCCCTATGGCAATGCCAAAACCATCCCTGGACGAAGGAAATCACCTTTCATACGCGCTGCAGTGGGTGTTGTTTGGCATGATGGCCTTCGGCGCCTTCGTCTGGGCGATTCGTAACGAGCGTCGCATCCAACGAGAAGAGCTGGGCCTAGCCCCTAGGCGTGAAAAGCGAAAGAATCAGGCTGCTTTAGACGCTGAGATCGAGGACGCTAGGTAAACTAGGGCAAAATCTCGAAGGGACTTCAGGGTGAGCTCTGCACTAATTCTCGATCGCTACGTGCCAAGAACTATTTCTTCCGACATTGCATTGGTAGGTGCCGGTGCCGCTCTGATCGCGATTGCGGCTCAGATTCAGATCCCAATGATCCCGGTTCCCATGACTATGCAGACTTTCGCAGTGCTGCTGGTAGCTGCAACCCTGGGATTCTCCCGCGGTGCCGCAAGCACTGCCCTGTACTTGGTTCTGGGAGCTTTTGGACTCCCAGTGTTCGCAGGTGCTGCTGCACTAAAGGCTGCAATGCCAACCCTTGGTTACCTAATTGGATTCGTACTCGCTGCGGCAGTGATTGGATTCCTAGCCGAAAAGGGCTTCACTAAGCACCCTCTAAAACTCGCTCTTGCCTTCACTGCGGGCAGTCTCGTTGTTTACAGCTCAGGCGTGATCGGCTTGATGGCAATTCTTGGGATCGACTTCTCTACAGCACTGTCCGTTGGAGTTGTTCCCTTCCTAATCGGTGATGCCGTCAAGGCAATTCTGGCTGCAGCGCTTCTCCCACTGGCCTGGAAGCTCACCAAGTAGTTCAAAAGTGAAAAAGCCCGGCTTTGGCCGGGCTTTTTTTTAGATTGAGAATCCGATTGCTCGCATCATCTCTTTACCATCTTCGGTAATTCGCTCTGGACCCCACGGTGGCATCCAGACCCAGTTGATGCGAAAGGCTTCGACCACGTTATCCAGTGCTTGAGCGGTTTGCTCCTCAATTACGTCAGTGAGCGGGCAGCCAGCGCTGGTTAGTGTCATGTTGATCAATAGCGCCCCGTCAGAGGACTCCTGAAGGCCATACACAAGACCTAGGTCAACAATGTTTACGCCAATTTCAGGGTCGATGATCTCTTTCATCGCCTCCAGAACTTGATCGTATTTCTCGGGGCTGAGTTCCTTTACTTCGTTCATACGCCAGCCTTTAGGTAGCGATCGTAACCCTCTGCCTCCAAGCGCTCAGCGAGCTCAGGCCCACCCTGCTCTGCCACCTTGCCAGCTACGAATACGTGAACGTAATCAGGCTTGATGTAGCGAAGGATTCGGGTGTAGTGGGTAATTAGCAAGACGCCCAGATCGGTGTTCGCCTTAGCGCGGTTCACACCCTCGGAAACAATCTTCAGTGCGTCGACATCCAAGCCCGAGTCGGTCTCATCGAGAATGGCAATCTTGGGCTTTAGAAGCTCGAGCTGCAAAATCTCGTGACGCTTCTTCTCGCCACCGGAGAAACCCTCGTTCACATTGCGCTCGGTGAAGTCTGAGTCCATACGAAGGTTGGTCATAGCGGTCTTGAGATCTCCAACCCACTGACGAAGTGCCGGAGCCTCGCCGCTAATTGCGGTCTTGGCGGTTCTGAGGAAGTTAGACACCGATACGCCAGGTACCTCGACTGGATACTGCATCGCTAGGAATAGCCCAGCGCGAGCGCGCTCATCTACTTCCATCTCCAACACGTTTTCGCCATCGAGGTAAATCTCACCGTCGGTGACCTCGTACTTAGGGTGACCAGCTACCGAGTAGGCCAAGGTTGACTTGCCAGATCCGTTTGGACCCATAACTGCGTGGGTCTCTCCGGAGCGGATGGTCAGGTCCACACCGCGCAGGATCTGCTTAGCACCCTGATCGGTGCTTACCGATACGTGCAGGTTCTTGATTTCTAGAGTTGCCATGATGTCCTTACCTAAGTCCTATTCGTATTCCACGTAGATGTCGTTGTTGTCGATCAGCACCTCATAGGTGGCAACCGGTTCGTAAGCCGGCAGGCTCAGTGGCTTGCCGGTGTTCAGGTCAAACTTCGCTCCGTGTGCCCAGCACTCAACGGTCTCGTTGTCAACAAAGCCCTCGGACAGTGAGATCTCGCCGTGCGAGCACTTGTCGTCAAGTGCTTTGACCTCGCCATTTGGAGTTCGAATGATTGCGATTGCGTGGTCGTTGATCTTGACCCGAATTGCCTTGCCCGGCTTTAGGTCATCAAGCGAACAGATTTTGGTTGCCATAGTTAGGCCCCTACCTTCTCTAGTTCAAGTTCGATTGCGGAGATGAGGCGCTGCTCGATTTCTGCAATACCAATCTTCTGAATAATCTCGTTTAGGAAGCCACGAACTACTAGCTTGCGAGCGTCAGACTCTGACACTCCCCTAGCCATTAGGTAGAAAAGCTGCTGGTCATCAAAGCGACCCGAGGCACTTGCGTGTCCGGCGCCCTCGATCTTTCCAGTTTCAATTTCCAAGTTAGGAACCGAGTCTGCACGAGCGCCATCAACCAAGAGCAGGTTGCGGTTTAGCTCATAACTGTCGGTACCCTCGGCACTCTCACGTATCAGCACGTCACCGACCCAGACGGTGTGCGCCCCAGCACCCTGCAAAGCACCCTTGTAGGCGACGTTGGAAACGCAGTTCTTAGCAATGTGGTCAACATATGGGCGGTGCTCAAAGTAGTTGCCGGTGTCCGCTAGATAAACGCCGAAGAGCTCAACTTCAGCACCTGGGCTCGAAAGGAACGCGGTTGGAGTAACGCGAACCAGATCGCCACCGAGTGATACCACCACGTGCTTTAGCTTCGAGTCCCTGCCCAGGCGGCAGAACTGGCTTGAGATGTGACTTGAGCCCTGGTCCCACTGCTGAATTGAAACGAAGTTCAGCTGTGAACCATCGCCCAGGACGATTTCCACGTTCTCGGCAAGTGCACCAAGTCCAACGTGATCAAGCACGATCGTTGCGTTAGCGAAGTTGCCAACCTTGATGACCAAGTGTGCGGCCTTTGCTTCCTGAGAATTCGGGTTGATTTTGATAAAGCTTGGCTCGACCTTTGAAAAGTCCGCAGGAACCTCTACCACCAAGGTCTTTGAGGCATTGGTCCAGGCAGCCGCTGAGACCCTATCCTCAGGCAGGCCACCCTGGCCAACCACTGAGTCAGTTGATTCAACCTCGTACGACTTCAAGCCGTCAACCAGCTTCAAATCGATGTTTGCGATCTCAATCTCACCCATAACCTCGCCGTCTAGGCCGCGAAGCTTCTCAGTTGGTAGGTAGCGCCAGATCTCCTGAAGCTTTGAGATTGGTTCGAAATCGGAAACCGAGGTTGAGCGCGGGCGCTCAGATCGGGTCTGAATTGGAACGTTGCCGTGGCTGTGCTCTTTGATACCGTGTTGAGTCATTAGCCGACCGCGCCTTCCATCTGCATCTCAATTAGCTTGTTCAGCTCAAGCGCGTACTCCATAGGCAATTCCTTTGCGATTGGCTCGATAAAGCCACGCACGATCATTGCCATCGCCTCGTCCTCAGGCATGCCACGGGACTGAAGGTAGAAAAGCTGCTCGGCAGAAATCTGAGAGACGGTAGCCTCGTGGCCCATCGACACGTCATCCTCGCGAATGTCGTTAGCTGGGTAGGTATCTGAGCGCGAGATGGTGTCCACCAGCAAGGCGTCACAGCGCACTGTGTTGGCTGAGTGATGAGCACCTGGGTTGACTCGGATCTCGCCGCGGTAGCTAGTCCTGCCACCACCGCGAGCAATCGACTTCGAGACGATTGAGCTGGTGGTGTGAGGGGCAAGGTGGATCATTTTCGCGCCAGCGTCCTGGTGTTGACCCTCACCTGCAAAGGCAACAGACAGGGTCTCTCCCCTTGCGTGCTCACCCGCGAGAATGACGCTTGGGTACTTCATTGTGACCTTGGACCCGATGTTGCCATCGATCCACTCCATGGTGGCACCCTCATGGGCAATCGCACGCTTGGTGACCAGGTTGTAGACGTTGTTTGACCAGTTCTGAATGGTGGTGTAGCGAACTCGAGCACCCTTTTTCACGATGATTTCCACCACTGCGGAGTGCAACGAGTCGGACTGGTAAATCGGAGCGGTGCAGCCCTCGATGTAGTGAACGTAGGAGTCCTCGTCAGCGATGATCAAGGTGCGCTCAAACTGACCCATGTTCTCGGTGTTGATGCGGAAGTAGGCCTGAAGCGGGATCTCAACGTGAACACCCTTTGGCACATAAACAAAAGATCCTCCGGACCAAACCGCAGTGTTCAGCGCAGCAAACTTATTGTCCCCAGCCGGGATCACTGTGCCGAAGTACTCCTTGAAAATCTCAGGGTGCTCTTTCAAGGCCGTATCGGTGTCAAGGAAGATAACTCCCTGCTCCTCGAGGTCCTCACGAATCTGGTGGTAGACAACCTCAGACTCGTATTGAGCGGCAACACCGGCAACCAAGCGCTGACGCTCCGCCTCTGGGATTCCCAGGCGCTCGTAAGTGTTTCGGATGTCGTCCGGAAGGTCTTCCCAGCTCTGGGCCTGTCGCTCGGTTGAGCGAACGAAATACTTGATGTTGTCAAAGTCAATGCCCGATAGGTCTGAGCCCCACGATGGCATTGGCTTCTTGAGGAAGAACTCATACCCCTTCAGGCGGCGCTCCAGCATCCAGTCTGGCTCGTCCTTTTTGCCCGAGATGTCCCGAACTACCTCTTCGTTGATACCGCGACGAGCCGATGCACCAGCATCGTTCTTGTCAGACCAACCAAACTCGTAGTTACCCAAGTCATCTAACTCGGGACGGTCAATGATTTTCTCGGCCACAAAACCTCCTGATTTTCAAACTGTTTCAACCTCAATGTCCCGTGGTTATTCCAACCTGAGGGAGCGTGAGAGACTTGAAGCAGACCCTAAAAGGTTAACAGTCATGCTGACTGGCAACTACTTAGGGTGACCTAAGTTGAGGAAAAAGAGTGAAATTCATCAAGTCGATCTGGTTCGACAAAATCGTTGCTGCAAAAAGACTTCGGCTCTATGTCTGGTTGTCACTTGCAACGCAGATTTTGATAGTGGTTACTGGCGGCCTAGTTCGCCTCACTGCCTCCGGGCTGGGCTGTCCAACTTGGCCAAAGTGCACTGATGAATCAATCGTCTCCGCCCCCGAAATGGGCATACACGGCATTATCGAGTTCGGAAATCGACTGCTGACCATCGTCTTGCTGGTCGTTGCACTACTGACCTTCTTCACAATCTTCAGGACTCACCCCGCCAAGAAGCGCCTCATGGGTGTCACCCTGGCCTTCTTTGCGAACATGGTGTTGCTGGTGGTTTCCTTCGTGCTGATGGTTGTTCAGGGTGTTCAGTGGTATCTCATCGCTCTGTGGCTCTTTATCCTTGCGGTCACGGCTTACACGGTCGGAACCTTCATTTACCGCGCCAACAAAGCACTCTGTCGATCAACACTGGTTCCCGCCTTTGGATTGGGTCTTGGGATCATTGCCCAGGCGGTCTTAGGTGGGATCACGGTCTTGACTCAGCTCAACCCTTGGATTGTTGGCCTGCACTTCGTCGTCTCTTCTTACCTGATTGCCCTAGCTTCGGTTCTGGTTTTCCGGGCACTACCGAAGCAAATGTCTGCGGTATCGGGTCTCGCCTACGGCCTGCGCTGGCCTATTGCGGTTGTCTCAGCGGTAACGATTCTCATCGGTGTCCTAGTAACCGGAGCTGGACCTCACGCTGGTGATATCGATACTCCTCGCAATGGTTTGGATCTCGAGATTTGGCAGCACTACCATTCCTACCCCGGATACCTGATGGCTGGTCTAATTGGTATTGCCCTCATCGCACAGTGGAGAGCGGCACCGGGTCTAAAGAACTACCCCACCAGAGCACTCGTGTTGCTTTTTGCCGCCACCTGCATCCAGGCCATTGTCGGAGTTATCCAGGCCAGGACTGGAGTGCCACCATTTTTGGTTGCACTTCACATGTTAGGAGCGGCTGTGCTGAGCTCAATGGTCACCTTCTATTGGCTCACCAGCAAAAAAGCTAAATGAGGGTTGTTCACCTATTCACCAGAGACCTAAGGGTCACTGATCACGAGGCGCTGAATGCTGCAAGTCAGCACGAACTGGGTTTTGCCTATTGCCTACCTGAGAACTTTCACTCACTTTCACCAATTAGGGCACATTCGCTTACTGTGTCGCTCAACTCTCTAGCGAATAAGCTCCCCGCCAGACTTGCGGTGTTCGAAAGCGTCGAAAGCTTTGTGGTTGCCTTGAAAAACCAGCAGATCGAAGCGGTTTATGCGACTCGCAACTACGACACTCTTGGGATGCTCTGGCAGAGCAACTTGGCCGAGGCGCTCTACAACGCAGGTATCGCATTGCACCTCATTGGTTCAAACTATGCGGTCGTCCCAGGCGAGATTCGAAAAGACGATGGAACTCCGCTGAAGGTATACACACCCTTTTATCGTCGCTGGGCCGAAAGAGCTGTATCCAAACCTGTTGAGGTGGATCTATCCAAAACAAACTGCTTTGACATCGCAGCTGGGCCAATTCCAACGCCTGAGTCGGAGGCACCATTTGCTATCAAGGCTGGTGAGGATTACGCGCTTAGAACCCTAAAGCGATTTATCGCAAACCGAGTTCACGGCTATCACCAAAACCGAGACAGAACCGATCTCGGAGGCACCTCGCACCTCTCACACGCCCTGGCACACGGTGAGATTCATCCACGAACGATTCTTTCGATGCTTCCTGGGGGCGAGGGTGCAGAGGTTTTCCGTAAGGAAATTGCCTGGCGAGAGTTCTACGCCGATGTGATGTTTCACAATCCCCACAGCTATGACCAGTACCTGGACCAGCGCTTTGCCAGAATGCGCTATGCCGACCCCGAGCAAGGGTCGACTTTGCTCGAGGCTTGGAAGTTGGGAAAGACCGGTTACCCGATAGTTGATGCCGCAATGCGGCAGTTGGCGCAGACTGGATGGATGCATAACCGAGCTCGAATGATTGTCGCGAGCTTCTTAGTCAAGGACCTGCACTTCGAGTGGCAGATCGGCGCTCGCCATTTTGAAGAGTGCCTAACTGATTTTGACCCAGCATCAAACTCCCATGGTTGGCAGTGGACTGCCGGTTGCGGCACAGATGCATCGCCCTTCTTCAGGGTTTTCAACCCCATCACTCAAGGCGAGAAGTTTGATCCAAATGGTGACTACGTCAAAAAGTACATCCCTGAACTTGCCCACATATCAGGGTCAAAGGTCCACCAGCCCTGGTTGTTAGTGGATGGTCTAGCCAATGGCTACCCAGCTCCAATTGTGGATCACGCGACCGAGCGACTAGAGGCCCTTGCCCGACTGAAAGAGATTTCGAACTAGAAAGGCAAGAGCGGATCGATTGCGATTGCCAAGAACAGCAGCGTTAGGTGGGAAATCGATCCGTGGAAGAGTCGCATTGGGTTTTTTGGAATCCCAACTTTTGCCTCCGCATATAGACGATGTGACTCCCAGGTAAACCAAGCACCGGCAATCACGGCCACCGCGGTATAGGTGATGCCCATCCCAGCGATAGGGATCAGCAGCAGGGTGGCCGCCAAATAAGCCCAGGCATAGAGAATGATCTGCCTTCCAACAACCTCGTTTTTTGCAACCACCGGAAGCATTGGCACGCCAGCCTCTCGGTAGTCATCGAGATAGCGCATCGATAGTGGCCAATAATGCGGCGGAGTCCAAAGGAAGATGATCAAAAACAGAATCCAGGCCGTCAGTGAAACCTCGTTGGTCACCGCTGCCCAGCCGATAAGTGCCGGCATGGCCCCAGCCGCACCGCCCCAAACGATGTTTTGTGGAGTCCGGCGCTTAAGGCCCAGGGTGTAAACAAATACGTAGAACAAGATGGCGGCAAGCGATAGCAAAGCGCTGAGCAGATTCACGGTCAGCCACAACCAGGCAACCGAAAGCGCACCGATACCCCAGGCAAACCAAAGCGCCTCCGCCTTGGTCAGTTCACCAGTTACCAAAGGACGGTTCTTGGTGCGCCCCATAATTTTGTCAATGTCGGCATCTATGTAGCAGTTGAAAGCGTTAGCGCTACCAGCGCTGAGTGCTCCACCAATCAGCGTCGCGAGCATAAGGGTCACTGGCGGAATTCCGCCAGCTGCCAAAATCATGGTAGGAACGGTTGCGATCAGCAAAAGCTCAATTACCCGCGGCTTTGTTAGCGCAAAATACGCGCGAAGCTTCGCGCCAAAAGTTGGCTTAGATTTTGCGGGGGCTGACATCCGGACAAGTCTAATCATCCTGCGCATGCTTGGAGCCCGAAGGTATAGACTTCAAAGCAAATTCGGAGCATCGCCGCCCCGTCATCTCCCCCATTGAAAAAGCCTCAAGATTGGAAACTTTTTAATTGTTGGAATGGACTGAACTAGATGACCTGGCGGTAAAGACCGCCAAAGTTTTGGCAGCGGATGCCGTTGAGAAAGTCGGCAACGGTCACCCCGGTACCGCAATCTCTCTCGCCCCAGTTGCTTACCTGCTGTTTCAGAAGGTCATGCGTCACTGCCCAAGTGATGATCGTTGGGCAGGAAGAGATCGCTTCATTCTCTCCGCCGGGCACTCCTCGTTGACCCTCTACAACCAGCTCTACTTGGGTGGTTTCGGTCTCGAACTTGATGACATCAAGGCCCTAAGAACCTGGGGCTCGCTCACTCCCGGACACCCCGAATTTGGCCACACCAAGGGCGTTGAGATCACTACCGGACCACTTGGTCAGGGCCTTGCATCCGCAACCGGCTTTGCAATGTCTCAGCGCTTTGAGCGCGAGCTTTTTGATGGCAACAATGCCGGCGATAGCGTGTTTGACCACAAGGTCTATGTAATTGCTGGCGATGGAGACCTTCAAGAGGGCGTCAGCGCTGAATCTGCCTCAATCGCGGGACACCTTGGCTTGGGCAACCTAATTGTGATTTACGACGCAAACCAGATCTCAATCGAGGACGACACCAACATCTCTTTCACCGAGGATGTTGCCGCTCGCTATCGCGCATATGGTTGGCAGACCCTCGAGGTTGACTGGCGCATGGGAGGCTACAAGGAGGACGTGCACGCACTCTACGAAGCCATCACCCAAGCCCAGCTTGAGACCAACAAGCCCACCCTGATCACCCTGCGCACCATCATCGGCTGGCCATCCCCAGAGAAGCAGAACACCGGCAAGATTCATGGTTCCAAGCTGGGCGGCGAGGAGCTTGCGGGGCTAAAGCGCGCGCTTGGCTTTGACCCTGAGAAGAGCTTTGAAGTCAGCGCTGAGGTCATCAACCACACCAGAAAGCTTGTTTCCCGCGGGGATGCACTAAAGCAAAAGTGGCAGCAGGACTTCGCCGGCTGGAAATCCGCAAACCCAGAGTCGGCAAATCTTTTTGCGCGATTGGAAAGCGGTGAGCTGCCTGCTGATCTCGCATCTGCTCTGCCTGAGTTTGAAGCAGGGACCGAAATCGCGACCCGTGCTGCATCGGGCAAGGTGATCAACGCTCTGGCAGCAAAGCTTCCAGAGCTGTGGGGTGGCTCTGCAGATCTAGCTGAAAGTAACAACACCACAATTGAGGGTGGTGGCTCCTTTGTGCCATCCAAGTGGCAGACCAAGCACTGGACCCCAAAACCTGCCGGGCGAATCTTGCACTTCGGTGTGCGTGAGCACGCCATGGGTGCAATTCTCAACGGCATCTCACTCTCGGGTCGTACCAGAGTCTTCGGCGGCACCTTCTTGGTCTTCTCTGACTACATGCGCCCAGCTGTCAGGCTTGCAGCCCTGATGGGGATTCCAAGCACCTTCGTTTGGACCCACGACTCGGTAGCCTTGGGTGAGGATGGACCAACCCACCAACCAATCGAGCACCTAACCGCACTGAGGGCCATTCCTGGTCTTGATGTAGTCAGGCCTGCAGACGCAAATGAGACCGCTGTGGCATGGCTTGAGATCCTGCGTCGTAAGAAGAACCCCACCGGAATCGTGCTGACAAGGCAGAACCTTCCAGTTGTTGATCGCACCAAGTTTGCAGCTGCCGAATTGGTTGCCAAGGGCGGCTATGTGCTTTCTGAGGTGTCAAATCCACAGGCGGTTGTAATCGCAACAGGTAGCGAAGTGCAGTTTGCCCTTGAGGCGCAGCAGCTTTTGGCTCAGGAGGGTATCGCAGTGAACGTTGTCTCGATGCCTTGCGTTGAATGGTTCAAGGAGCAGCCACAGAGTTACCGAGACCAGGTTCTCCCCGCGCAGCTGAAGGCTAGGGTTTCGATTGAAGCTGGACTAACCACTGGTTGGCGCGAGTTTGTTGGCGACCAGGGAATTGCCATTGGCATCGATCACTACGGAGCCAGTGCCGACTACCAAACCCTTTACCGTGAGTTTGGAATTACCACCGAGGCAGTAGTAGCTGCCGTCAAGAAGTCGATCAAAGGCAACTAATCAATATGAGCACGCTTGAAGAACTAACCAGAGCTGGAGTTTCCATCTGGCTCGACGACCTATCTCGCGACCGAATCGAGTCCGGCAACCTTGCTGACCTGATCCAGAACTACTCGGTTCGCGGTGTGACAACAAACCCAACCATCTTCGCTGCAGCACTGAAGGGCAGTTCCTACCAGGGAGCTATCTCGGCTCAGGCTCAAAAGGGTGCGACTGCCAGTGAGGCGATTGCCCAAATCACCTCAAAAGATGTGGCAGATGCTTGCGATATCTTTGCTCCCCTTTACCGCGAATCAAATGGCGTGGATGGTCGCGTTTCCATCGAAGTTGAGCCAGGCCTGGCGCACGACACTAAGGGCACAATCACTCAAGCCCTTGAGCTTTACAAGCTCGTGGGCAAAGAGAACGTGATGATTAAGATTCCAGCCACCAAGGCCGGCCTGCCAGCCATTACTGAGGTAATCGCGAATGGCATCTCGGTGAATGTCACCCTGATCTTCTCAACCGAGCGTTATGCAGAGGTCATTGATGCCTACCTGGCTGGTCTTGAGAAGGCATCTCAGGCCGGACACGACCTCTCCAAGATTCACTCGGTAGCTTCATTCTTCGTCTCCCGAGTTGACACCGAGGTTGACAAGCGTCTTTCTGTGCTTGGTCGCAGTGATCTGAACTCGAAGGCGGCACTGGCCAATGCGAGGCTTGCCTACGGCCTATTCCTAGAGAGCATCCAAGGTCCAAGGTGGGAGGCATTGGCAACCAAGGGCGCTAATGCGCAGCGTCCACTGATGGCATCCACCGGGGTAAAAGATCCAAACCTGCCTGACACCCTTTATGTGTCTGAGCTGGTTGCACCACAGCTTGTCAACACCATGCCGGAGAAGACCTTGATGGCCATGGCAGACCACGGCGTTGTGACCGGCAACACCATCGAGCCAAAGCTTGAAGATGCAAGCTCGTTCATGGCTGAGCTTTCGGTCGCGGGCGTTGACTTTGATGACGTTACTGATCTACTCGAAAAAGAGGGCGTTGAGAAGTTCATCGCATCCTGGGATGAGCTAGTCGCCTCCGTTGCTGCCGCTCTGGAGGCAGCCAAGTGAAGCTATCGATCTCCCCCAAGCACTCCGAGCTAGCGAAGGTAGTTCAGGAGCTAGCCTCCGCTGAGATTGCATCCCGAATCCGAGCTAAGGATTCGACGCTTTGGGGTCCAGCGGCTCAACCTGAGGCAAGCATTCGTCTGGGTTGGGTTGAGTCTGCCGAGATATCACTTGGCTTGGTGCCAGAGATCCTCAAGCTGCGTGACGAATTTCGGGCTCAGGGCCTAGACCGCTTCGTACTCTGTGGAATGGGTGGATCCTCATTAGCGCCTGAGGTCATCACCAAAAATGCCAAGGTAGAGCTTGTTGTTCTTGACTCCACGGACCCATCTCAGGTTCGCAGTGCGCTTCGCGATCTTGAGAGAACCGTCGTAGTCGTTTCCTCGAAGTCGGGTTCCACGGTGGAGACCGACTCTCAGAAGCGAGCATTTGAGACCGCCTTCAGGGCAGCGGGTATTGATCCACTGGCTCGGATTGTAATTGTTACCGATCCAGGCTCACCACTTGACAAGTCTTCTCGCGAAACGGGATATCGAGTGTTCAATGCAGATCCGAATGTGGGAGGACGCTACTCCGCGCTCACCGCCTTCGGTCTGGTTCCCTCAGGCCTAGCTGGGGCTGACATTGCCTCACTGCTTGCTGCGGCCAAGCGCGTCGATGCGGAACTAACTTCTGACTCAATTGACAATCCAGCACTTTGGTTGGCCGCCACTCTAGTGAGAACCCCAGCAGAGACTGGCTTCAAGGACAAGTTCCTTGTCGATTCTGCCGAACTAGTTGGTTTCGGGGACTGGGTGGAGCAGTTGGTTGCTGAGAGCACCGGTAAGGAAGACCTTGGCACGCTCCCAGTTGTTGTAACCTCTTCGGCGCCAGAGCTTGTAAAGCCGGCAACGGATGTTTTGGTGACAAGGTTCGCCAATCGGGAGACGGTTTCTGAGGATGTGACCTTCTTCGGTGAGCTAGGCGAGCTATTCCTACTTTGGGAGTATGCCACCGCGATCGCAGGTTACCTGCTTGGCACCAACCCGTTCGACCAGCCAAATGTCGAGTCCGCGAAGGTGGCGGCTCGCGAGCTGCTCGACTCCCCCGCTGAGGTGTCTGATCCGGACTTCACAGACCGTGGCATAGCTGCAAAGTCTTATGGCTTTGAGCTCAGTGCCCAGACCGTGGATTCCGCTTTGGAGCAACTATTGGCACTTGCCAATAACTCAAGCTACATTTCAATCCACACCTACCTAAACCGCGAAGCATATCCGCAGTTTGAGGAGCTCAGAGACCTGATTGCTGCCAAGACATCCCGACCAGTGACTTTTGGTTGGGGACCAAGGTTTCTCCACTCCACCGGTCAGTACCACAAGGGTGGACCAAAGCAGGGACTCTTCCTGCAGTTCACCCACGAGGTTGAAAGTGATTTGGAAATCGAAGGCCGACCCTTTACCTTTGGCACTTTGATTGCCGCTCAGGCCGCAGGTGATGCCCGTGTCCTTCAGGCAAATGGTCTTCCCGTGCTTTCGCTTAGGCTTGCCAACCCGCTTTCCGATCTTGAGCTTTTGAAGAAGGCAATTGCCTAATGAACTCAAATCCGCTGCGCGATCCGAGAGATAGACGCCTTCACAAGATTGCAGGTCCCAGCGGTCTAATCATGTTCGGCGTTACCGGTGATCTATCTCGAAAGAAATTGATGCCGGCGGTTTATGACTTGGCAAACCGTGGGTTACTGCCGCCTGCGTTCTCGCTGGTTGGATTTGCTCGCAGGGATTGGTCAAAACAAGACTTCGAATCAGTGGTCTATGAAGCCGTGAAGGCCCATGCCAGGACACCTTGGTCGGATTCGGTCTGGCAGCAGCTAGTTCAAGGAATTCGCTTTGTGTCAGGTCGGCACGACGATCCAGAAGCTTTCGCCGAGCTCAAGCGCACTGTGGACGAATTAGACCGTGAGCGAGGAACCGCAGGTAATCACGCGTTCTATTTGTCCATCCCACCGAGAGATTTTCCACTTGTGGTGAATCAACTGGAAAAGGCTGGACTAGCAGATGCAAAGCCAGGCGAGTTCAGAAGAGTTGTCATTGAAAAGCCATTTGGCTCTAATCTCAAGACGGCGAGAGAGCTAAACGCGGTAGTGGAGCGAGTGTTCCCCGCAGACTCGGTATTCCGAATCGATCACTACTTGGGCAAAGAGACAGTACAGAACGTACTTGCCCTCCGCTTTGCGAATGAGATGTTCGAGCCGATCTGGAATCGAGATCACATCGACCACGTCCAGATAACGATGGCGGAGGATATCGGGATTGGTGGCAGGGCCGGCTACTACGACGGTATCGGTGCTGCCCGAGATGTAATTCAGAACCACCTACTGCAGCTTCTGGCCTTGACTGCGATGGAGCAACCAGCAAGCTTTGATGCAGCCGACCTTAGGGCTGAGAAGGAAAAGGTGCTGGCTGCCGTGAGGCTGCCTCAAGACCTGTCAAAGCACTCGGCTAGAGGTCAATATCTCGGTGGCTGGCAAGGTGGCGAGCAGGTGCTTGGCTTCTTGGAGGAGGAGGGCATAAATCCTGAATCCAAGACCGAGACTTTTGCCGCATTCAGATTGGACGTTGACACCGATCGCTGGTCCGGAGTCCCCTTCTACCTTCGCGCCGGGAAACGCCTGGGCCGACGAGTCACAGAAATCGCTGTGGTTTTCAAGCGCGCTTCGCAGCAGCTATTCGCTAAGGAGCAGACGGCATTGCTGGGTGAGAATGCTCTCGTGATCAGGGTCCAGCCAAACGAAGGTGTAACCATTCGATTCGGTTCAAAGGTTCCAGGTCCGAGCATGCAGGTTCGCGATGTGACAATGGACTTTGGCTACGGCCACGCCTTCACGGAGGACAGTCCCGAGGCCTACGAACGCCTCATTCTCGATGTTTTGCTTGGCGAACCTCCACTATTTCCTAGGCAACGCGAAGTAGAGCTCTCTTGGGAGATCCTCGATCCAATCGTGAGCTACTGGGAGCAGAATTCCAAGCCCGAGTCCTACGCACCTGGCAGCTGGGGTCCAGAATCTGCCCACCGCATGCTTGAGCTTGATGGCAGAGCTTGGAGGCGTCCATGATTGTTGACATTCCAAACACCACTGTCCCCAAGATCAGCAAAAAGCTTCAAGAGCTGCGCGATGTTGGCGGAGTTGTGGCACTTGGTCGAGTGCTCACCCTTGTGATTCAGACCGATCTTGAGCACATTGAGGCTGCAATTAAGGCGGCCAATGGCGCATCGAGGATGCACCCATCGAGAATCATCGTGCTGGCCGATGCTGCAAGCTCTGAGGAGGCAGATCAGCTCGATGCTCAGATTCGAGTTGGTGGCGATGCGGGTGCCTCTGAGGTGATTGTGCTCAAGGCATACGGGGATGCGGCTAGCAATGCCGAATCTTTGGTAACCGGATTACTGCTTCCAGATGCACCAGTGGTTGCCTGGTGGCCATCCTCCTGCTCACCAGCTCCTGCCTCGACACCGATCGGTCAGATTGCATCTAGAAGGCTTATTGATTCGGCCTTGCAGCCGAACACAAAGCAGTTCTTGGTCGAGTTTGCCAAAAGCTACCAACCGGGTGATGGCGATCTGGCATGGACCAGAATCACTCTGTGGAGAGCGCAGCTGGCGGCACTGTTTGAACTTCACCAGGCCAGGGCCGTGGAGTCAGTAACGGTAATCGGCAGCGAGAGCTCTCCTAGCGCCGACCTACTCGCCATGTGGCTTGGCCAGCGACTTGGCGTGAAAGCGCATAAAACTACCGAGTATCAAGGCGCAACTGTGCATGGCATCTTTGGTGTTGAAGTTGAATTCACAGATGGTGAGCTAACTATCCACAGGCCTGACCAGGTGGCAAGCATTAGTCAAACCGGTTCCCCCGACAGCTCTGTGCTTCTCCCCCGCAGATCAGATCAGGACTGTCTTGTTGAGGACATGCGCTATCTGGGCGAGGATGAAGTCTTTGGCGATGTTCTCAGGGGATTTCTGGCGTAATGAGTGAGCCGCTGGTTCTGGGTACTCCTGCGGAGGTTGCAAAGTATGTCGCAACCGAGCTCTACTCCAAGATAACCGAGAACCAAAACCACAAACTCATCGGGCTGACTGGCGGAACCCTCGGAATCGAGGTCATTGGTGAGTTCGGGAGACTGGTCGAGGGTGAGTTACCCGTAACCTTTGTTTTTGGTGACGAGCGTTTTGTCGACCTAAACGATGCCGATAGAAACGAACATCAAGGTCTTGAGGCATGGTCAGGCCTTGAGAAATACCTGATTCGCTATCCGAACAGCGTCCACGATCTAGATGCTGCTCGAGAGCAATTTGAGGCTGAGCTCAAATCCAAACTCGGACCAAACCCCAGGCTTGACATCACGATTCTTGGCATGGGTCCCGATGGTCACATCGCAAGCCTTTTCCCCGGTCACACTGCTGAGGGTCAGCTGGTCGTGGCAGAGCCCGACTCTCCTAAACCCCCCGCTCAGCGATTGAGTCTAAGTTTTGACGCCTTGAACAATTCAAAAGAGGTTTGGTTTGTGGTATCAGGTAGTGCCAAGGCGGATGCGGTCAGGTGCGCGCTTGGAGCAGATTGTGAACTACCGGTGGGCAGAGTGAGTGGTCAGGAACTGACCAGATGGTTTATTGACTCAGAACTTAGCCGCGTGCTTTAGCAGCTGCAGCAGCGCGCTCACGACGCTCACGAATGGCAGTCAACGCGTCATTCAGGATTTCTGAGGCTTCCTCGTCGGTGCGACGTTCCTTGACGTATGCAAGGTGAGTCTTGTAAGGCTCAATCTTTGCAACCATCGGAGGGTTTGCCTTGTCTGTGCCTGCTGGCAGACCGCAGTTCGGACAGTCGATTTCAGTTGGAAGATCTTCAGCGTTTGCCGAGGCGGCGAACATCGGGTGAGACTCGTGACCGTTAGAGCAATAGAAGCTCAGAGTTATGCGAGGAACCTTGTGTCCGCGATCCTGCTCGCCCATTGGGCCCGCGCCCACGCGGGCTCCGCGGATGGAAGCTGAATTGCTCACGCAGCCCATCCAAATCTAGTGAAGAGGCCCAGAATGATGATCACTGTCACCCAAACTAGGGCCAGCACGATGGTGATGCGGTTGAGGTTTCGCTCCGCAACGCCTGAAGAGCTCATGGAAGAGGTCATGCCGCCACCGAACATGTCGGCGACGCCGCCGCCGCGACCCTTGTGAAGCAGAATCATAAGAATCAGTAGGGTGCTAGTAATTGCCAGCAGCACTAGAAGCGCAGTTTGCAGGGCAGCCATAAAAAACTCTTTTCAATAAGACTGTCAAATTATAGAACTATGTGCTTTTGGAAGCGCGCTATACCTGCGAACTCTTCAGCATCCAGGCTCGCTCCACCCACCAAAACTCCGTCAACCTCACCGGAGGCCAGGAATCCGGCCACGTTATTGGCCTTTACGGAGCCTCCGTAGAGAATGCGGCTCTGAGCAACCTCTTCACCGAAGTTGTCTTTCAATGCGGCACGAATTGCCTTAGCAACCTCTTCGGCCTCAACAGGTGACGCAACCTTGCCAGTTCCAATCGCCCAGACTGGCTCGTAGGCAATAACAAACTCTCCAATAGTCTCGTGACCAGCCAAGGCAGCTAGTGTCTGCCTAACTGGAACAGCACTCTGACCCTGTGACTCAAGTTCTTCCAGAGTCTCGCCGACGCAGATAACTGGAACTAGATTGTGCTTCCAAGCTGCAGCAACCTTGTCGCGCACCACATCGTCGCCCTCTGCGTGGTACTGCCTGCGCTCGGAGTGGCCGATCAGCACGTAGCTGACACCAAGCTTTGATAGGAAGGCGCCTGAAATCTCGCCGGTGAATGCGCCGGAGTCGTGCTTAGAAAGATCCTGTGCGCCTAGCTTTACCTCAAACTTTTCCGCATCAATTAGAGTCTGGGCACTTCTTAGGTCAGTGAACGGAGGGAAAACGCACACTTCAACCTTGGAGAAGTCGTGATCGGCGTCACTGAGGGTCCAAGACAACTTCTGAATCAGTGCAATCGCCTGAAGGTGATCCAGGTTCATCTTCCAGTTGCCCGCAATAAACGGAATTCGCTTAGTCATTTAGGACCTCCAGTCCGGGAAGAGTCTTCCCCTCTAGATACTCGAGGGATGCTCCACCACCAGTTGAGATGTGGCCAAACTTGCTCTCATCAAAGCCGAGTGCCCGAACCGCGGCAGCGCTGTCTCCACCACCAACAACACCCAGTCCTGAGACTCCAAGTAGAGCCTGGGCAACTGCCCTAGTTCCGCCGGCAAAGTTAGCGAACTCGAAAACACCCATTGGCCCGTTCCAGAACACAGTCTTTGACGAGGAAACGGCTGCCGCAAAAGCTCGCCCGCTATCAGGTCCGATGTCTAGCCCCATGGCATCAGCACCAAATCTCGAGCTCTCGATGGCATCTGCAGGCACGACTTCAAACTCCGCATCCGCTGAGAAGCCACTTGCAACAACGATGTCGGTTGGCAGAATGACCTCTACGCCACGCTCCTTCGCCTGAGCGAGGAAGCCTTTCACGGTCTCAATCTGGTCAGTCTCTAACAGGCTCTTTCCCACCTTGTGACCAAGGGCAGCAAGGACAGTGAAGACCATGCCACCACCGATAAGCAGTTTGTCCACCTTAGGTAGCAAATGCCCGATAACCCCAAGTTTGTCTGACACCTTTGATCCGCCAAGAACGACGGCATATGGTCGCTCAGGTGAGTCAGTCAGTCGAGTGAGGATGTCCAGCTCTGTGCTGATCAACAGTCCTGCAAAGCTGGGTAGTTGCTGAGCCAGCTCATAAACACTTGCCTGCTTGCGGTGTACGACACCAAAACCATCAGAAACTAGGACATCTCCCAGCTCAGCAAGCTCTGCGGCAAATGCGGAGCGCTCCGCGGAGTCTTTCGACGCCTCTCCAGGGTTGAACCTTAGGTTCTCCAGAAGTGCTACTCCCCCAGAGGCAAGCATCTTGACTGCTGCTTTAGCTTTCGGGCCAACGGTTTCCTCGGAAAACACAACCGGCTGTCCCAGTAGC
>JBEENY010000021.1:0-20685 GCA_041191905.1 Actinomycetota bacterium
TTGGAGTTCTCGGCAAAGACAAACATCGCTGGGCTCTTTCCAGCCTTGACGACCTCAATTGCCTTGGAGAACTCAACCGCCCAAGGCGAGATGTCATCCAACTCAACATCTACTGCCAACTTCACGCAAGGCACCATGGTGTCCTGCGGGATAAACATCTTCTTTGCCAAACTCACGTCTGCCAGATTAGTGAACAAAAGCTGAGCAAGTCTCGCCCGGAAACAGATTTAACTTTCTAAATTTCCAGCATGCGAAGTCGCACTGAAACCAGATCCAGAAGTTGCTGATCGGATAACGGTTTGTCGAATGGAATTTGGAGAGCGCCTTTTGATTTCTTGTAATCCTCTAGGCCCGAGACCTTGTCAATCACCTGAGAGCTATGCGGGTAGTAGCCAATGTGAGCTTTGTTGATAGCCCAACCTGCGATTGCCTTGCCGGCAACCTTGATTACAGGCATGCCGTAAGAAATACCTTCTTCGCCCTGAGGCAGTAGTTTCAGTAGTCTCTGGCGCAGTGCTGAAGCTGCCGCTACGCCAGGTCCTGAAAACCCGGCCAGATAAGTGTCTACCTCACTAGTTGACATCGGTTGCCGATCTGTAAATCTGACCTGGTTTGAGCTCGCCCAAAAGCTCACTCACGGTCACAAACTTATAGCCGCGGTTACCCAGTGTTTTGAGGATTCTAGGCAGAGCGTATCTGGTCGACCCAAGAATGTCGTGCATTACGACTATGTCTCCTGGTTGCACCTTTGAAACAACTCTTTCGTAGGTCTCATTTGGATCTTTTGTGAGCCAATCCTTGGGATCCACACTCCAGAGAATCATCGGTGCATTCGCAACATCCTGAACTAGCGCGTCAAATTCTCCATAGGGAGGTCTAAACATCGCAGGTCGCTCACCGGTGGCTTCAAACATCAGCTTCGATACATAGTTGAAATCGCGCTCCAGCTCCCACCTAGATAGGTACTGGAGCTTTTGGTGCGCGTATGAGTGACCGCCGAGCTCATGCCCCTGAAGCAGGATCTCTCTAGCGATGTGAGGGTGCTGGCGAAGTTGAACACCTAGCGCAAAAAACGTGGCCTTGGCACCGGCTTTGTGGAGGGATTTTAAGATGCCCATCGTGTGAGTCGAGGGTCCATCATCAAAGGTAAGTGCGACGCACTTCTCTACCGAGCAGTCGACGACCTCGATTGGCCTAGGTTCAGGAACGTCAATTTCAACATCCAGCTCCTCCTCAACCTCCATCAGCTTCAGGTGCAGCTGGGCAATCGAGACATCAAAGATCGGATCAATCGCCTTGGTCTGGGCGCTGGTTGGAAGTGTGTTTGAGAGCGGAGCAAAGAGCAGGGTGGCGAGTAATCCCAACCCCAGCGCTAACTTGAACCACCTGATCATGCGCTATGCCTTGTAGGCATCAACCTCAATCTCAACCAGCATGTCCGGGTTGATGAATTTCAACCCAGCCAAAATCGTTAGCGCTGGTCGAATCTCAGAGAAAAGCTCGCCGTTGGCCTTACCAACTAAGTCCATGTCCGCCTCATCCTTCAGGTAGATGCGGACTCGAACCACGTCCTTGAGTGAGTAACCAACCTGACCAAGTGCTTTTTCAATGATTGAGAGGGCAACTTTGGCCTGGCCATAGGCGTCACCCTTGTGCTGCAGCTCGCCATCAACTGTTGCGGTGGTGCCGGAAACGTGAACGTATTGTCCCGCCTTCACGGCCCTGGAGTAACCAATGACTGACTCCCATGGTCCACCCGATGAAATTAGTTGATCTGCAGCCATTTGAAACTCCTTTGATTTCGCTAGGTTAGCGAATCTTAGGGAGTTTCTCGCGCCACGCGCTGAAGGATCTGACACTGCCCGCGTGAGGTGTTACGAGCCATGGATATGGGTGCAGCTGAGCAATCTTCTTGAACTTAGAAAAGGATGGCACTGGTGCGAATGTGACCGCTACTGGCACCTCGTTTGCGTACTCATATGGGCTCCCGAGATAAACACTCAGATCCCTTCGCGATGCCAAATCGCGAAGTGTTTGAAGGTAGAAGTGAAGTCTCTTGCTGCTCAGTTGCAGCTTTGCTAGAGCCTGCTCGTTGAAAACAAACACCACTGGCAAGTCTGGGTTAGCTGCCAACGCCGGGTCAGCGTCCCCCAGTGAGTCGATTGTTAGAAGCACTACCTCTGGAGTTGACAATTCGATTGGAGCAAGCGGGCCAGCGGTGCGCTTGGGATTGGGGTCGGACTCAACCAAAGAATCCCGCTCAACACGATCCAAAACTCGCTCTTCCGGGAACTCTTGGATCGGGCACGCCTTGTTGAGTGGGCACCTCATGCATAGACCCGGGGCTCGTTTCTCAACCTGCCAACGAGCAAAGCCGTAAGGCTTTCCCGTTCCAGCCCCGACAGTCCACTGCCAGCCAAGTAGGTTTGCCGCACGAGAGCCATCAATCAACTCTCGATACATGCGCTCCTGACCCAAGCGCCAACCCATCCCGCTGCGCACACTCCAGTGAGATGCCAACCACATCCTGGTCTGGTTGACTAGCCAGCCGTCTTGCTCTAACTCAGACACCACCGTGTCGATACAGTGCATATCCCGATTCCAGCCATCGCCCTGGCCCCGACCTTCAGGCTCAAAACGAAGTGCTGAGAACATTCGCTTGCCGACCCGAGCATAGAGGTGCCTGGCATACTCCTGCCAAAGCAGCTCATCTCGAAACTTCTCTTTGTCTTTGGCTGGGGCATCTTCAACTCGGTCCCAAACTTGGCGGAGCGTGAGCAGGTTGTGTCGAATGTATGGGGACAAAACCGTTGCACCGCGTGCAGACTGAGGCAGCACCTCAGATCGGTTGGCAGCGTAGCCGCGAATGTCTAAAGAATCGAGGGCACGATTGGCAGCAGTCTGACCACCTTCGATTGAACTTTTTCCCTCTCCAGTGAATAGACCACCGAAGTGTCGCTGGAGAATTTGTTCGTCGGAGAGACTTAGGTCTATTTGCTGCATTAGTTTCTGAGTGGACCTAGGTAATAGCTCTCGAGGATTGATGAAGGCCTGGCCTCACCACCATGCTTACCCTCAAACGCACTGGTTGCATCCTGCCCACATAAAGAAGCAATTGATCCAGACCCACCTGGGTGCTTATTGATCCAATCAGTGAGGTTGTAAACCGATTCATTCACAATCACCCAGCAGTTAGACCTGGTGCTCTTTTCGGCCACCTGAGCCTTGGTATAGCCAGCTGTTGAAGCAGTTTCACTCGGCGTTGGGATTGGGGTCTTTGTAGGAGCCTTGGTTGGAGCCGGCGTCTTAGTTGCGCTTGCCTTCGGTGTTGAAGTTTCTGCAGGTTGCGCCTCTGGCTCTGCTGTCGGTTCGGCAACAACAGAACTCTCGGTAACCTCTGGCTCGGCGGTATCGGAGGCCTCCACGTTCTCCTCCTGAGCCGATTCGTCAGGAGCCTGAGTGACGGATGTAGTCACTGGCTGCGTAGGCTCGACTTCCTGCGCAGGCGAAGAGCAGCCGGCAAGTAGCAGCGTTGAAGTAGCAAAGAGGGCGAGCAAGGTTTTCATTACCTAACAAAACCTCAGGCTTCAAGCACGGATTCCCAGGTGACTCCAGATTCCGGGTAAAAACAAACGCCCGCGATTTCTCGCGGGCGTTTGTGGTTGGGACTTGTTTAGCCGTTTGCTACGACCCTTACCCAGAACCCATCACCCTTGAAGGTGCTCTTGGATTCATAGGTAACGGCCTTGCCGCGCAAGCGGTTGGCCTCAAGGTATGAGCATGCACGCTTTGCCAAGCGCTCTGCGACAACTGGGTCAGCTGCATTCGCGATGCACTTGACTGAGGTGTACTCAGCGCCAATTTGCTTGGCGATATTGGTTAGCCCAAGAAGTGATCCATAGTTCAACCATGCACCCTCAGCCTTGAAAGCGAGCTCCTTGGTCGGAACTACAGCCTTGATGGTGATGCCCTGCAGGTGGGTCAACTTGCCGTGGATTGAGTTGATCTCAACGTCATATTTTCCAGGAGCTAGGTCCTTCGGAAGATCAATCTCTAGCTCGGAAGCTGAGTTGATCTTGTATGCAACAGTCGTGCCATTGATCTTCATCGAGGTGATGGTGTCGAGCTTCTTGCCTGAGGTGACTAACTTATCGCCAGCGAGGGTTGCTGAGCCGAACGATGAGAACTCAGGGCCGGAATACTTTGGAATCTGGGATGACGAGGACCGCGCTGGTCCAATTGGCATCCCTGGTTGCTGCATACCGCCAGGTACTGGGTGGGTACAGGATACGAAACTGCTCTCGCCAATTTTAAATGGCCCAACCATGTTCATCATCATATTGTTTTGCGTCGGGTGCAGAATGAACTGCACTCCGTATCCAGTGAGGTCAGCGATCGTGCGGTTGTTAGCATCCACTGCAGAACTAGGTATTTGGAAACCATTTACTGCAAAATTCCAGTCGTTCCCATTGAAATAAACTCGAATGTAGCTCGAGTTTTGCTCGCCGCACTTTGCCTGAGATACGAAAGCAAATCCGTAGAAGCTTGACGAAGGTTCGCTGTTAAGGAATGCATTCTTCCATACTGTAGGAGTTGCGATGGAGACGGTCGACCCGATAGCCATGCCACTGGTGCCCGTCAGCACCATCGAATTCGACACCGCAGTTGAACCATAGTTGTATTCACGTTGAAAAGTAGCATAGGCAGTGACCGACTGGTTTGAGAGGTTACCCCATGTCGTCTCGATGACAAGCAAGCCGCCCGCTTCATCTGAAACGATCGTTCCAGAGATGCGGCACACTGTTGACGAAACAGTAGCGGCAGACAGTCGGCTGGTGAGCGTGAAGTGGCCGCCAGCGATTCGACATCCCGTCAGTGCCGAAGGAGCCGTGAAAGACCAGGAGACCTGGGTGCCATACGAGATGCTACTTGGGTAGACGAGTGGATCTGCCAATGTTCCTGCGCCGGATGCGCCTGAAGGCGAGACCGTCACAGAGACCCCATTCATTGAAATGGTGGACGCACTTGCTGTTGTCACGGGTGCAAGTACCAGAGTGGACAGGAGGATTGAGAAAATGCCCCACAGGGAAAATTCGCGCTGTTTCTTAATTTCCATCACGCAAACCTACCCCAGGGAGGTTGCTCGGATTTTGAGCGATACGGCTACCCGAACAAACATCGCGACACGCTAAACGTTGAAGCGGAATTCGACCACGTCGCCGTCTTGCATGACGTAGTCCTTACCCTCCATGCGAACCTTGCCTTGAGCCTTGGCCTCGCTCATGGATCCGGCTGAATTAAGGTCTTTGAAGGCCACAACTTCGGCCTTGATGAAGCCTTTTTCGAAGTCGGTGTGGATTACGCCAGCTGCCTGAGGAGCTTTCCAGCCCTTGCGGATGGTCCAGGCCCTGGACTCTTTTGGTCCTGCGGTGAGATAGGTCTGGAGGCCTAGAGTCTGGAACCCAATTCTGGCTAGCTGGTCAAGTCCTGACTCCTCTTGACCGAGCGACTGAAGTAGCTCCTGGGCTTCCTCTGGGTCGAGGTCAATTAGTTCGCTCTCAACCTTGGCGTCAAGGAATACCGCCTCGGCCGGGGCTACTAGGTCGGAAAGTTCCTTCTTCTTGACAGCGTTTGTCAGAACACCCTCGTCAACATTGAAGACAAAAAGAATGGGCTTTGAAGTGAGTAATCCGAGTTCTTTGATTGGAGCCAGGTCAACCTTGGATAGAGATAGCGGAGTGCCATCGTTTAGGACTTTGATTGCCTCGTCGATGGTCTCGAGGGTTGAAGGGTCTACCTTCTTGCCCTTGACCTCTTTTTCGATTCTGGGTCTTGCCTTCTCCAGTGTTTGAAGGTCAGCAAGGATCAACTCGGTATTGATTGTCTCGATATCGCTCTTGGCATCGACCTTGCCATCGACGTGGACGACGTCTGAGTCGGTAAATCCTCTAACGACCTGAGCAATGGCATCCGCTTCGCGGATGTTTGCGAGGAACTGGTTTCCCAAACCCTCGCCAACAGATGCACCGCGCACAATGCCGGCAATATCGACGAAGGAGACTGGTGCTGGCAGGATGCGCTCGGAATTGAAGATCTCTGCCAGGCGATTGAGCCTTGGGTCTGGCAGGTTCACAACACCCACGTTTGGCTCGATGGTAGCGAACGGGTAGTTCGCGGCCAGCACGTTGTTTTTAGTCAGTGCGTTGAACAGGGTGGACTTTCCTACGTTAGGTAGTCCGACGATTCCGATTGTTAGGGCCATTCGCCAAAGTTTATTGCTTCATAATTGCGTTCATGGGTTTGGAGTTTGTGGCTATCGACTTTGAGACAGCCAATTCCTCCCCCGCCTCCCCCTGCGCCGTTGGTTTGGTTCGAGTCCGAGACGGCAAGATTCAAGAATCACTCTCCATGCTTTTCAAACCCCCGTTCCGCCATAACTGGTTTCACGAGGGCAACATTCAGGTTCACGGCATCAGACCCGAGCACATCATTGACTCCCCCGATTGGGAAGAGGTACTACCCGAACTTTTGCTCTTCACGGAAGGGTTACCTCTCGTTGCCCATAATGCAAGTTTTGACATGGGGGTCCTCCGCGCCAGCGCGGAGGAAGTCAACTTTGACCTGCCGCCGCTGAGCTACTTCTGCAGTCTTACCATCTCCCGGCGCACATACGCTCTAGAGAGCTACCGCCTAAATGCCGTCGCCTATGCGATTGGCCATGAGGAATTCCAGCATCACGATGCTCTGGCTGATTCTGACGCCTGCGCCAGACTCATTCTTCACGCGGCCAATCGCCATGATGCCGAGAGCGTGGATGACCTTCTCAAAGCAACGAAACAGCAGCTAAAACCATTAGTTGTCTGACCCCGGTGTCATACTGACCAACATGGATCAGATTCTCTTGCTTGGCATCAACGCCGCGGTTATCGGCATCATTGTGGGCGCTTTTCTCGGCTATCGGTTTGCAAAGAGCAAGGCACCGGCGACAAGTACTGAGGCGCTGACCAAGCTCGCCGCGCTAGAAGCCACAAACGCTGCACTCAACGACCAGCTTGCTAAGGCAGATGCCCAACTCGCGCAGCAACGTCAACTGTCTGAGCAAGAGAACAAGATTCTTTTGCAGCTGGCTCCGGTGAAGCAGCAGCTCGAGCAGATGCAGACAACCGTTCAAAGACTTGAACGCGAGCGTGGCGAGCAATTCAGTTCCATCTCAGAGCAGCTTCGCTCAGCCATCGAAACCGACGAAAACCTCCGCAAACAAACCCAGCAGCTGGCCCAAGCGCTTTCTTCAAACTCTCTCCGAGGAGTCTGGGGCGAGGCCCAGCTTAGAAAGCTTGTTGAACTGGCAGGCTTGATCAAACACGCGGACTTCGCAGAGCAGTCGACTATTTCCACCTCTGCAGGCGCCGGGCGCGCGGACATGGTGATCAATCTGCCGGGTGGCAAGTCCCTGGCCATCGATTCAAAGGTTCCCTTCAACTCTTACCAGGAGGCATCCTCAATCTCAGAGCTTGCCACTGGCGAAGAGCTTGATCGCCGGAAGCGATTGCTCGACGACCATGTCAAAGCGGTTCGAAAGCACATCGATGACCTGGGCTCCAAGGCCTACTGGACTGGCTTGAATGCATCGCCGGATTTTGTGGTTTGCTTCGTACCTTCAGAGTCACTGCTCTCTGCAGCGCTGGAAGCGGACCCGGCAATCTTGGAGTATGCGTTCAAGAAAAACGTTGCCTTGGCATCGCCTGTGAGCTTGTTCTCGGTTCTCAAGACCATCAACTACATCTGGCGTCAAAATGCCGATGAAACTCAGGTTCGCGCAATGATCCGTCTCGGGCGTGAGCTATACGAGCGAGTTGGCAAGGTTGCTCAGGTCGCAGACAAACTGGGTAGATCGATTACCTCAACGGTGAAGGATTACAACTCATTCGTGTCATCGCTCGAGAGCCGAATGCTGGTAACTGCCAGAAAGCTCAATGATCTGGATGAGAACGAGCTGGGTACTGAGGAATTAGCCTCACCCAAAGCCATAGAAGAGTCGCCAAACACGATTACCGCCAAGGAGATTGAGAGCGAGTAACACGCCCGATTTACAGCTATAGTGTTTTCGTTCGCGCCTACAACGATGTGAGTGCTTTCTAAAGCTTTTCTCACATCAAGGAGACTCCTAATGGCTGGCCAAAAATCGCCAATCGTTACTCTTACGCCTGCACCAACGCTTGACCGCACCTACTTTGTGCGCAACTTGGTCGAGGGTGGCGTGAACCGTGCCGACAAGGTCGGCGAGGAGCTTGCCGGCAAGGGAATCAACGTTTCTCGAGGCCTGCAACTTGCAGGCATCGCTGCCCCTGGAATTGTTCCAATTGGTAACGCAGACCCAGGCGTTCTAGAGCGCACTGGTTCTAGCTTCCTTACTCCTCTCTGGGTTGAGGGAACTCTTCGAGTTTCAACAACCGTTGTTGAGTATGACGGCCCAACCACCAAGATCAACGAGAGCCCAAGACCCTTGAAGCAGAAGGACTGGGATGCAGTTGTGGCACTGACCGAAGAGACTGTAAAGGCGAACGATGCAAAGTGGCTGGTGGTAGCGGGTGCACACCCAGAGATCGTCGAAACTGGCGAAGTGATTGACCTTCACCCGCTGTTTGACCGCATGAAAGCGCTTGGGGTAAAGGTAGTTCTCGACACCTCAGGTCCTGCTCTTCGCTACTGGGCTCAGCAGGGCAAGGCAACGATCATGAAGCCAAACGCTCACGAGCTGGCTGAGTGCGTGGGTCGCGACCTTAACACCATTGGTGACGTTATCGAGGCCGCTCGCGAACTGAATGACTGGGGCGTTGACTGTGTAATGGCCTCCCTGGGAGTTGACGGCATCATCGCAGTCACTAAAACCCATGCCATCCACGCTTACACCCCTCCTGTGAAAGTGATCAACACAGTAGGTGCCGGTGACTCAACGATTGCTGGCTTCCTGTCAGCGGTAACCTCGCACCCAGCCGGACCAACCGATTTCGGTGTTGGATTCGACGTGGCTGAGGGAATCTCTGCAGCTGTTCAGTGGGGTGCCGCCAAAGTTCAGCAGCCAACCAGCGGTCTGCAGTCGATCGACAACCTAGTCGATGCGACCGTTGAGCTAATTCCAGACGCTTCTCGCCTGCTAGGCGAGCCAGCCAAGGCCTAAGTAAGGAGCCACAATGGCAATCGTAAGTTCTGAAGAATATGTAGAGATGCTCGACCGCGCCAAAAAGGGCGGTTTTGCCTATCCGGCCATCAACGTTTCTAGCTCCCAGACCCTAAACGCTGCCCTAGCCGGTCTTCAGGCTGCGGGATCGGATGGAATTCTGCAGGTAACCACAGGTGGTGCTGATTACTGGAGCGGTCCAACCGTAAAGAACCGCGTATCGGGAGCCTTAGCATTTGCTGCTTTCGCTCGCGAAGTTGCAAAGAACTACGACATCAAGGTCGCTCTTCACACCGACCACTGCAACCTCGAGCAGCTCGACACTTTTGTAAAGCCATTGATTGCGCTTTCTGAGGAGCGAGTCAAGGATGGCGGCGAAGCGATCTTCAACTCTCACATGTGGGATGGTTCCGAGGTGCCACTGGCTCAGAACCTTGAGATTGCCAAGGAGTTTTTGAAGCGCACCAACAACATCGGCGCGATCCTCGAGATCGAGGTTGGTGCGGTTGGTGGCGAGGAAGACGGCGTTGAGGGTGCAATCGATGAGCACCTGTACACCACCGTTGCAGACGGCATGGCGACCGCAGAGGCACTAGGTCTTGGTGAGAACGGCCGTTACATCGCTGCCCTGACCTTCGGAAATGTTCACGGTGTCTACAAGCCAGGTAACGTCGTTCTTCGTCCAGAGCTCCTAAAGCAGATTCAGGACGAGGTTGGCGCGAAGTATGGCAAGGACAAGCCATTCGACCTCGTGTTCCACGGTGGTTCTGGCTCAACCGAAGAAGAGATTGCAAACGCTGTGAAGTACGGCGTCATCAAGATGAACATCGACACCGACCTGCAGTATGCATTCACCCGCCCAATTGCAGATCACATGTTCCGCAACTACGACGGTGTTCTGAAGGTTGATGGTGAGGTTGGAAACAAGAAGACCTATGACCCACGTGCCTGGGGCAAGCTTGCAGAAACCGGTATGTCGGCACGAGTCGTTGAGGCTGCGAACCAGCTAGGTTCTGCAGGCAAGTCAGCCTGGTAATCAAATGTCAAAACAGGTAAGCCCGTTCTATGAGAACGGGCTTCCTCGTTTCAAAGGCGAATACCTAGATGGCGAAATGCATGGCTTCTGGGAATTCTTTCGCAAGGACGGTTCCCTCATGCGCTCAGGGGAGTTCGACAGAGGGGTTCAAGTGGGAACTTGGAAGACCTTCGATCGTTCGGGACGGCGAGTCTCAGAAAAAAACTTCAGCTAGTGCCTAGCGCTTTTGCTTGTTCGATGTGTCTTCGCCAGCTGTTTTGAGATCTTTGCGAAGCTCTTTCGGAAGCGAGAACTGGATGTCCTCCTCAGCGGTTGTAACCGTTCTAACGTCGCCGTAACCTCGATTTGCTAGATAGTCCAGGACCTCGGAAACCAGCTCCTCCGGTACAGATGCACCCGAGCTCACACCGACCGTTTCAACGCCCTCAAACCACTCTTCTTTGATTTCGCTTGCGAAATCAACGCGGTAAGCGGCTTTAGCGCCAGCGTCTAGGGCAACCTCGACTAGTCGAACCGTGTTTGATGAGTTCGCCGATCCAACAACGATTACTAGGTCGCTTTCGGCGCCCACCTTTTTGATTGCAACCTGGCGGTTTTGAGTTGCGTAGCAGATGTCGTCGCTTGGCGGGTTCTGAAGGGTTGGGAACTTCTCACGAAGCTTGACCACAGTCTCCATAGTCTCATCGACCGACAAAGTGGTTTGCGATAGCCAAATAACCTTGCTTGGGTCTTTGACCTGTGCTTTCTGAATGTCCTTGTCGCCATCGATTAGCTGAACGATATCTGGCGCTTCACCAGCTGTTCCCTCGACTTCCTCGTGACCCTCGTGGCCAACGAGGAGGATGTCGTAACCCTCTTTCGCAAATCGCTGTACTTCTCTGTGAACTTTGGTAACAAGTGGGCAGGTTGCGTCAATAGTCTGCTGGTTGCGCTTATTCGCCGCCTCGATTACCGCAGGAGAGACTCCGTGAGCGGAGAAAACCATGATGCAGCCCTCTGGGGCCTCATCCACCTCATCAACAAAGATTGCACCGCGTTTTTCTAGTGAGGCGACGACGTGCTTGTTGTGAACGATCTGCTTGCGAACGTAGATCGGAGCGCCGTAGTGCTCGAGTGCCTTTTCAACGGCGATAACAGCTCGGTCAACACCTGCACAGTAGCCTCTTGGGGCTGCTAGCAGCACCCGCTTTTCAGGCTTAATGTCGGTCATCGCATTATTGTTGATAGGACTCACCCGTTCATTCTACGAAGCCATGCTAGGAGCCAGCCGTTGGATACAGCTCAAGCCCTAGACAATCAATCAAAAGTTTCGACTGAACATTCCCCTTGGCAGGTGTCACAACTCTCTAAATCCCTAAAGGACTGGATAGAGAAGCTTGGGCGGGTCTGGGTTGAGGGTGAACTTCAATCCTTCCAAGAGCGACCATCGGGCATTTTCGCTTCGATTCGTGACCTAGATGTCGAGGCTGCAATTGAGATTCACTCTTTCAACCAGTCCGGCGCTGAAATTGAAGCTGGTCTAAAACAAGGTGACCGAGTTGTTGCACTATTGCAGCCACAGTTTTGGGCCAAGAACGGCAAACTCACCATGCGCATTCACGCAATGCACAAGGTGGGTCTGGGTGAACTTCTGGAGCGTTTGGAGCGACTAAAGCAGCAGATCATCGCTGAGGGTCTCGCCGCACCAGAGCGCAAGCAGCCACTGCCGTTTCTGCCTAACCGGATTGGCCTGATCACTGGAGCAAACTCGGATGCTGAGAAAGACGTTCTGCAAAACGCAAAGCTTCGCTGGCCAGAGGTTCAGTTTGAAGTAATTCACTCCCATGTGCAGGGCGATAAAGCTGTAGGTGAGCTTCTATTCGCGCTTGAAACCTTGGATGCGATGCCCGAGGTCGATGTGATCATCATGGCCAGAGGTGGAGGCAGCTTCCAGGACTTACTCCCCTTCAGCGATGAGCGACTGGTGAGGGCAGTTGCAGCGTGTAGGACGCCTTTTGTTTCTGCAATTGGGCACGAAAACGACCAGCCGCTAATTGATTTGGTAGCAGACCTTAGAGCCTCAACGCCGACCGATGCGGCAAAGCGCGTGGTACCAGACGTGGTGGAAGAGCGAAGAAACTTGGGGGTTTCGGTAACTCGACTTCGCCAAAGGGTCGACGCATTACTTTCAGTTCAGGAGCAGCTTCTTGTTTCAATCCGCTCCAGGCCGGTTCTCGCCTCACCGTTTGGATTCATCGATGCTCAATCCGAGCAGTTAGGGCTACTGCAGCGCAGAATCCGAGAGATCGCAGATTTTAGGATTGACCGAGCTAAACACGAGATTGAGCAATTGGCACTAAGGGCTCGATCCCTCTCTCCCCAGCTCACCCTTAGTCGAGGCTATGCAGTCGTCACAGACTCAGAGGGCCGGGTTCTATCGAATGCTACCAAGGGTCAAAAGATTCAGATTCGAACCCAGAATCAGGAAATTCAATCAACCGTCGATCAGGTTAGGAAACTGTGATGGCTAAAGAAATCAAAGACCTCAGTTATGAAGAGGCTCGCGATCAGCTCCAACAGGTGGTTGCCGAACTCGAGCAGCAGAACGTGAGCCTAGAGGCCTCGATGGCGCTGTGGGAGCGCGGCGAAGCGCTAGCCAAGCACTGCGAGACCTGGCTTACTGGCGCCAGAAAGAAACTTGAAGAAGCCCAGAAGGACAAGAAGTAAGTGAGCGATAGCGCAGCTCAACACCGAGCCAAACAGACGGTTCGTAACCTGATCTATTCGCTGTTGGTCACGGTCGCATTGGTTGCGGCAATCGTTCTTGGGGTCCCGAGGGATGACTCCAACCGTATTGCTCAGGTCGAATACTCAGAAATTGCAGCTCAAGCCACCGACTCACTCGGGGCTGAGGCTATTGCCCCGGTGATCCCAGAGGACTGGTGGTCCAATGCAGCTCGTTTGGAGAACGAACTTGATGTTCAGACCTGGTATGTCGGCTTTGTCACCGCGGACAATCAGTTCATAGGTATGAGCCAAACCGTTGAATCTAACCCATCTTGGCTAGCTCTCACCCTGCAGGGAAACTGGCAGGAGGGTGAGGTGGTTATCGACGGTAAAACCTGGGAAATCTGGCCCACGCTGAATCCCCAGTCGCCAAGAGGCACCAAGCACTACGCCATGGTTCACAAATACGGGGACTCAGCGGTTGTAATCTATGGAACAGCTGAGCCAGAGCAGTTCGAGCTTTTGGCCAAGGCCATCGGCGCTCAGCTGGATTAGGACTCAATTGGCTAGACCGCAAACCGCCCATGAGGCTTGGCAGGTGCTGGCCTCGGGCAACAAAAACTTCGTATCCGGGACCCCCGCCCACCCCAGACAGGATGCGGATGTTCGGGTTGCGCTTGCCAACAAACAGAAGCCTTTTGCTGCGCTTTTTGGTTGCTCGGATTCTCGTCTTGCCGCCGAAATGATTTTTGATGTTGGACTAGGCGATCTTTTTGTGGTTCGCAATGCCGGGCAGGTGATCGCGGAGACCATTCTGGGTTCGCTGGAGTATGCGGTCGAAATCCTAGAGGTTCCGCTCATTTTGGTGCTGGGACATGACGAGTGCGGAGCGATTCGGTCAACTATGAACGCCGCCGAGGGGGCATTGGATCTCAAGGGTGAATTCATTCACAACTTGGTCGGACGAATCATGCCTACCGTGAAGCGATCCCTTGACGCTGGCGAGACAAGTATCGATGAGGTTACCGATCGCCACGTCAGAGACACCATCGACGAATTACTTGAGCGGTCAAAAGTGATTTCCAATGCCGTAAAAGATGGCAAACTTGCTGTGGTCGGAGCCAACTACAAACTGGAGCTTGGTGAGGTTCACGCCATCGTGACCCACGGTCAGATTTAGACAAAAACAGGAGACAAAATGGAATACCGCATCGAACACGACACCATGGGTGAGGTTCGAGTTCCAATCAATGCGCTTTACAGGGCTCAGACCCAGCGTGCGGTGGAGAACTTTCCAATCAGTGGCACTGGCCTAGAGCGCGAGCACGTCATCGCACTTGCGCGCATTAAGAAGGCTGCAGCAATGGCAAACGCCAAGCTCGGTATCTTGGCTCAGGACATCGCTGACTCGATCGTTGCAAGCGCCAACGAGGTT
Source organism: Actinomycetota bacterium (assembly GCA_041191905.1). Taxonomy (GTDB): domain Bacteria; phylum Actinomycetota; class Actinomycetes; order Actinomycetales; family Microbacteriaceae; genus Aquiluna. The sequence continues at coordinate 14,356 of JBEENY010000021.1, forward strand.
ATCTCCGGGCAGCACCTCGAGCACTTCCCGGTGGATGTCTTCCAGACTGGCTCCGGCACCAGCTCAAACATGAACATGAACGAGGTGCTGGCGACTCTCGCAACCAAGAAGCTTGGTAAAGAGGTTCACCCAAACGATCACGTAAACGCATCCCAGTCCTCAAACGATGTGTTCCCAACCTCGGTTCACGTTGCGGTCACAAACGCTCTGGTCAATGACCTTCTTCCTGCGCTTGACTACCTAGCAAAGGACCTAGAGCACAAGGCTGAGCTTTGGAAAGAACTTGTAAAGCCAGGTCGCACCCACCTAATGGATGCCACTCCAGTGACTTTTGGTCAGGAGTTTGCCGGCTACGCAGCCCAGATTCGCTATGGCATCGAGCGAGTGCACTCCTGCCTGGGACGTGTTGCCGAAGTCCCACAGGGTGGAACTGCAACCGGAACCGGAATCAATACCCCAAAGGGTTTCCCTCAAGAGGTCATCAGCCTGCTTGCCAAGGAGACTGGCCTTCCAATCACCGAAGCACGAGACCACTTCGAAGCTCAGGGAGCGCGAGACGCCCTTGTGGAAGCATCGGGTGCCCTGAAGGTAATTGCCGTTAGCCTCACCAAGATTAACAACGACCTCAGATGGATGGGCTCGGGTCCAAACACCGGCCTGGCAGAGCTAAACATCCCAGACCTTCAGCCTGGTTCGTCGATCATGCCTGGCAAAGTAAACCCTGTCATTCCAGAAGCCGTCTTGATGGTTTGCGCCCGCGTAATCGGTAACGATGCCACTGTCACTTGGGCTGGTGCCTCGGGTAACTTCGAGCTCAACGTCGCTATCCCTGTGATGGGAAATGCCCTCCTTGAGTCGATTCGCCTTTTGGCAAACTCCATGCGAGTCCTCGCGGACAAGACCGTAAAGGGTCTTGAGGTAAACGCTGAGCGTGCCAAGGCACTTGCCGAGTCCAGCCCCTCGATTGTTACCCCTTTGAACAAATACATCGGCTACGAGAATGCCGCCAAGATTGCCAAGCACTCAGTTCAGAAGGGCATCACAGTTCGTGAGGCAACCATCGAGCTTGGTTATGTTGATGGCGAGAAGCTGACCATGGAGCAGTTGGATAAAGCACTTGATGTCTATCCAATGACTCGCCCTCCTCAGTAAGCCCTGGTCACAAGCAAGTAACCGAAGGTTATGAAAAAAGCTGCGAGCAAATAGGGGCCAAAAGCAACCTGGTTACTGTGGCTGTGTTTAAGCAGCCTGAGCATGCCAACAAATGCGGCTGAAAACACGGCCAGGACATTGCTTGCGAGTGCTGCCCAGGGAGATAACCATCCGAGGATCATGTTGAGTGAGACCATTAGCTTGACATCCCCGAGCCCGAGGCCTCCCGTAGCACCAAGCAGCAATCCCAGCAGCGCCGTGCCAAACCCAAGACCCATTGCCCACAGCAACCTCTCGCCGCTCTGAGTAACAAAGAATGCTGTTAGCACAGCAGGGACCGAGAGCAGAAAAAGCCTGAGGGTGTAGCGGTTGGGAAGTCGATGTTCGAGAACGTCAATTCGAGCCAGTTGAAAGCTGAAGTATGCAAGGTAGCCGACCGGGATCAGTAGCGGAGAAAGTTCGAGCACCTAGCCAAACTAGGCAAAATGCCAAACGCTCGTCAGTGGTTCTCCACAGCCTTAGTAATCAAGCAGGTCGGTGACCAACGCGGCAATCTCGCTTCGCTCGCTTCTGGTGAGCGTGATGTGGCTAAATAGTGGCTGCCCCTTCAGGGTCTCGACAACGGATGCGATTCCATCGTGACGACCTACTCGGAGGTTGTCACGCTGCGCCACATCGTGAGTCAGGACCACTCTGGACTTCTGACCAACTCTAGAGAGCATGGTCAGCAATACATTGCGCTCCAGAGACTGGGCCTCATCAACGATTACGAAGGTGTCGTGAAGCGACCTACCTCGGATGTGGGTCAGCGGCAACACCTCCAAGATGCCCCTGGACATGACCTCATCGATGACCTCCTTGGAGACCAAGGCTCCGAGTGTGTCGAAGACTGCCTGGGCCCAAGGGTTCATCTTTTCCGCCTCAGTGCCAGGTAGATAACCAAGCTCCTGCCCGCCTACGGCATAAAGCGGTCTGAACACCATGATCTTTTTGTGCTGACGGCGCTCGAGCACCGCCTCTAAGCCGGCACAGAGCGCTAGTGCGCTCTTTCCAGTTCCCGCTCGGCCACCGAGTGAGACAATGCCGATCTCCGGGTCTAGCAGTGCATCAATCGCGAGTCGCTGCTCAGCCGAGCGACCGTGAACACCGAACACATCGCGGTCTCCGCGAACCAGCTTTACGGTTCGGTTTTCAGTCACCCTACCTAGCGCGCTTCCGCGCTCAGAGGAGATAACAAGAGCGGTATTGATGGGAAGCGCCTTTGCATCCGGATGAGTGATTTCCTCAAGGTCGTAGAGGTTTGCCATTTCATCTCCGGAGAGCGCTAGATCGGCAACGCCGTTCCACTCATCGGTCGCTAATTCGTGCAGGTATTCCTCGGCACGCATGCCGATTGACGCCGCCTTGACGCGCATGGGTAGGTCTTTTGACACCACCGTCACATCGAAACCTTCGTTCTTCAGGTTTGCCGCAACGGCAAGAATCCTGGAGTCGTTATCCCCTAGCTGGAAACCTGAAGGCAGGATGCTCTGATCAATGTGGTTTAGCTCGACCCGAAGAGTGCCGCCCTCTCCAACCTCAACTGGAAAATCAAGACGTTCGTGCTTGAGTCTCAAATCATCTAGAAAACGCAGAGCTTTGCGAGCGAAGTAGCCAATCTCTGGATCATTTCGCTTTTTCTCAAGCTCGTTGATTACAACGATCGGAAGCACAACCTCGTGCTCAGCGAACCTGAAAAGTGCGCGAGGGTCGGAAAGCAAAACCGACGTGTCGAGGATGAAGGTTCGAATGGCGTTTTTTGATTTGGTCACCGCCTCAGGAGAAGATGTTTGCTTGGTCTTTCTTGAGTTTGCGGTAGCGGCCACCGGTTCTCCTTTGCCTGGGAACTTAGGGTGAATCTACGCCTGAACTTTAGGCTTTTTCGCGCGTGACACGCCGCTATACCAATCGTTAATAATTCAGCTTCCGAAGCGTCTGTGTCGTCTCTGGAAGTCACGCATGGCGCGAAGAAAATCGACTCGTCTGAAGTCAGGCCACAGTGCCTCAGCGAAGTAAAACTCACTGTTTGCGCTTTGCCAAAGTAGGAAACCACTAAGGCGCTGCTCCCCCGAGGTTCTGATCAGTAAATCGGGATCTGGTTGGCCCGTGGTGTAGAGGTGCTCGGTTATCAATTCAGGGGTTAGCAGCTCCGAGAGTTCATCAATGGATAAACCCTGCGCGGCATGTGATTTCAAGATCGAGCGCATGGCGTCGGCGATCTCTTTTCTACCGCCGTAGGCGATAGCAAGATTCACGTGTGGTTTGGGGTTGTTCTTGGTCTTCTCCTCAACCACAGAGAGGCGCTGTGCGGCTTCATATGGCAGGGCGGCAATGTCACCAACAACCTTCAGCTTCCAGCGACCCAATCGGACAAGCTCCTCGGCCAGATTGACGATGATTTCAATCAAATCCTTGAGCTCATCGTTAGACCTACCGACCAGATTGTCGGTCGACAGCAGGTAGATAGTCGTGTGTTCGATTTCGAGTTCTGAGCACCAACCCAGAAAATCAACAATCTTTTTCGCTCCGGCAGCGTGGCCGTGACCCGCCTTGTCCAGGCCTTGCAGCTGCGCCCAACGTCTATTGCCATCAACCATTACGCCAATGTGCTTTGGCAGGTCTGCTGCCACAAGATCGCGCTCGAGAAGCTTCTCGTAGGCTCGATAGACAAGATTGCGCACCCCACAAATTTAGTCGCAATTCAACTAGGTGGTTTAGGGTATGAAAATGAGCCTAGAAACACCTGATCCACTTCACGTTCCACTCTCTGAGCTCAAAGGTCAGCCACAGGAGGATGAGCGCCCAACCTGGCGCGGCTGGATCCACACCGGAGTTCTGCCTTTTGTTGTTGCCGCCGGAGTCTTGCTCATCGTTTTCTCGGACGGCTGGGTGGCTAAAACGGCCGCCGCGGTTTACTTTGCAAGCTCGCTTTTGCTGTTTGGAAATTCAGCGCTCTACCACCGCTTCCGCTGGAAGCCACTGACCAAGAAGATCCTCAAGCGCATCGATCACGCCAACATTTTTCTGTTGATTGCCGGCACCTACACCCCAATCAGCACCTCGGCACTCAGTGCCGACAAAGGCTCGCTTTTGCTGATTTTGGTTTGGTCAATCGCGCTGCTGGGAATCTTCTTCAGGGTCTTTTGGATCAACGCTCCCCGCTGGCTATATGTCCCGATTTACCTGGGTCTAGGTTGGATCGCGATGCTCTACATCGTCGACTTCTTCAACGTTAACTGGGTCATGATGACCTTGGTTTTGGTGGGTGGATTGATGTATTCGGTGGGCGCTGTCATCTACGGACTAAAGCGACCAAACCCATCGCCAAAGCACTTTGGTTTTCACGAGATTTTCCACGCGCTAACAGTGGCGGCATTCTTCTGCCACTGGGTGGCATCGCTGATTATTGGGCTGAACCCGGTTCCTGGTTCGCTCGGTTCGGTTTAGCCGGCGGAGCTGGACGCTCTGGCTTTTCAACGGTTAGGTTCTCTAGCTCTTCTTGAGCTAGCTTCTCTCTGACTTCTGAGCGATAGCGGGTGTCTCTTACCCTGCGGTTCATGTCAAAGATCAGGAATACTGCAATTCCCGCCACCGCGAAGGTAACCAGGAATCCAACCGTGCCGGGTGAGTTGTAGGTGTCATCCGGGACCGGGGTTGGGGTCATCGTGGCAGCAAGTAGCGCACTGAGCAGCAAATCCATGCCGATAAGTATCTCACCAGAGGTTAGCCTTATAGCGTGAACCAAGAGATTCTTTCCTCCAGATATGGCGTCAGGCGAAGCGACCCAAAACGCTTTCGAATCTTTGCCGCCATTGGAGTAGCGGTCATGGTTCTACTCACCGCCTACTTCGCTCTGGGAAACAACCAGGGATTCACTTATAAGGATGTTGGTTTCTCGGTTGTTAGCGAGCTCGAGACCGTGGTTGAAATCGAGATTTCGAAACCCAAAGATAAGACTGTTATTTGCTCGATTGAGGCACTGAATGGTCAGTTTGGAACCGTAGGGTGGAGAGAGCTTGAATTTGGCCCCAGCGAGTACACCACCCTTCGCCACACCATCAGCCTAAACACCACTGAATTGGCGGTCACCGGGCTAGTCGACGAGTGTCGTCTGCGTTAGTATTTTCTGCATTGCTCGCTATGCGAGCATTTTCAATTCTCGGAAGTGTGTATGACTGATTCAATGCTGCTGACCCAGGCTGCCTACGACAGGCTCAAGGATGAGCTGGAGCAACTTTTGACCGTTGCCCGCGCTGAAATTGCTAAACGAATTCAGGATGCTCGTGAAGAGGGAGATCTGAAGGAAAACGGTGGCTACCATGCTGCCAAGGAAGAGCAGGGCAAGATCGAGGCCCGCATCAACCGTCTGGAGGAAATGCTGGCCACCGCAACCATCGGCTCAGCCGATGCTTCCGATGGCATTGTGAAGCAGGGTCTTATGGTGAAGTGCACATTGAACGGGCGAGAGACCGAGTTCTTCCTCGGCTCCCACGAGATTTTTGAGGGCACTAAGCACGAGATTGCGATTGAAGAGGGTGACCTGGATGTTTACAGCCCAGATTCCCCAATCGGCAAGCAGGTGCTTGGCAAGAAGGTGGGCGAATCCGTTAGCTACACCGCCCCAAATGGCAAAGAAATCAAGGTCGAGATAATCGGCCTGAGCGAATTTGAGTTCTAGTCCTCGTGCAGCTTAGGTCTAAGACCTGCAGCCTTTAGCGACTTCATGAGCTCTTCGCGATGCTCTTTGCCTCGGGTTTCAACCGATAGGTTCAGCTCAACCTCAGAGATCTGAAGACCGTTGCCGTGCCTGGTATGTAGAACTTCAACCACGTTCGCGTGAGCAGCAGCGACTGCCTCCGCAGTCCTAACTAGCTGACCTGGTCGGTCTGGCAGCATGACGGAAATGTTGGTGTAGCGATCAGAGGCTGCCAGGCCGTGACGAATAACGCGCTGCAGTAACAGAGGGTCGATGTTGCCGCCAGAGAGGATGATCGCGGTGGTGCCCTTGAGCTTTAGCTTGCCAGCAAGCACTGCAGCAGCCCCAACTACGCCACCTGCTTCTACCACAAGCTTGGATCGCTCCATCACTGCAACCATCGCCTTGGCAATCTCGTCTTCGCTGACGGTAACTACCTTGTC
>JBEENY010000022.1:0-19806 GCA_041191905.1 Actinomycetota bacterium
TTGGCACCGAGCTCTACATGGAGTACAAGGGCCGCAAGGTCGCTGACGCCTAACAAATGTCACTAACAGAGCTGCAAGAGCGGCTTGGGGTTGAGATTACCCCCGAGCTCTTGCAGCTTGCTGTTACTCACAGCTCCTATGCCTACGAAAAAGGCGGAGTAGATAACGAACGGCTCGAGTTTCTCGGGGATTCAATTCTCGGTTACTTAGTGGCCGTTTCGGTATTTAAGGATCACTCCGATCTATCCGAGGGCGAACTCACAAAGCTGAAAAACGCGGTAGTTTCCGCCCAGGCACTTGCTGCCGCTGCAACGCAGTTGGAGCTAGGCAAGTTCCTTAGGTTAGGAAAAGGCGAAGCAAGAACCGATGGTGGCAAGAAGCCAAACATTCTTGCCGATGCCTTTGAGGCAATCCTTGGTGCCGCCTATCTCTCGTCCGGCATTGAGAGCGCTAAGTCCATCGTGGAGAGATTTGTTTTACCTCTCCTAGAAAATCCAGATGCCATAAGGGAAATGGCTGACCCAAAGACAACTCTCATAGAGAAAGCTCAGAAGCTTGGCTTGGGGGACGTGCGGTACGAGGTCGAGGGCGAGGGTCCTGATCATCAAATGATCTACACAGCGAAGTGTTTTGTGGGCAGCAAACTCGTTGCCAGCGGACAAGCCTCCACAAAACGTGCCGCTGAGACAGAAGCCGCTATCGCAGCTTTGAAGGTTGTTGGTAGGTAATGCCCGAATTACCAGAAGTTGAAACTGTCCGAGCCGGGCTGGCCCAGCATCTGGTTGGCGCGAAGGTTACCGGACTAGAGGTCTTGGACGCCCGATCGCTCAAGAAGAACCTTGGCGGAGTCCAGGGCTTCAAAAAAGAGGTGGTTGGTGCCACTTTTGAGTCGGTTGTAAGAAGAGGCAAATTCTTGTGGCTACCTGTATCTTCAAATAGGGCCCTGGTCGGGCACCTAGGCATGAGTGGTCAAATTCTGGTGCGTACCTCTGACTATGCGCCTGACCCTCAGACCAGAGCGGTTATCGATGTTGTGACCTCTTCTGGTGAAGACCTGCAGATTAGGTTCGTGGACCAAAGGCTTTTTGGTGGCCTCATGTTCGATGACATGGTTTTGACCGAGGATTTAGGTCCTGGCGGCTACAGTCCAGAAGCGCCTACTGGTGCTTATATCCCAACCACCGTCGCACACATAGCCAGAGACCTACTAGATCCGCTTTTTGACGACAGCCAAGTTGCTATTCGCATGACCAAGAAGAACTCCGGAATCAAGCGGGTGCTGCTAGATCAAGGTTTACTCAGTGGCATTGGCAATATCTACGCCGATGAGTCGCTTTGGTTAGCCAAGCTCCACTACGACAAAACTTCGAGCTCAATACCCAAGAAAAAGCACCTGGAGCTTCTAGGGATCGCCAAGGATGTTCTGGCTAGGGCTGTAGCTCAGGGCGGCACTTCCTTCGATGAGCAATACAAGAATGTGAATGGCGGGAGCGGCTACTTCTCGCAATCTCTAAACGCTTACGGGCAAACCGGTCTACCGTGCAACCGATGTGGTGCGACTATCAAGCGAGATGCTTGGGCAAATCGCGGTTCTCATTACTGCCCAAAGTGTCAAAAGCGCTAGCGATTTCCAAATTTAGGGAATGCGGCAATCAGCACCGCCATGGTTATTGATCCATAGCTCCAGGCAAGTCCTGCGAAATTGGCAGGAATCATCACATCTGTCCCTGGCAACGAGAAGCTGAAAATCAATCCGGTGAGCACAAGCACTCCGACCCAGGCCCCGAGTCTTGAGCGGTATTTGCGGAGTGACAAAAACGACATGGTGAGAAGTCCGAAGGAAATGAGGAGCCCATAGGGGAAACCTTGAACCCACGCTTGGTGGAATACGGTTCCCAGAACTGCTGTGAGAAGGCCCAGAAGGGCGCCTAGGCCGGTTTGGGAGAGCTTAGCTCTAGCTGACAAGGCGAAGCTTTTCTTGCTCGGAGAATCGAATTTCTCCGGTTCCATAGTCGAAGGTTGAATCGGTGATGGCGACGAAGTCGCTGTAGTTCTGCATAGCCGACTTCTTAACGCGCGTGGTGTATTCGTCTCCGAATGAAAACTCGCTTGAGACCCCTGGCTCCAAGACCACATAGTGCTTTGGCGGCCTGGAGGTTCTTAGCATTTTGATCGCTTTACGAACTGCCTTGAACGCCATCTTGTGGTCGGAATTCTTGTTGCTTGCAGAGAGGGTCACGATCGCATCAGGTCGGAACTTCTTCAGTACCGGCACTAGCTCTTCTGCCACGACTGTGACTCCTGAGCCAGTCAGAGTAAGTGGGTAGAGGGGGTCGCGATCGAAGATCATTCCAAAACCAATTGAGTCCTGGTTGGTTTCTAGGTAGTTGCGAATGCCGAAGAAGGTTTGTTCTAGACCTTCGAATGACTCGACGGCATGTTTCAACGCTGCCGCTCGATAGTTGGCCATCTCGTCAGGGTTGTTATTTAGTGAGCGAAGTTTTGGGTTTCTGACATGGCCACCCTGACCTCTAGTTAGGGTCACAAGCTTCACCTGGGCATCAGCCCGCAGCGCATGGGCGATGATGTGCCCGGTGAAGATGGTCTCATCGTCAGGGTGAGCGTGAACCACCATCAAGCGCAGTGGGTTGAAGCTAGCCATGTAACTAACTTAGCCCTACTGGCTGGCTCGCTTGCGAGCAGATGCCTGACGAGCTCGAACGTTTGGATCTAGCTCAACCTTGCGGATGCGAATCGCCTCAGGAGTCACCTCGACGCATTCGTCTTCACGGGCAAACTCCAAGCACTCCTCGAGCGATAGCTTCTTTGGCGGGGTGAGACCCACGAAGCTATCGGCAGATGCAGCACGCATATTGGTTAGCTGCTTCTCCTTGGTGATGTTTACTTCCATGTCATCGGCACGAGAGTTCTCACCAACAACCATTCCGCCATAGACCTCGCTGGTTGGCTCGACAAAGAATGTGCCGCGCTCCTGCAGTGCGATCATTGCAAACGGGGTGGCCACACCAGCGCGATCAGCAACCATGGATCCGTTTTGACGGGTCTGGATTTCTCCAGCCCAAGGTTCATAGCCTGCGGCAAGTGCGTTTGCGATACCAGCACCCTTGGTGGTGGTGAGGAACTCAGTTCTGAATCCAATCAGGCCACGTGAAGGAACTCGGAATTCGATACGAACCCAGCCGGTGCCATTGTTGATCATGTTGGTCATGCGGCCCTTGCGAGCAGCTAGCAACTGGGTAACCGAACCTAAGAACTCCTCAGGAGTATCAATGGTTAGGTCTTCAACTGGCTCGTGGATCTTGCCATCGACCTTCTTGGTAACAACCTGTGGTTTACCAACGGTTAGTTCATAGCCTTCACGACGCATCTGCTCAACCAGGATGGCCAGGGCTAGCTCACCACGGCCCTGAACCTGCCAGGCATCTGGGCGCTCGGTAGGTAACACCTTGATTGAGACGTTACCGATTAGCTCGCGGTCCAGGCGGTCCTTGACCAATCGCGCGGTGACCTTTGCGCCCTTTACTCGGCCTGCCATAGGCGAAGTGTTGATACCGATTGTCATCGAGATGGCTGGGTCATCCACTTTGATAAGTGGCAGTGGGCGAATGTCGTTTAGGTCACAGAGTGATTCACCAATAGTGATGTCCTCGATACCAGCAACGGCAACAATGTCTCCAGGACCAGCCTTCTCAATTGGAATGCGGTCTAGGGCCTTGGTTCCCAGGAGCTCGGTGATCTTCACGGTCTGAGTGGTACCGTCCTGGCGAACCCAAGCAACCTGCTGCCCCTTCTTGATCTCGCCGTTGTAGATGCGAAGTAGTGCCAAGCGACCAAGGAATGGGCTTGCGTCCAGGTTGGTCACGTGAGCCTGAAGCGGGATGCTCTCGTCGTAAGAAGGTGCCGGAATGTACTTCAGGATTGCTTCAAAGAGCGGTTCAAGATTGTCTGAATCTGGAAGTGAGCCGTCTGCTGGCTTGGTAAGGGAAGCGCGACCAGCGCGACCCGATGCGTAGATGACCGGTAGGTCCAGGATTGCGTCGACATCGAGATCTGGCACAGTGTCGTGAAGGTCTGAGGCTAGACCTAGAAGAAGGTCGTGGCTTTCCTCAACGACCTCATCGATGCGAGCATCTGGACGGTCGGTCTTGTTTACCAAAAGAATCACCGGAAGCTGAGCCTCAAGTGCCTTGCGAAGAACGAAACGAGTCTGTGGCAAGGGACCTTCGGAAGCATCAACAAGTAGAACAACTCCGTCAACCATCGATAGACCACGCTCAACCTCGCCACCGAAGTCAGCGTGACCTGGGGTGTCGATGACGTTGATGGTGATGGTCTTTCCCTGAGCTGCAGGACCTGAGTAGGTGACAGCGGTGTTCTTGGCAAGGATGGTGATGCCCTTTTCGCGCTCTAGATCACCTGAGTCCATGACTCGCTCGTCAACCGCCTGGTGTGCGGAAAATGCACCGGTTTGCTTGAGCATCGCGTCTACGAGGGTGGTCTTACCGTGGTCTACGTGAGCGACAATGGCAACGTTTCTTAGAAGTTCGTTTTGTTTCATGGAGGATTTCTCTGAGATGGGCAACCACGACAGTCTAGGGGTTGAAGCCTGATTTAGGGCTATTTGGTGCTCTCAAGGTGGGGTGAGGCAGAATCTCTGTCGTTAGTTTTGGCTAGGCTTTGTGAATACACGAAAGGGGTGAAGAAGCTTGCATCTAAAAAGCATCACCCTCAAAGGCTTTAAGTCCTTCGCCCAACCCACCTCTCTAGCATTCGAGCCCGGCATTACCTGTGTCGTTGGCCCTAACGGATCCGGTAAGTCAAATGTGGTGGATGCTCTTGCCTGGGTTATGGGTGAGCAGGGTGCAAAGACCCTGCGTGGCGGCAAGATGGAAGATGTCATCTTTGCCGGAACGGCGACCAAAGGTCCTCTAGGTCGTGCGGAGGTTCAACTCACCATCGATAACTCAGATGGTGCGCTACCAATCGAATACTCCGAAGTAACTATTTCCCGAGTTCTGTTTAGAAACGGTGCCAGCGAATACGCCATCAATGGCGAGCAGTGCCGCTTGCTAGATGTTCAAGAGCTGCTTAGCGATTCAGGGCTTGGTCGTGAGATGCACGTCATCGTGGGTCAGGGTCAGCTGGACACAGTGCTGCGCGCAACCCCAATCGAGCGCAGGGCGCTAATTGAAGAGGCTGCCGGAATACTGAAGTACCGTAGGCGCAAGGAAAAAACTGAGCGCAAGTTAGAGGCGATGCAGGTGAACCTAGTTCGCCTCCAGGATCTAACCGCAGAGCTTCGTAGAAACCTCAAGCCACTAGGCCGCCAGGCGGAAGTGGCCCGACAAGCCCAGCAAATTGCTTCAATTGCCCGCGAGGCCAAGGCGAAACTTTTGGCGCACCAGATCAAATCACTCCGCTCTCAGCTAGAGATAGCTTCCAAATCCGAAGGAGAGCGCAAGGCCGAGTCCGCAATGGCTCAACAACAGCTAGCTTCAGCCAGAGCGGGAATTCAGGAGCTTGAATCACAACTAGTTTCAGCGGAGCTGGATGACAAGAGAAAACGTTTATACGGACTCGAGTCGCAGGAGACCAAACTCCGCTCCTTGCAAAACATCGCTCAACAGCGAATCAGCCTGCTTAGTCAGCAGGAGATCAGTTCCAGGGACATTGAAATCGCTGAGATTACCTCTGAGCTCACTAAATCAGAGTCTGAGTTAGCTGCCCTGGAGACTGAGATTGAGGCGCTCGCTGTAACTCTTCGGGCTCGCGAGGGAGACAGAGAAGCTGCAGGCAAGGCACTGAGTGAACACGATGCCCAGCAGCTAAGACTCCGCAGCGAGGCAGAAGCCAAGGACCGTGAGCGCAATCAGGTTGCCGGAGCAATTTCTGTGCAGGAGAGCAAGATCGAGGGATTCGGTTCTCAGCTAGCTTCAATTGCAAACGCGATTGCTGAGGCGGGTCAAAGAGCCGCTGAGCTAGGTGCCCAGCAGCAGGAACTTGCTCCTACTGCCGAATCCAGCAGTGACGATGCTTTACGAGTGGCCTACGAAAAGGCCCAGGCTCAGGAGCTCGAATTGCGATCCAAGGTGGATGCGGCAAGAGACGCCCTGCATGCTGCAGAGCGTGAAAGAGATGCCGTCGCAGCAAAGCATGCTGCCCTTGGGTTGACTCTCGAGCAGGCCGATGGCTCCAATGAAGTGCGGAAGGCAAAGCTTGCCGGCATCAAGGGTCTGCTTGCAGAGTCAGTAAGCATCGATAAGGGCTATGAGGTTGCGATCGCTGTTGCTCTGGGTGCTCTATCTGATGCTGTTGTCGCCACAAATCGCGAGCAAGCTGTCGCTGCACTTCAGTATTTGCGCCGCGAAGGTCTCGGCAGAGCGGACTTCGTAGTTGTATCCGGCGAGAGTCAATCACGACCAAAGACTGAAGTTGCAGGGCTGGTGCCAGCTGGTTCGGTCGTAAAGGCGCCAGAGGCTGTTTTGACTGTGTTGGACCCATTCTTGATTGCACCAGATCTCGAAAGCGCTGTCGCAGCGCTTGCAGTGAAGCCCACTGCTGGAAAAAGCATCATCACATTGGATGGGGATCTGGTCTCCGAGTCATTAGTTCGTGGCGGTGGAACAAAGGCTCCTTCCAAGTTAGAGCTGACTGCTGAGCGTGAGAGCGCGAGTGAGCAGCTTTCGGCGCTCGCCAAGACCATCGAGAAACTGACCTCTGACTTAGATGTCGCCCGAAACAAAGCCGCCGCCGCGGGGCAGGAGGTTAGGTCGGCGCTCGCAACATTGCAGCAGCATGATGCTGAGCTGGCTGCAAGGGCGGAGCGTGTTGGCCGAATCATCGCTCAGCACGAGGCCGCAAAGGCCGAGGTGGTGAAGCTTGAGCGGGATAGTCAATTGATTCATGAATCCAAGTCTCTGGCAGAAGCTGAACTCGAGTCGCTAAAAGCCAAGCTTGCTCAGATGCCTGCGGTTCAGGTCGCCGCTGAGAACGAAGCAGTTAGACAAGACCTTGCGACGAAGCTTGAGGCAGCTCGTCAGGCAGAACTTGAGGTTCGCATCTCGGTTGGAACAATTTCTGAGCGTCGTATCGCAGCTTCAAAGCAGGTTGCAACACTGAAGGGTCGACTCAGTGAGGCAAACGCTGCGATGGAAAAGGATCGCCAGGTTCTGGAGCAAAGGTCCAAGCAGCTGTCAAGTGCTCAGAGTGCCATGAAACTCATCCCGCTTGCTTTAAGCAAAGTTGAAGTGCTATCCGGTTCGCTTCGAGTCCAGGTTCGTGACCTGGAAGCTCAGCGCATCCAGAGAACCGATCGCCTCGCTGTCTTGCGTCAGCAGGCAAATCAGCTTGAGCAGAGATTCAATGAGTTGAACCAGGGTGTTCACGAGGTCGAGATGCAAAACCATGAGCTCAGGCTCAACCTTGCAAACCTCACAGAGCGCGTGAGTGCTGAATTGGCGTTGGATGTCGACACGTTGCTCGCAGAGACAGTTCTGGCTGATGAGACTCGTGAAGAGCTTGAAAAGGAGCTGCGTTCTGCCGAACAGAAACTCAACCAGCTTGGTGCATTCAATCCCCTTGCCCTAGAGGAGTTCGCCGCTCTTGAGGAGCGTCACAAGTACCTAAGCGAACAGCTTGAGGATTTGGGCAAAGCGCGAGCTGACTTGGTGGGGATTATCAAGGACCTAGACACCAAGATGCAGCACATCTTTGCAGCCGCATTCGAAGACACCAAGCGAGAGTTCGAAAAGGTTTTCCCCATCCTGTTTCCAGGCGGCACCGGTTCCATATCGCTAACAGAACCAGAAAACCTGCTCGAAACCGGAGTTGAAGTTTCCGTCAGGCCAGTAGGCAAGCGAATCGAGAGAATGTCGCTGCTCTCTGGCGGCGAGCGATCACTGGCTGCAGTTGCGCTGTTGATCGCCATCTTCAAGGCTCGACCAAGTCCTTTCTATGTGCTGGACGAGGTGGAGGCAGCGCTGGATGATGCAAACCTTGGACGCTTGTTAGACGTAATTGACAGCTTGAGATCTTCATCTCAGCTGATCATCGTGACTCACCAAAAGCGCACGATGGAGATTGCCGATGCGCTCTATGGTGTTTCCATGCGTCAAGACGGTATGAGCCAGGTAGTTGGTCAGAAACTAGACCAGGACAAGTGATGTTCAAGTTTCTGAAGCGTCTTCGTGGTGAAAAACCCGAGGCTCAGCCACAAGTTTCTGTCGAACCACCCCAACCTGTAGCTGAGACTGCTGTTGACGCGCAGCCGGTCATCGATACGCCCACTGTTTCGGTCGAGAAGCCAGTTGAGCAGCTCGAATCCGTCGAGGTCGTTTCGCGAGTTGCCGAGCGCGTGCCAACTCCGACGCCGAAGGTAGAGCAGGTTCCGCTCGCAGAGGTGGAGCTTCCTAAGCGATCGCTGGGTGATGGGATCCGTTCGCTGTTCTCAAGCAGCGTTGACCTTGATGACCTTGAAGACATCTTGATTCGAGCCGACTTCGGTGTCGATGCGGCACTTGAGATAACCGAGGATCTCAAGCGCGAGGCGAACAAGGTTGGAGCTAGTTCGGATGCCGAACTCAGGCTGCTTTTGAAGGACCTGCTCACCAAGCGCCTCACTCGTGATGATGCAGCCCTAAATCTCTCCTCCGGGGATCTGCCATATGTGATCTTGGTCGTTGGCGTGAATGGAGCTGGTAAGACCACGACTATCGGCAAACTCTCGCGCTGGCTAAAGGACGGAGACTGGAGCGTCGTCTTAGGCGCTGCAGACACCTTCCGCGCTGCCGCAGTTGATCAGCTTGCGACTTGGGCGCAGCGCGCTGAGGCTGAGATTGTGAAGCCTGAGCGCGAAGGGCAGGACCCTGCATCCGTTGCCTACCAAACCGTTGAACTGGCTATCTCAAACCAGGCCGATATCGCAATCATCGATACCGCAGGCCGTCTTCAGAATAAAAAAGACCTGATGGATGAACTTGGCAAGGTTAGACGCGCGGTAGAAAAGCAGGCACGAATCTCAGAAGTTCTGCTTGTAATCGATGCAACCACTGGTCAAAACGCGATGGCGCAGGCAAAGGCCTTCACCGAGGTTGCCAATGTGACTGGAATTGTGATGACCAAGCTGGATGGCAGTGCTAAGGGAGGAATCCTCTACGCACTCCAGCAAGAACTTGATCTGCCAGTTAAGCTCGTAGGTGTTGGTGAGGGCGTGAATGACTTCGCCTTTTTCTCACCAGAAGAGTTTGCCAAGGGATTGGTTGCACAAAAGTCATAATTCAGGCTCCCCAGGATTTGCCTCTAGTTCTCTAGAATCTGTCGGGGGAGTTGTGAAATCAACTTAAATCGAAAGCGGGTGCGGGCATGAAGGTACATGTGGTCATCCCCGCCTACAAAGTTGAGAAGCATGTCCTTGACCTTCTGACTCGCATTGGCCCTGAGGTAGATCGAATCTGGGTAGTTGATGATGCCTGCCCAAATGGCTCGGGGGAGCTCGTCAAGAAAAAGAGCAAGGACAGGCGCGTAAGCGTCATTTTCAATCAAGTTAATAAAGGTGTTGGTGGGGCCGTTGTCGCCGGTTACAAGGCAGCTTTTTCGGCCGGCGCCGACGTAGTGGTCAAGATGGATGGGGACGGCCAGATGTTCCCCGAGGATTTACCAAAGCTGGTGAAACCCATCCTGATAGGTGAGGCTGACTATACGAAGGGTAACAGGTTTGACTCTCTAGATCAGCTTTATCTGATGCCTAGAATCCGCATCCTGGGCAATGCCGTGCTATCCCTTTGGTCAAAAATGTCCTCTGGATACTGGAGCATCACTGACCCAACCAACGGTTACACGGCAATTCACCGAGCAGCTCTTGAGCGAATCGATCTTGACAAACTGTCAGAGCGCTACTTTTTTGAGTCGGACATGCTGTTCCGTCTAAATCTTGCCGCTGCGGTGGTGGAAGATGTCCCACTACCTGCTCGGTATGGTGACGAAAAAAGCAATCTCAAGATTTCAAAGGTGCTAATTGAGTTCCCTCTCAAGCACCTTAGAAACCAGCTGAAGCGAATCTTCTATCGCTACTACTTGCGCGAATTCTCCATAGCTAGCTTTGAGCTTCCAATTGGACTAGGGCTATCGCTATTTGGAGCCTGGTTCGGCATCGCTAGCTTTATCGCTGCAGCTGAGGCTGGACGCGCCACTACAGCAGGCCAGGCAACCATAGCTTCGCTTTCAATCATTCTTGGAGTGCAACTGCTGCTCTCATTCCTTTCTTACGACATTCAGTCCGAACCAAGAGTTCCAAATCAAAAGAGGTATGCCTAATGTCCACAATCTCAAAAGTCAAAGATTTGGGGGCGATTAAGCTCGGTTCCCTTCTCGCAGCGATCATCGCTACTTCGACTTGGGTGTTTTTCCGAGTAAAGGACATCAATCCTGCAATCTTGCAGGATGAATGGATCTATAGCATCACCTCGAGGCAACACTCTCTGTGGGACCAGAATCTGCCATTTGACTTTGGTAACTATCTTTTCAACTTGGTTTATTCATCGACCAATCTTTGCGGTGATGCCTTCTATACCTGTGCAAAGTCGATAAACCTTGTCTTCATTCTTGGCTTTGCGCTAACTCTGTTTGCGATTGCCTTACGCTTCATGCCTTTCTGGGTTTCACTTGGTTTCTTTGTGGCAACCATGCTCAGCCCAACGAGCATCTACGCCTCGATGTACCTTCCAGAGTCGATGTTCTTCTTCCTGCTTGGGCTAACCCTCTATTTCGTTTTGAAGGCGAGTGAAAACCCGAGTTGGAAAACTTGGGCCTATGCGGGAATCCCGCTTGGGCTTGCTGGCCTAGTTAAGCCACACGCTCTCATGGCTGCCATGGCACTCGGAATTTACCTCTTGATTGCCTCACTGGATCACAAGCCTTACTTCAAGCTCACCGCATTGAACGTTGCTGGATTTGCGGGAGCCTATCTCGCGACCCGCGTGGGAATCGGATTCTTAGTTGCTGGTCCAAAATCTCTCAACGTTTTTGGCGCTTACGGAGCAACTGACGCAATTGGTTCATTCGTGGGTGGAGTCGGTTCTGCCAGCACCACGTCCGGGTCCTTGGTTGGAGCTGGATCCGTTGTCGGAGCTGTTGGACTGTTCCCAACACAGGCTTACACGCACTCGCTAACGATTGCTGCGCTGCTGGGTGCAGCGGTTGTGGCGATCTCCCTGGCAACAATCGACATTTTCCGAACCAAGGAGGTGAAGCCAGTCCATCGCCTTGCCCTGATGACACTGATCTGGCTAATCGTTTTGGTGATTGCGATTGTCCTATTCACAGGTTGGATCACCGGTGGTGGCGATGACCACACGACGCGTGTCCTGCTCAGGTACTACGACTACTTGTTCCCGATTGTTGCCCTGGCAGGTTTGGCTGTTGCATATGACAAGGGCATTCTGGCCGATACGAAGGCATGGGTTCGATGGCTAGTAATCGCACCAATTTTCTTGCTGATTTCCATCGCTTTCGCTGGATACTTCGGAACCCTGACAATTCAGATCGCTGATGCTCCGAACCTTGCAGGCTTGGTCGTCGACAAGTTCACAATCGATATGACCGCCAATCTGATGTTCGTGACCCTATTGGTAATTGCGTTCTTCCCGAAGTACACGGTTTGGGTCGCGACAGCCTTGATTCCATGGGTCATGGTTGGTACCGGTTATCAGATTCAGGGTCAGTACCAAGGATTTAGGTTGGAACAGTCGGCCGCGGACAGGGCTGGTCACTTTGTTGCGGACTATCTCCCTAAGGAGGAGCGCGACAGCCTGCTGATTCTCGCTGAGTCCAGATTTGACGGTCGTGTGAGTTCTTTCTGGCTTGGGCACAACACAGATCTTGAAATCCTCAACCCAAATACCGTCTATCCGACCGACCTGATTCCAGCCGATACGAAATGGGTTTTGGCACTGGGGACCATCAAGGTTGAGAGTGGTGAAGTTGTCTCAAGTGATGACGGTTACCAGCTCGTGAAAGTCAGGGATTAGTTTGTCTGGTCGCTGTGTTCGAGTTCTTAGCGGGCGAAGAGCCTAGAATTTAGTAAGACTTTAGGAGATTCGGTGACCTACGTAATCGCGCTGCCATGTGTAGACGTCAAGGACAAGGCTTGTATTGACGAGTGCCCAGTTGATTGCATTTACGAGGGTGACCGAATGCTCTACATCCACCCAGATGAGTGCGTGGACTGTGGTGCCTGCGAGCCTGTATGCCCAGTAGAGGCCATCTACTACGAAGATGATCTTCCAGGTGAGTGGTCTGACTATTACAAGGTGAACGTTGACTTTTTCTCAGAAGTTGGATCCCCAGGCGGCGCTGCCAAGGTAGGTCCAATTCCCGGAGACCACCCTCTAGTGTCAGCCCTCCCACCTCAGGGAGAGTAGTGTTCGATCGCCTGCCTGAATATCCCTGGCAAAAAATAAAGCCTTTCAGGGACCTGGCGAGCAAGCACCCTCACGGCTCTATCGACCTATCGGTTGGTAATCCAATCGATCCCACGCCAGAAGTGGTTCAAAAAGCTTTGGATCTCGCATCCGACTCACCTGGTTACCCAACCACCTGGGGAGAGCACTCAGCGCGTCAAGCAGTTTGCGATTGGTACTCGAGGCGCCGAAAGTCACCGGGTCTCGTTCCGGATCAGGTCCTACTGACCATTGGTTCTAAAGAGTTCATCTCCTGGTTGCCCCTGATGCTGGGGCTTGGGCCGGGAGATGTTGTCGTTCAACCCACATTCGCCTATACCGCATATGAGGTGGGGGCAAAGTTTTGTGGTGCAGAGATTTTTGTCGGTGATGAGCCGAGTGCTTGGCCTTCAAGCACAAAGCTCATCTGGCTAAACAGCCCGGGTAACCCCAGTGGCGAAGTTCTCTCTGCTCTTCGCCTGAGGAAGGCCCTGGAGCGCGCTCGCGAGCTCGGGGCAGTGATTGTCAATGATGAGTGTTACGCAGAGCTGGGCTGGGGTGGAGATTACGAAAGCTACATCCCTTGCATGCTAGATCCTGAAGTCACAGGCGGGGATCTGACAAATGTTCTCTCGATTTATTCACTAAGTAAGCAATCAAACCTTGCCGGTTACAGGGCAGCCTTTGCTGCAGGAGATGAAAGGCTCATCAAGGGGCTGGTTAACCTCCGCATGCACTCGGGAATGATGGTGCCCATGCCGGTGCAAAAAGCTATGGTCGCGGCTCTATCTGACGATGAGCATGTGGCGAAGCAAAAAGAGATTTACCGCAAGCGCCGTGAAGTTCTATTACCCGCTGTTCAAGCGTTTGGCTTTGAAATCGCAAACTCGGAGGCTGGTCTATACCTGTGGGCAACCCGAGGCAACGATTGCTGGGATGACATCAAAGAACTGGCAGAACTCGGCATAGTTGCCGTCCCAGGAGAGTTCTATGGCGACGCTGGTAAGAAATACGTTCGTTTTTCAATTACCGCCACAGATGATGAGATCCAAAGGGCTGCAGAGCGGCTTTTGAATGCTCTAGGCTAGGGCGGAAAACAAGTCCCAAAAGGAGCTGTGGCATTGACTTCGAGCGACAAGGTATCGATTCAATACGGTGATGTAAGTGCCGAATTCAATGTGATTCCATCCACCGAAGGTGCTGGTGGTATCGACATCTCCAAGCTCATGGCTACCACAGGTTTGAGCAGCTATGACCAGGGCTTCGTAAACACCTCTTCAACCAAGAGCGCGATTACTTTTATTGATGGCGAAAAAGGCATACTTCGTCACCGTGGTTACCCAATCGAGCAGCTCGCAGAGCACAAGACTTTCCTCGATGTCGCCTACCTCCTAATCAATGGCGATTTGCCGACCCCTGCTCAACTCTTGGACTTTGATCAGAAGCTTCGCCACCACACTCTGGTTCACGAGAGTGTGTTGAAGTTCTTTGACACCTTCCAGTCATCGGCTCACCCGATGGCAGTCCTGGCAGCCTCTGTTTCGGTGCTATCAACGTTCTACGATGACTCAACCGACCCAAAGGATCCTGAGCAGGTAGAGCTCGCAACAATGCGACTCCTAGCAAAGCTTCCAGTACTTGCCTCTTACACCCACAAAGCTTTGATGGGTCAGGCATTTATCTACCCAGACACTGAGCTTTCACTAGTTCAGAACTTCTTGAAGATGACCTTTGGTAATCCAGCCGAGGACTATGTTCAGAATCCAGTCGTAACCAAGGCACTGGACACTCTTCTGCTTCTTCACGCAGACCACGAACAGAACTGCTCAACTTCCACCGTTCGCCTTGTTGGTTCTTCACAGGCAAACCTGTTTGCCTCAGTTGCCTCAGGCATCAATGCCCTATCTGGCCCACTGCACGGTGGTGCTAACGAGGCGGTGCTCGACATGCTCACCTTCATTCACGAATCGGGCGATTCGGTTCAGAAGTATGTGGAGCGCGTGAAGAACAAAGAAGACGGCATCCGTCTTATGGGCTTTGGTCACCGCGTTTACAAGTCCTTTGACCCACGGGCTCGAATCGTGAAGTCTCACGCTGATCAGGTGCTGAAGGAGCTGGGTGTCAATGACCCACTGCTCGACATCGCGAAGGAGCTCGAGGCCGCTGCTCTAGCCGATGATTACTTCGTGGAGCGCAAGCTTTATCCAAACGTTGACTTCTACACTGGCGTGATCTACAAGGCGATGGGCTTCCCAGCTCGTATGTTCACGCCGCTTTTTGCAGTTGGTCGTCTGCCGGGTTGGATTGCTAACTGGAGAGAGCAGAATGCGGACTCCACGACTCGCATTGGAAGGCCGCAGCAAGTGTATGTCGGTCGCAACGAGAGGGGTATCGCATGATCGTTTACACGGGAGGCACTTTTGATCTCTTTCACGCAGGGCATGTGAGGCTCCTCAAGAGGTGCAAGGAGCTTGCCGGACCCGGTGGTGAAGTGGTGGTTTCACTAAATACCGACGAGTTCATTGAGAAATACAAAGGCAAGCCTCCGATTTGTTCCTACGATGAGCGCGCCGAAGCATTGGAAGCTTGCCGTTACGTAGATCGGGTAATACCAAACGTGGGGGGCACTGATTCGAAAATTGCCATCTCCCAGGTGGCGCCAGACCTAATAGTTATAGGCTCGGATTGGGCTCGCCGTGATTACTACAAGCAGATGGGCTTCTCACAGGACTGGCTTGATGAGCTCGGTATAGGGCTTGCCTACATCCCTTACACACAAGGCGTTTCTTCATCTGAGATAAAGGCCCGAATCAGAGAGTAGATATCAAAGGTCTGGCGGGAGAAAAACGCAAATTGTGACCGCAGTATCTCCAAAAAGCCTGTGGTCTGACAGCCTTAATTTTTCAGGGATTTGAATTCTGGGGGTTCGGGATGACCGCTCTATAACAACTACTGCTCCTCGATTTAAGTTATATGTAAGGCTGTCTAGGTTTCTTTGAACCTCGTCATTTGCTAGCTCATAGGGCGGGTCAATAAAAACCAGGTCGTAACTGGCGGCCAATCGACCCAGAAATTTCTTAACCTCTTTGACTTGCAGTGTGATTGGCACCTTCGGGCCAACAGCTTTTGCCACCAGTCGAATGTTTTCTTTGATTACCTCAGATGCCGCCTTGTCTTTCTCAACAAGGATCACTTCAGAAGCACCCCGAGATGCGGCCTCTAGGCCCAGCGCTCCTGAACCTGCGTAGAGATCAAGAACCTTAGCGCCCTCGATAACGCCCAAGTTCTCGAGCTTTGAGAACAGGCTCTCTTTGACCCGGTCGCTAGTTGGACGGGTCGACTTAGCGGCAGTCTTTAGTTTGATTGAACCCGCCAAGCCCGAGATGATTCTGCTCACTCGTGTGAGCCTAGTGAATTGAGGGACATCATTGGGCGAAGATTACATATGTGACCTGGCAATCAAAGCTTTCGAACTACCTTGGCGATAAAACCGCCAAGGCATTCGAAAAGCAGTTTGGCTATGTCACTGTTGGTGACTTGCTCACTCACTACCCAAGACGCTATTCAAGGCGTGGTGAACTGACCCCCTTGGCTCAATTGCCAATAGGTGAGGTTGTGTCGGTGGTTGGTGAGGTATCGGGAACTAGCGTCCGTCATATCAAAGGACGCTCAGGATCAATTCTTGAGGTTGTAGTGACCGATGGAAAAGACAAGATAACGCTCGCCTTTTTCAATCAGGCCTGGCGGCAAAAAGATCTTCATCCCGGCGTGAGGGGTTTGTTTTCAGGAAAGATCGGCGTTTTTTCCGGGAAGCTGCAGCTCGCTCATCCTGACTATGAGCTATTTGAAGAGCTGGATGATGAGAAGGCTAAGGCTTGGGCAGATCTACCGATCCCGATCTACCCGGCAACCAGCACTCTCACCACCTGGAAAATTCAGAAGTCGGTCCAGATCATCCTGGAGAGCTTGCCGACGCTCGGTGAGTATCTGGATCGGGATCTCCTGAGTGAGCTCGGGATTGTCGAGTATGACCGGGCAATACGAATGATTCACCGGCCAAGCATTGAATCTGATTGGCAAGAAGCTCGCGATTCGCTCCGCGCTCGAGAAGCACTACTTTTGCAACTTCAGTTAGCTCAGAAGAGAGACTCCGCTGCAAGCCAAGCAGCTCGCGTTATAACTCCTGGGGATCTAGTGGGAGCTTTTGACAAACTGCTTCCATTTGATTTCACCGCTGGGCAGTTAGAAGTAAATATTGCTATTGAAAAAGATTTAGCCGCCGGCCACCCCATGCATCGTTTAGTGCAGGGAGAGGTCGGATCTGGAAAGACTGTTGTAGCCCTCAGGGCCATGCTGGCAGCTATCGATTCTGGGTATCAGGCTGCGCTTTTAGCACCAACCGAGGTGCTTGCTAGTCAGCACTTTGCGAGCATCCAAAAGACTCTGGGGGTTGATCTATCAAATCGGGTTGGACTGCGCCTGCTGACGGGTCAAATGACCGCCTCGGATAAGAAGAGGGCTTTGCTTGACGTAGCCAGCGGAAAGTGTGGACTGGTGGTTGGAACCCATGCTCTGATTTCCACCCAAGTCGAGTTTGCAGATTTGGCTCTGGTGGTTATCGATGAGCAGCACCGGTTCGGGGTGAATCAGCGAGAAGCGCTTCGTGCAAAGGCGAAGCTTTCACCTCACACATTGACGATGACGGCAACGCCAATTCCTAGAACCATAGCAATCACGGTGTTTGGTGACCTTGAGGTCTCAACCCTTAGGCAGTTACCAGCGGGTAGGCAGCCAATTGCTTCGCACGTGGTTCAAGTTTCAGAACCCAAGCTCGTATCGAGGGTCTGGCAAAGAGTGGCGGAGGAGATAAAAGCTGGCAGACAGGCTTTTGTGGTCTGTCCCCGAATTGAACCTGGCACGCTCGAGGAGGGTGAATCCGAAGAGCGTGAGCTGACTGAGCAAGTAGCACCGGCAGCGGCTGTTGAGGTTTTTGAAGCCCTGAAGCTAAACCCAAGCCTGGCTGGTGTATCAATCGGCTTACTTCACGGCAAGCTGGACCCTGCTTCCAAGGATGAGATCATGCAGAAGTTTGCTGCTGGTGAGATTCAGCTTTTGGTTTCAACCACCGTGATTGAAGTGGGTGTAAACGTCCCAAATGCGACTGCGATGGTGATTTTGGATGCAGATCGCTTTGGTGTTTCCCAACTGCATCAGCTTCGCGGTCGAGTTGGACGTGGTTCCCATGCTGGTATCTGCCTAATGCTGACCGCTGCAGAACCTGGATCCTTGGCTATGCAGCGTCTCGAAGCGGTGGCTTCAACTCTCGATGGCTTCAAGCTCTCGGAAATCGACCTTGAGCTTCGTGGCGAGGGAGATGTGCTTGGCGACAATCAATCGGGCGGTAGATCACAGCTCAAGCTGCTCCGAGTTACCAGGGATGCAGCTCTGATTGAGCGAATCAGGGAGCTCGCCACCACGATGTTGGAAAACGGCTTGAGTCCCGAGCTGGAGCGCGTGCTAAAAGAGATTGATGCGCAGGCCCTGGCACGCGGGTAGCCTTATCGCATGACAGTTGCCATCTATCCAGGCTCCTTTGATCCAGTAACTCTTGGTCACCTATCCGTACTGGCAAGGGCTGCTCAACTATTTGATGAGCTGCACGTTCTTGTTGTTCACAACCCAGATAAGAATGCAAGGTTCTCAGCACTTGAGCGGGAAGCCTTGATTCGTGAATCAATTGCAGAGCTCGGGATTTCTGGGGCGCTAACGGTCTCGTCTGTAGAGTCGGGCTTGATGGTCGATGCCGCCAAACGCCTTCAGGCCAGTGCTATCGTCAAGGGCTTCAGAACTGCTGGAGATATCGAATACGAGATCCCAATGGCTCAGGTCAACCGGGACTTATCTGGAATCGAGACGGTATTTCTGCCATCCGAGCCAGGGTATGGCTATGTCTCGTCATCGCTAGTGAAGCAGGTTTCGGGACTTGGGGGAGATGTGTCCTCCTACGTCACCAAAACTGTACTTCGCGCTTTGAACTAGCAGGTAAGGTTTCAAGGTTATGTTTTCAATCCCAGTACACGAGCTAATTAAACGCCCAGGCGAGATGCGTGAACTTGTCATGCAGTTCGATATGGATCACGAGCTCGGCACTGGTTACGCAGCAGTCCCGAAGGGTCAGTGGCTAAAACTTGACCTTCGACTTGAGTCGGTTCATGAGGGAATACTCGCAACCGGAGATGTTTCGACAGTGGCAAAGACTGCCTGCTCACGCTGCCTCGACGACGTGGACGTTGAAATCGATGAAACCTTTCAAGAGCTATTTGTCTATGGCACGCCCGGTGAAGACGAGTTTGGCGTTGAGGGTGACTCAATCGATCTCGAGCAGGTTGTGATTGATTCTGTAGTTCTAAATCTGCCATTCAAACCAGTTTGCTCGGAGGACTGCCTTGGGTTGTGCGCAGAGTGCGGTGTGAAGCTTGCTCCAGGCGATGATCACTCCCACGAAGGCCCCGTCGACTCCAGATTTGCATCCCTAGCCCACCTGCTGGATGAAAAACCAGAGAACTAAGTTCTTCTAACTGAGAAGTAATTAGGCTTTTCAGGGTCCTTGATTAGGAGTAATACCTTGTTCGGAAACCTCTCCGAGAGACTCTCGGATACCTTCAAAAACCTTCGCGGTAAGGGCAAGCTCTCTGCTGCCGACATCGATGGCACGCTTCGCGATATTCGCAGGGCCCTCCTCGAGGCAGACGTTGCCCTAGAGGTAGTCAAGACCTTTACAGGCAAAGTTCGTGACCGAGCACTTGGTGATGAGGTTTCAAAGGCCCTAAACCCCGCTCAGCAGGTGGTTCAGATCGTCAACGACGAACTAAAGGCAATCCTGGGTGGCGAGGCAAGAAAGTTGGTTTTTGCCAAGAACCCACCTACCGTGATCATGCTCGCTGGTTTGCAGGGTAGCGGTAAGACCACTTTGGCTGGAAAGTTGGCCAGGTGGCTCAAGGAACAGGGTCACACTCCACTACTTGTGGCCGCAGATTTGCAGCGCCCTAACGCCGTCACTCAGCTTCAGGTGTTGGGAGAGAAGGTCGGTGTTCCAGTATTCGCTCCTGAAGCTGGTAACGGAGTTGGAAACCCGGTAAAGGTCTCACAGGATTCGATTGCTTTTGCAAAGAAGCAGCAGTACTCGGTTGTGATTGTTGACACCGCAGGTCGCCTTGGTGTGGACGAAGAGATGATGCAGCAGGCTCGCGATATTCGAGTTGCCGTAAATCCAGATGAAGTTTTGTTTGTGGTTGACAGCATGCTTGGTCAGGATGCCGTCAACGTTGCCAAGGCATTCCACGAGGGTGTT
>JBEENY010000023.1:0-18450 GCA_041191905.1 Actinomycetota bacterium
TGGAATGCGACCGGCGATCTTTTGCAAAGTCCCAAGGATGGGTTCCGCCGATTCTGGAATTCTGGTCAGATAAATCCTGTGCTTTGCAAGCTGGAGGAAACTTCCCGGCTCCGCGGCACGGAACCCCTGGGTTGCAGCATCTGGGTCCCCAAAGATAACGCCGGGTCTGCCCTCAATTTGCCTCGCAACTAGCTCTAATGCGGCAGTCGAAAACTCCTGAGCATCGTCTACCAATACGACTCGGTGCGCTGACTCGAGGCTGAGCGCCCTAGTCAACAAAGTGCTGCTATCCAGCCAGCCACCTTCAGTCAGAGCACTTTGATAGTCGTCAAAAATTGCCATCAGTGCGCTGAGCTTGAGATCTTTGTGCTCTTCCTGCATCGCTCTGAGATCGCCAGATGAAAGTCGAAAATCCAGAACCACCTGCAAAAGATCTCGAAGCTCTTGAATGAATGCCCCGAGTTGAATTGACTTGGGATTAAACCCCAACGCCTTCAACTCTGAGCCATGCGTCAAAACCAGGGAGCGAATTAGCCGCTCCTGGGCCGGGCCACTCAGGAGCTTTAGATTGGCTTGATTTTGCTGCAGCAGCCTAAACGCAAATGCGCTCGCAGATTGAACTCTAGGAAGAGAGCTTGCCCTTTTTGAGCCGAGCGCCACCTGATCCCTCAGCTGCGATGCCTGCCTTCTAGAGGCGGTCAGAATCAGAATTTCCTCTGGCCGATAAGAGTCTTCAAACTCGGAAGCCAGATTCAGAAGTGTGCTGGTTTTTCCCGTAGCTGGAGCGCCAACTATGCAGTAACTTTCGCCAGCACTCAGTCCAACCATGTCACTGATTTTTGGCTGGACGATTTTTTGCACGCTGACAATCTATGTGCAGGCAGTGACATTTTCTTGTCGTAACCTTATGGCTGGAGGAATTCATGGAAGTTCGCATCGGCATCACACAGTCACCAAGGGATCTGAGTTTCGAATCGAAACTATCTGCTGCCGAGGTGACGACCATCATCTCGAAGGCAATCGAGTCGGGTTCGGCCCTAGTGAGCCTGCAGGACGAAAAGGGCAAGACCATCTTGATTCCTACCTCCCAGATTTCATTTGTAGAAGTTGGCGCCGAAAAGGCCAGAGCAGTGGGGTTCATCGCCTAATGGAACTATTGGTAATTGCGCTTTATGCAGGCATTCTCGCCCTAGTGGCACCCTTTGTCATCGCGCCTTCGGGGCGTTACGGCAAGCTAGTTCCGCTTTCAGTAGCGATCGTTAGCGGTTCGGCCCTGTGGCTGATTCTTACCTGGTTCGGCTTCCGCTACGAAGAAGCATGGATCTGGTTCATCGTCATGCTGGGCATGCCAGTAGCGACCTGGTTCGCTGTGAGGTTCATTGACCAGAAACGAGAGTCCGAAGAGGCTCAGGAACTAGAGCGAATTCGACTAAGCGGTAAGGCCTAGTCGATCCATCCTTGCCGTATGGGCTGCGATCAGCTCAGATACAAATGGTTCAATCGCTCTAAAGCTGGCCACGTGTAAATCTTCATCGGCACGTGACTCAATCAGTTTTGAAACGTCGACGGAGTTTTTGACTTCTAGCAAGGCATCGGCCACCACTGATCTGCCATACATCGCAAGAACCGGAGCCAAATCTGATCTACGCTGCATTTCCTCGAGTAGAGCGCTCTGACAAAACTCTTCCAACTCAGGACCAAAGTTCGCGTTCACCTTTGATCGAATACTTGTTGGAAGGCCCTTGGCTACAGCTTTAGCGGATTGCTCCAGGATCCCCCAAAGCAGGTAGAAGCGAATCGTGGATTCGTGCCAACCAACACCTTGGGTGAAGCGAATCATGTCATCGATGCGTGCTGAATGCAGGTCCTCCTGATCGACCGCCCCACCTGAGGTTGAGAGTAGGTGCGCCAGGGCCTGATGTCTTTCCTTGTAGAGCTTTGAAAGTTTGGATTGCTTCGAACCAAGCTCCCGGGTGGGTGCAAAGTTTGCGTCGTTTGCCAGAATTTGGCTCGCCCTGAGAGTTAGGTAGGAAAGCTGTCCAAGATAAATCTCAGGTGAAGGGGTAAGCTTTGAAGGGTTGAGCTGGACTTGACTGCGGCCCATCGAGGCGTCGCGAGACGGAAGCGTAAGTTTCTGAGAAACCTTACGAATTCTTCGGAACCAATCCAGCACACGAAAAGCTTATAGCTGAGCCGTCGCTCATTCGGAGCTGGTTCAAACAATCATCGGAGAGATTTTTGACTTTTCAAAAACTGGGCATCGATCAAGACATTTGTGATGCCTTAGATTCCAGAGGAATCACCAGTCCATTCCCAATTCAGGAACAAGCTATTCCAATTGCGTTATCTGGACAGGACGTAATCGGACAGGCGAAAACCGGTACCGGTAAGACTTTGGGCTTCGGCCTGCCGCTTTTGCAGTCGCTCGGGCTCAAGCCAGAGTCGGGCGTTCAAGCACTGGTTGTTGTGCCAACCCGTGAGCTAGCGATTCAGGTGGCATCAGACTTGGAGATTGCTGCTAGCAACCGACCTACGGAAGTGGTTGCTATCTACGGCGGTAAGGCATACGAGGGACAGGTTGCTGCACTGAAGCGCGGAGCACAGGTTGTGGTTGGCACACCGGGTCGCCTTATCGATCTTTCAAAACAGAAGCTATTGGATCTATCCAAGATCAAGTTCATGGTGCTCGATGAGGCCGACGAGATGCTTGATCTTGGATTCTTACCTGATGTTGAGAAGTTGTTTGCCTACACGCCAGCAGAGCGACAGACCATGCTGTTTTCAGCAACCATGCCGGCCGCAATTTTGAACCTGGCTCGCCGCTATCAGAACAAGCCACTACACATCCGAATTCAGGATCCTGAAGAAGGAAAAACCAAAGCTGACATCAAGCAGTTCATCTACCGCGCTCACGCGCTTGACAAGGATGAGGTGGTTGGAAGAATTCTGCAGGCCGAGGGTCGCGGAAAGACCGTGATCTTTGTGAAGACAAAGCGCGCGAGCGCGAAGCTAACCGAGGAACTTGTAGATCGCGGCTTCAAGGCAACTGCCCTGCACGGCGACATGAGCCAGGAAGCCAGAGAGCGTTCCATGGATGCGTTCCGTTCTGGCAAGAAAGAGATCTTGGTAGCAACCGAGGTTGCTGCCAGAGGAATCGATGTGGATGATGTGACGCACGTCATCAACTACTCGGTTCCCGAGGATGAGAAGGCATATCTGCACCGAGTTGGTCGCACGGGACGTGCTGGCAAGCTGGGTGTAGCTGTCACTTTCGTGGACTGGGATGATATGGCTCGCTGGGTTCACATCAACCGAGAACTCGATCTGGGCAACCCTGAACCAACAGAGACCTATTCCTCTTCTGCCCACCTCTTCACAGACTTGGGTATTGCACCCGGCACCAAGGGGCGTATCGCCAAGGCAAAGCCCGAGGTTAAGAAGGATGCTTCTCAGGCACAGGCCAAGGTTGAGCCAGCGCCAAAACCTGCGAGAACTCGCGAGCGCCGCAGGAACTACAAAAAGGCCTGAGTGCCGGTTGCTTGATCGAGAATTCGCTCAAGCATTTCTGGACTCGTCTGGTTTTCTCCGAGGCGGTTCTCTTTCCCTCCGACACCGTGGTAATCGCTGGAACCAGTGACTATTAGGTTGTGCTTGAAAGCAAGTTCGCGGAGCCAATTCTTGGCCAGCGGTGGAACTGATCTGTGATCAACCTCAAACCCCATGATGCCGGCCTGAATGAACTGCTCGAAGTGTTCATGGGGTAAATCGGCCGCCGAAGCACCGGCGGGAAAATCAATCAGCGGGTGAGCCATGATGGGCACTCCCCCTGCGGCCCTAATCAGCTGGATTGCATCATCGGTCGCAAGTGTCTTCTCCGACACGTAGTACTTCGAACTGCGGTGGAGGATTGAGCTGAAAGCACTTGAGCGATCCGGCACAACGCCCGCTCTCACGAGGGCATCCGCCAGTGCTGGGCGTCCAATAGTTGAACCAGGCTTTACATGCTGCTGAATCTCAGCCCAGCTAATCGGGTAGTCCTCCGAGAGCCGCTCAGTCATGGTCTTGGCGCGGTGAATCCTCGAGGATCTAACCTCGGTCAATCTGTCTAGCAGGGGTTGGTACTGAGGGTCGGGAAGATAGGCCAAGAGATGAATCGAGATGCCTCTCCCGCTCTCAAGCTCAGCTCTGGTGGAAACCTCAATTCCAGGCACAAGCCCAATGCCCTCGGACTGGGCGGTTGCCATCGCCTCATTCCAGCTGGATACCGTGTCGTGATCGGTGATTGCCAGAACGCTGACACCAGCATGCTTTGCGTTTTTGACCAGTTCGCTTGGTGAATCAATTCCATCGGAATGATTTGAATGTGCATGAAGGTCGATCACAGGAGCAGAATAGTGGCTATGTCATCGAAGAAGAGAAGCAACCGGTCCCGCACCCCTCAGTCCGCAGAGTTTCTGAAGTTCATCTCCGAGAACTGGGCGGAGCAGCCACAGGTAACCCCAGAACTTTGGGAAGTCGCAACCTATGCGGCAAAGCGCAGGGCTGATTTAGCCAAAGGCTTCAAGGGCAAGGTTTTGGTGATCGAAGCTGGTGGGATGAAGACCAGGTCAAATGACAGCGAGTACCGCTACCGCCCGCACACAGCTTTTCACTATCTGACCGGTTGGGGCAGTGCCACAGTTCCAGACTCGGTACTGGTCATAGATGCAACCGGTAAAAGTGTTGAGTCGACCTTGTACTTCCGACCCACGGCAGGCCGTGACAGCGATGAGTTTTTTGCGAACCCGATGATTGGCGAATTCTGGGTAGGCAAGCGCCCAAACCTCACAGAGGTTTCAGCCCAGCTTGGGCTAAAAACCAAAGACCTCGCAAAACTGCCCAAGACTCTCAAGAAGCTGGGCAAACACCTAACGCTGTCAGACCCCAAGCTTGCTGAAGCAGTTTCAACCATGCGCTTTGTGAAAGATGAATATGAGATTGCCCAAATGCGCAAGGCTGTTTCTGTGACCATATCCGGGTTTGGCGACGTAGCAAGGTCGCTTCCATTGGCAACCAGAAAACCCAGGGGCGAAAGAGTTGTGGAGACGGCATTCTTCAGCCGTGCTCGCGTAGAGGGTTACGACCTAGGTTATGAAACCATTGCCGCGAGTGGTCCAAATGCCTGCACCCTGCACTGGACGAGGAATGACGGCGAAGTAAACGATGGCGATCTGATTCTGGTAGATGCGGGTGTTGAGCTGGATTCCTTCTACACCGCGGATGTGACCAGAACCATCCCGGTCAATGGCAGATTTACACCGGCCCAGCGCAAGGTGTATGAAGCTGTGCTTGAGGCCGCGGATGCAGCCTTTGCGATTGCAGAACCGGGAATCAAATTCCGTGAGATTCACAATGCCGCGATGCAGGTAATCGCGCGTAAGGTGGCCGAGTTTGGTCTGATTCCAGTGACTGCTGAGGAAGCGTTGGATCCTGAACGCCAACATCACCGCCGCTACATGGTGCATGGCACCAGCCACCACCTAGGTCTTGATGTTCACGACTGCGCTCAGGCCAGACGTGAGCTCTACCAGGATGGGATCCTGGAGCCCGGCATGATCTTCACCATCGAGCCAGGTCTCTACTTCCACAAAGATGACCTACTCGTTCCTGAGGAACTTCGGGGTATTGGCGTGCGGATTGAAGACGATGTTCTGGTAACCGAAACCGGTGTCGAGAATCTCAGTGCCGCGCTACCTCGAACGGTAGCGGGAATCGAAACCTGGTATCAGGAGCAGCTACTCGGTAGTGCCGGCTGATAGCACCTTCAACGCAGCTGGGGCATCCTGGTCAGGAACTAACACCTGGTATCTGGAGGCCACTGGCATCTGAGTGGAGAGAAAGCCCCGTCGGTTCTTGGTGGTGGCAAATCGAAGAATGTTAATCAGCATTCCTAGACCGGCCGAGATAAACAGCACAGCTCCAAACTGCTGCGGGTTGTAACTAACCTCACCGGCCGGGGTTGCCTCGATGCCAACCCCCAGCAAAAGAGCAATCAAGATGCCCAACCAGAAACCCGTTATGGCACCAGAGAGCACCACACGGCCATACCCGAGCCTGGATCGCACTTTCTCTACAAGGACCGGGTCCTTACCGATGATGCTGATGCGATTGGCCGCGAAGTCGCCTGATACCAGTCGATCAACCAATGCGCTTGCCTCTTGGTAGGAGGAAAACTCCCCCAAGACGTGCCCGGTTGGAATCTGCGGTCCAAGATTGCGCTTTACATTTTCTGCCACAGGGAGATTGTGCCAGAGCGAAACTCTAAACAAATAGGGTTATCTCTCAGAGCAAACAAAAAGAGGTGCTGTGTCTAAGGCTTGGGAGCTGCTATCAGGCGTCATTGACCCTGAGCTTCGCGCACCCATTACAGAGCTGGGCATGGTCGAGATCCAATCTGAGACCGACTCTGAGGTCAACCTCAAAATTAAACTCACCATCGTTGGTTGCCCGGCCGCTCAAAAGATAGAGCGTGATGCGAGAGCTGCGCTTTCAACTTTCAAGTCTGTATCGCTTGAAATGTCCACCATGAACCAGGTGGAGCGAGACGAGCTCAAGGCGAAACTTCGAGGGGGCAAGCCGGCGAGATTCAATCCCTTTTCGCAACCGGGAAACCTCACACAAGTGATTTTTGTGGGTAGCGGTAAGGGTGGTGTTGGCAAGTCAACCATCACCGCGAATCTGGCGGTGGCCCTTGGGCAACAGGGCTTCAGCGTGGGACTTTTGGATGCAGACATTTTTGGATACTCGATTCCTGGCCAACTAGGGATTACCTCCGGGCCAACTAAGGTCGACGACCTGATGTTGCCGCCAATTGCCTTTGACGTTCGGGTCATGTCGATCGGTTTTTTTGTGACCGACAATCAGCCGATTGCTTGGCGAGGTCCGATGTTGCACCGCGCGATTGAGCAATTTCTAACCGATGTCTACTGGGGGGATCTCGACTATCTGGTTGTCGACCTTCCACCTGGGACCGGAGATGTCGCAATCAGCCTTGGGCAGCTGCTGCCCGGCGCTAAGTCCCTAGTGGTTACAACCCCGCAAGCTGCTGCAGCCACGGTGGCTGAGCGCTCTGGAGCCATCTCCGGTCAGGTGGGGGGTGAGGTTTTGGGTGTAGTGGAAAACATGAGCTACCTCGAAACCCCCCAGGGAAAGTTGGAGATTTTTGGCTCCGGTGGTGGACAAAGCGTCGCTGCAGCACTGAGCAAGAAGAGCGGAAAAGCTGTTTCGGTTCTAGCCCAGCTTCCTATCGATACCGAGCTGCGTGCAGCATCCGATACTGGAAAACCGCTGGTTTGGTCGAAGCCGACTAGCTCAACTGCAAAGTTACTAGCTGAGCTAGCAAGAAAAATCGCCTCGGTTCCAAGAGGCCTAAGTGGGAAGCGATTGGACATTTCTCTGCGTTAATAGAGATATGGATTCCATCAGCGTTGTTAATCCCGTTTCTGGAGCGGTGCTCCACGAGCTCAAGCCCTACTCAGCATCCGATGTTGCATTTGAGTTTGTTGAAGCGAAGAAGCTGCAGCCGACTTGGGATCAGCTCGGGGCGAAGGCGCGAGCGCAAATCGCTGCCAAGTATGCCGACCTGGTTATTCAGAACCAAGAAAAACTTATGGACCAGCTCCAGCTGGAGACCGGCAAGTCCAGATCGCATGCCTTTGAGGAGATTACAGGCGGAGTTGCCGCCATCTCCTATTACGCCAAGGTTTCTCCTGGACTCCTGAAGCGCAAGCGGGTCCGAGCAGGCGTACCACTAATGCTTTCCGCTTATGTGGAGCCGGCACCAGTAGGTGTGGTTGGCATCATCACGCCTTGGAACTACCCACTGGCTTTGACGCTTATGGATGTGCTACCGGCTCTGATGGCAGGTAATGCCGTGGTTCAAAAGGCAGATAATCAGACCAGCAAAACTGTCCTAGCGCTGCGTGACCTGGCCGTTGAGGCTGGCATACCAGCAGGGGTGTGGAGAGTGGTTTACGGCGATCCAGCTGAGGTTGGAAACGCGGTCACCGACAATGCCGACTACGTTGCCTTTACTGGTTCAACGCCCACGGGAAAGCTAGTCGCAGAGCGAGCCGCTAAGCGACTGATTGGATACTCGCTTGAGCTTGGTGGCAAGAACCCGATGATTGTGATGCCGGGCGCAGATCTTGAGAAGGCAGCCGAGATCGCGATTGGCAGCGCTTTTGGAAATGCCGGTCAGCTTTGCGTGTCAATTGAGCGGCTCTACGTGCCCAATCACGCCATCAAGGAGTTTGAGCAGGTACTAAAGCGAAGAGTTGAATCTCTCACGCTCGGCACCTCCAATGAGTTCAAGTTTGACCTGGGTGCACTCACCTCGAAGACTCAGGTTGACCGGGTGGATGGCTTTATTCAGCGCGCGGTCGCTGAGGGGGCAAGAGTGGTAACCGGTGGCAAGCCGGCTACCGAGATTGGCCCAACCTTCTACCAGCCAACAGTGCTAGCGGATTTGCCAATGGGGGCTGAGATTCTCCACAAAGAGGTTTTCGGGCCCGTCATTGCGTTGGTTGGTTACAACTCCCTCGATGAGGCGGTTGAGCTCGCGAATGCAACCGAGTTTGGCCTGAATGCGGCCATTGTTGGTGAGCCAAAAGCAGCACTGAAACTGGCTTCTAGATTGATGGCGGGCTCCGTGAATATCAACGAGGGCTATCGAGCCACCATGGCATCGATGGCAGCCCCCATGGGTGGCATGAAACAATCCGGCATGGGAAGGCGCTCTGGCCCAGGCGGGCTACTTCGCTTTACCGAAACCAGAACCATTGGAGTGGCCAACAAGCTACCTATCGGATTGCCAAACCGAGCAAAAGACTTCAAGAAGATGGCCCCGCTAATGACCATGCTGGCCAAGGTGATGGGAAAGATCTAGGTCGCGTCTGGATCAAATGGTGCGGCTTCGCCGACCTCTAGGGGCTTTTGAACCGGCTTGGCACGATTTAGCTGTTGCGCTAGGTTTCGCTGCTCACGCTTCTCTTCAAGCAGCGCTTCACGAACAATACGTCTGGGGTCATACTGCCTGGGGTCGAGCTGCTTCCAATCCAAATCCTGGAACTCGTCACCTAGCTCGGTCTTCATCTGCTCCTGAGCGCCATCAATCATGCGCTTGGCCTTGCGAACAAACTCACCAAACTTTTTGGCGTAGTAGGGAAGACGATCTGGTCCGAGGATGATTACTGCGAGTACGACAAGCAGAAGGAACTTCTCCATGCTTAGTCCGAACATGCCATGAGTTTACTCCCTTCGAATACCGTGTTTTTCGCAAGCTCGTGCCTATGCTTGAGCCCAACATGATTGACAAAATTTCAAGCTGGAAATTCGCCGAGGATTACCCCCTCGAGCCGGATCAGATTCGCACTGCGAGAAGGCATGCGGATGAGCTTGGAGTGGAATCGATCACACCGGCAACCGGTGCCCAATTGGCTCTGATCGCCGCAGTTGGCAAAGCAAAGAACATAGTCGAGGTGGGGACTGGCGCGGGAGTTTCTGCGCTTTGGTTGCTTTCTGCATCAAGCGACAGCATCGTCACCACGATTGACTCCGAGCCCGAGTATCAAAACGTTGCGAAAGAAAGCTTCAAGCAAGCCGGCGTTACTCCCTCCCGACTTCGCACCATCACAGGTAAGGCAAACGCCGTCATGGGCAACATGGCCGAGTCGGCATACGATTTGGTCTTCATCGACATCGATGCTGAAGATATCGAAGGTATTTTGCCCACCGCGGTTTCTCTGCTAAAACCAGGCGGTGCGCTAGTTGTCGCCCACGCCCTCTATCGCGACCGCGTTCCTAACCCGACTTTGCGTGACGATGAGACAGTGGGTATGAGAAACGTACTCAAAGCCTTCGACGGGTCAGAAGATTTCCTACCCTCAATCTCGATGGTTGGGGACGGACTTTTGGTGGTTGTAAAGCGATAATCGCTTTACTTCTTGATTACACCCTCGAGAACCTGGTGCAGGGCCTTGGCCTCTGCGTCATTGATGGAGACGACCAAGCGGCCGCCACCCTCTAGTGGAACACGAAGCACAATAAGTCCGCGCGGCTCGCGCTCGGCCTCCATTGGTCCGTCACCGGTGCGTGGCTTCATAGCTGCCATTAGAAAAACTCCTAGGAAAAAGCGCTGAAGTCACAATTAAACCAAAATTGGCACCAGATAGCCAACCCGATTATCCGCGGAGCCAGTCCCCTAAGGCTCTATGAGTATCTACTAAGTGACCTACTGGAACATTTTCATTGTCGGCATGGGCTAAAGATGGGTCTCCGGGGCCAAAGTTCACGGCCGGGATACCTAGTTCGGAGAAGCGCGCAACGTCCGTCCAACCGTACTTTGGTCGAGGCTCGGAAGCCACGCTAGCCACGAACTCCTGCGCTAATCCAAGATCTAGTCCTGGCCTAGCACCCAAGGCGAGGTCAGTTACCTCGAGCTCGTAACCTGGGAATAGATCGCGGAGTTTTTGCTCCACCTCTTGGGCGGATCGAGAAGGTGCAAAGCGATAGTTCACGGTCAGTGTTGCGACATCGGGAATCACGTTAGTTGCAATACCCGATTGCG
Organism: Actinomycetota bacterium; assembly: GCA_041191905.1. GTDB lineage: Bacteria > Actinomycetota > Actinomycetes > Actinomycetales > Microbacteriaceae > Aquiluna. The sequence continues at coordinate 10,607 of JBEENY010000023.1, forward strand.
CCATTACTGCGTTCAGGCTCTCCCGATACTCCAGCCCGTCTACCAAAACAGTCTCGGGCTCGAAGCTATTGAGGGTTTGAAGTGCCTGGGTTAGGCCGTGCAAAGCATTCTTACCCATCCATGGTCTGGCAGAGTGAGCCTTCACTCCGCGTGAAGTGACTTCAACCCGGATGGTTCCGTTGCAGCCGCCCTCAATCAAGGCGCTGGTTGGTTCACACAACACAACGAAGTCCCCTGACAACAACTCTGGGTGGTTCTTGGCAATGCGACCAAGGCCATTGAGATGGCTGGCAACTTCCTCGTTGTCATAGAAGACCCAGGTCAGATCGTATTTGGACGTAGTCAACTCCGATGCCAACTTCAGCATCACCGCGACTCCACCCTTCATGTCCACCGTGCCACGGCCAATGATTACCTGCTCGCGCTCAAAGTGGTGGAGTGAGGTTGGCAGGTTATTTGCAACCGGCACGGTGTCCAGATGTCCAGCGATGATTACTCGCTGAGCTCTACCGAGGTTGGTTTTTGCAACCACCGCGTTGCCATCTCGAATCAAGGTGAGGTGTGGGTGCTTCAAAAGCGCTTGTTCGACTAGATCAGCAAGCTGAGTCTCATTACCCGAAACCGACTCCACATCGCAGATGGCCATGGTTAGTTCAGTCAGATTCATAGATAGGTCAAGCGCCATAGCAAAAAGGCTACCTGTATTCTTGGGTCAATGAGCGCTAACTACCTACCTGAAAAGGCATGGGGCCATGGTCTGGCGACCGTGACCATGGATGGTGTGCTACTTGATGTCTGGTTTCCAAAGCCAGAACTGGGACCCGCTCCTAAGTCTGACCTACAGTGGTTCTCACCGCGTGAGCTCGACGAACTGGTCGGTGTTGACGAGGTTAGAAATGTTCGCACCGAAGTCATTCGAGTTGAGATTGATCTGGAAGCTGCGGTTGCATCAACCCAAGATGCTTATCTTCGATTGCACCTGCTCTCCCACCTATTGGTGAAACCGAACACGATCAATCTTGAGCAGCTGATTCCAAACCTTCCGATTGTCGCTTTCACCAATCGCGGTGCGATGGGGTTAGAAGATTTTCGTGAGCGCACCATGACCCTGAGAAAACATGGTGTCATTGCACACTCAATAGATAAGTTTCCAAGACTGGTTGACTACGTAACTCCAGAGCGAGTCAGAATTGCGGATGCCAACCGGGTCCGCCTAGGTGCCCACCTGGCACCTGGAACCACCGTGATGCATGAAGGGTTTGTGAACTTTAACGCCGGCACCCTTGGCAGCTCAATGGTTGAGGGTCGCATCTCTCAAGGAGTTGTGGTTGGCGATGGCTCTGACATCGGTGGTGGAGCATCGATCATGGGAACGCTCTCCGGTGGCGGCAAACACCGAGTCGAGATTGGCCAACGAGCCTTGCTGGGTGCTAACTCCGGAATTGGTATCTCAATCGGTGATGACTCGGTAGTGGAGGCCGGGCTCTACTTGACCGCCGGTTCCAAGGTAACGCTGCATCTGGATGGCAGAACCCAGGTGGTGAAGGCTGCGGAGCTTTCTGGACTGCCTGGTTTGCTGTTCCGTCGAAATTCGCAAAACGGTGCCATCGAGGCGATCGCCAGAGATGGCAAGGGTATCGAGCTAAACGCCCAACTTCACGGCTAAGAACTAATTGAATCCCAGCCGCGGGCAATAAGGGGCTGGTCATCCAGCATCACAGCGTGCTCAGTTCGCTCAATAACCTCACCAATGACCTTGCAACCAAGCGGCAGTTTGGTGCCCGAGGGAACGGTGGCCAAGAACGAGTGGTCTTCACCACCGTGCAAAACCCAATCTCGCTCGTGAGCGGTAAAACCCCTAGCCGTCATGGATTGAGCAGCTAGCTCTAAAACTGCTTCGTATCCAAGCAGGGAACTTGAGTTCAATCGGAGTGTGACGCTGGAAGCCTTGGCAATTCGGGCAGCATCGGTGGAGAGACCATCAGAGAGATCTAGCATCGAGGTTGCGAGCTTTGATAGCTCCAAACCAATCTGTAGTGGAGGTGTAGGCCTCAATTGAACAGCGACCCACTCCGGATAGGCAGCGGCCAAAGTTGGGTCTGGACTGAGCAACAGGCTCAATCCACAGGCCGCCCGACCTAGAGTTCCGGCGACAACAACCTGATCTGAAACTTTTGCGCCGGAGCGAAGCACTGGCTCCTGACTGAGCTCTCCGTGAGCGGTTACCGCTATCACCAACTGCTCACCCGAAGCCAGGTCACCACCAACCACCTCACATCCAGGAGAGAGTTCATCTATGCCCGCCTGCAGACCGCGAGCAAAATCACTTAGCCAGCTGGCATTGAAATCACTTGGGACCACCATCGCGACAACCAGTGCTGTTGGTTGTGCACCCATTGCCACCACGTCTGCCAAATTTGTTCCAACTGCTTTGAAGCCCAGGTCATACGCCGAAGAAAACTCCAGCTTGAAGTCGCGATCTTGCACCATGGTGTCGGTGGTGACCACATAACGCCCGTTGGAACGAATCACTGCAGCATCATCACCGGATGGAACTATGGTGTGGCTGCCGGGCTTGAAGTGCTTAATCGCCTCGGCTAGAGCATTGCTTTCACCTAATTCAAAGATTGTCGGGTCGGAATTTGCCACCCGATAACGCTAGCCTGTAATAGATGCGAAAGTTGCTAGTTCTCCCCCTTCTACTTCTCACCGGCTGTGCTCCGGTGGTGAATTTAGAGGCTGCGCCAGAGTCAAATGATCCACTTTGCGCCGAGGTTTCCGTTCGCCTTCCAGACGAACTAGGTTCTCTTGCTCAACGTGAGACCAACTCACAGGCGACATCAGCCTGGGGTGAGCCCGCTGCGATCTTGCTGCGCTGTGGACTGGAGGGAGTCGATGTTTCGACGCTTCCCTGTGTCACCGCCGGAGAAGTTGACTGGCTGGTTGATGACTCCGAGGCACCTAACTATCGCTTTATTAGCTATGCCCGCTACCCAGCCGTTGAGGTGATTGTTGATTCAACCATGGCAAGCGGCATCACTGCACTCGAGGGACTATCGCAGGCTGTGGCAAAGATCCCCGCAACCAAGACCTGTACGGAAGTCACGAACTAGCGCGGATCAGTGCCACGCGCGAAACCGGTTTGAATCAGCGTTTCAATCAGCTCTGAATAGCTAATGCCAGACGCTGCAAACAACGATGGATACATCGAAATGGGAGTGAAACCGGGCATGGTGTTCACCTCGGTAAGGACAAAACCTGTTTCAGTTAGGAAGAAATCGGTTCTTGCTAGTCCAGAACAGCCCAATGCCCGAAATGCCTTGATGGCCAGTTCATGCATCTGACTCAACTCCGACTCGGAGAGCTGGGTTGGCACCTTTAGTTCTGCACCACCGTCGAGATACTTGGCCTCAAAGTCATAGAACTCGCGACCGGTGACCACGATCTCCCCAGCGAGTGACACAACAAGCTCTCCGTTTGGGCGCTCGAGAACCGCGCACTCTACTTCTCGGCCATAGATTCGCTTTTCAACTAGCGCTGTTTGGTCTAGAGAAAGCGCAAGTTCAATTGCAGCCTCTAACTCAGCAACGTCCTTCACCAAGGTCACCCCAACGGATGAACCTGAACGCGATGGTTTTACAAATACATCACCGGTCACGAAAGCCTTGGCCCTGGCGAGCTCAGCAGCTTTGGCCAAAGACCAGTTGGTTCGCTCTATAACAAGCTCTTTTGCGACCTCCAGCCCAGCATCTCGAAAGACCCCCTTAGCCTTGGATTTCTCCATCGCCAGAGCGGAGGCAAGCACGCCGTTCCCGGCATAGGGCAAACCCATAAGCTGAATTAATCCCTGAACCGAGCCGTCTTCGCCATTGGGGCCGTGAAGCACGGGGAAAACTAGGTCGAGTTCGATGCGCTCTCCATTTATCTCGATTGCGCTAGAGCCTGGTTGTAACTTCACCTCTAGGGAGTTTTCCGAAACCCTTGGCAGATCGGCCAACTTCCAGGTCAGATCAACTTCTTGGGAGACAAACTTGCCAGAACGAGTGATGCCAATCGGAACAACTTTGTACTTGGCCTTATCGATTGCCTGGTAAACACCGATAGCGGTAACGCAGGAAACCGAGTGCTCTGATGAAGCTCCTCCAAATAGCAACGCGATGGTTTGCATTACTCGACCTCCGCCGCATCTTGGAGATTGAGCTGGCGACCAAACTCCTTAGGGTCCATTCTTCCCTCTAGAACGTCCTGAACCTGGGAGACGATTGGCATTTCGATGCCGTGTTGCCCTGCTAGCTCCAACACTGGAGCTACCGAGGTTAGGCCCTCGGCGGTTTGCTTCAGTTTGCGAACTACTTCATCTTTGGAGAAACCTTGTCCAAGCATTTCCCCAGCACGGAAGTTTCTGGACAGTGAGGACTCACTGGTTGCAATTAGATCTCCAAGCCCAGCCAAGCCAAATAGGGTTTTCCGCTTCGCACCCTGGAAGACCGCAAACTTTGTTATTTCAGCCAGACCTCTGGTCATAATCGAAGCCTTGGTGTTTTGGCCATAGCCGAGGCCGTTCACGATTCCGATGGCAACGGCAATCAGGTTTTTCAGCACACCGCCAAGCTCGGTTCCAATCACATCGGTGTTGGTAAAGACGGTGAAGTATTCGGAGCTGCAGACTTGGGCAACCTGCGCAGCGCGATCTGCATCTGAGCAGGCACACACCGCAGCAGCCGGTTCACCCTTGGCAATTTCAAGCGCGAGGTTTGGTCCAGAGACAACGGCTATGCGAGCCTTTGGGGCTCCGGTGACCTCTTCGATGACCTCGCTCATTCGAAGACCGGTTCCGAGCTCGACGCCCTTCATCAAACTCACCAAGATGGCGTCTTTAGGTATAAAGCTTGCCCACTGACTTAGGTTTTCACGCAGACTCTGTGCCGGAACTGCGAGGTAGACCTGCTCGGCATCATCTAGCGCTAGTTCAAGATTTGATGTGGCGACGAGGTTTTGAGGCAGATCGATGCCGGGAAGATAGTCTCCGTTACGGTGCTTGTGATTAATCTCATCCGCAAGGTCTTCTCTCCTTGACCACAGGGTGACTTGATTGCCGCCATCGGCAATCACCTTGGCGATTGTCGTTCCCCAGCTACCTGCCCCGAGGACTACGATTCGGCTCACTTCTTTTTCCTAAAGTTGCCGATCTCGCTCTGTCCCTTTTGAGCTGGGTCCCACAGCTCAGTGGGTGGAGTTTCGCCGCGCAGCTCCCCAACAAGCGCAGCGACCCTATTCATAACTTCGGCAGTTGCCTTGGTCAGTTGTTCGGTGGTCATGGTCTCTGCGTTTAGGTGATCAAATTGCATCGGTTTTGAGATCTTCACCCGGACCGTGTGGAACGGGTTTGGCCGAAGCTTCTTGGTGTAGTTAGCCAGCACTTTCTCGACACCCCAGTGTGCTGCTGGAACAATCGGCAATCCAAGTTCCACGGCTAAGCGAACCGCACCAGATTTTCCGCGCATTGGCCAGAGGTCAGGGTCACGAGTGAGCGTACCCTCGGGGAAAATCACAACAACCTGGCCCACCTTCAGAAACTCCTTGGCTGCACGCATTGGTTCTTCATTGCCTCGACCGGATCTATATACCGGAATCTGACCAACCTTTGGGAGCAACCAACCCAGCACCGGGACTCTAAAAAGACCTTCCTTTGCCAAGTAGTGCGGAGCTCGTTTCATGTGGAAGTAGACCGAGTAGGCAAACGCCAGTGGGTCCAGATATGAGAGGTGGTTGCCGACGAGAATGTAGCCGCCCTTAGGTAGGTTTTCGACACCCTCAGTCTTCACATTGAAAAACAGTCTTACCAGCGGGGCGAGAATCGCGGCGACCACCTTGAATGCCCAAGTGTTCTCCTTTTTTGGAACCTTGGGTACTCGAACCTCAGCCACGACTAGGCCTCGAACTCGAAGTCTGCGCCAAGTGACTCAAGCTTTTCGATGAAGTGCTCATAGCCCCTAGAAATCAATTGCACATTGGTCACCGTTGAGGTTCCCTTGGCGGCCAGAGCTGCGACCACGTGGGAGAAACCACCACGCAAATCCGGAACCCTGATGTCGGCAGCCTTTAGTTCTATTGGTCCGGAGATCACAGCGGAGTGGTTGTAGTTGCGCTGCCCAAAACGACATGGGTGACCGCCCAAGCACTCCTTGTAAATCTGGATCTGAGCGCCCATCTGTCGAAGTGCCTCGGTGAAACCGAATCGGTTTTCATACACAGTCTCGTGAACGATAGACAAACCCTGCGCCTGGGTTAGGGCTACAACCAAAGGTTGTTGCCAGTCGGTCATGAATCCCGGGTGCACATCGGTCTCGATTACCACCGACTGCAACTCGGTGCCAGGGTGGTAGAAGCGAATGCCGTCCGGGTGAATCTCAAATGCGCCGCCGACTTTGCGATAGACGTTGAGGAAGGTCATCATCTCAACCTGGCGAGCGCCGCCAACAAAGATGTCTCCGCCGGTTGCCAGGGACGCAGCAGCCCAGGAGGCTGCTTCGTTTCGGTCGAACAGCGCAGCGTGGGTGAATCCCTCTAGCCGCTTCACGCCCTCGATTCGAATGACACGATCGGTGTCCACAGAGATGATTGCGCCCATCTTCTGCAGGATGCTGATTAGGTCAATAATCTCCGGTTCAATTGCGGCACCAGAGAGCTCAGTCTTACCCTCCGCGATACAGGCCGAGAGCAGCACCTGCTCGGTGGCACCCACTGATGGGTAGGGCAGCGAAATCTTCGCCCCGCGCAGCCCATCCGGTGCACTCAGCCTCGTGCCGGTTGGCAACTTCTCGATGACAGCCCCAAAGCTGCGAAGCACGTCGAAGTGGAAGTCGACTGGACGGTCACCAATCTCACAGCCACCAAGACCTGGGATGAATGCCTCTCCGAGTCGGTGAAGTAGGGGGCCACAGAACAAAATTGGAATGCGTGAGGAGCCGGCGTGAGCGTCGATGTCCACCATGCGAGCCTGCTCGACGTTAGACGGATCGAGCTTCATGTCACCGGTAACTGGGTCGTGTTCGATCGTGACACCGTGCAGCTGGAGCAGGCGGGAGACCACCTCGACGTCGGAGATAAATGGCACATCACGCAAAACCGAGGGGGTCTCACCCAAAAGCGAGGCCACCATGGCTTTGGTTACTAGGTTCTTCGCGCCCTTGAGCTCGATTCGACCAACAAGTGGCTTGCCACCTCTAATGGTGATCTGGCTCAATCAGACTCCTTTGGCTGGGAGAGTCTTGGGTTTCCAGGACTCTCTTTTTGCCTCATACGCAGCGATTGCTGCCTCGTTTTGCAGGGTGATGCCGATGTCGTCAAGACCCTCCATCAGACGCCACTTAGTGTATTGGTCGATGTCGAATTTGACTGTGATTTCACCAACGCTCAGGGTCTGATTAGGTAGGTCAACGCGGGCCTCAATGCCTGGATTTGCATCCAGTACCGCCCAGATTGCCTCGGTCTCAGCATCGGTGATGACACCTGTAACCAGACCCTGCTTACCCGAGTTACCGCGGAAGATGTCCGCAAACTTTGAGCTGAACACTGCCTTAAATCCGAAGTCGCGTAGGGCCCAGACAGCGTGCTCACGGGAGGAGCCAGTTCCAAAGTCCGGTCCAGCAATTAACACCTGTGCGCTTTGGTAAGTCGCCTGATTGAGCACAAAGTCAGGTTCCTGCTGACGCCAGTTAGCAAAGAGCCCATCCTCAAATCCGGTCTTGGTGATTCGCTTGAGGTAAACGGCCGGGATGATTTGATCGGTATCCACGTTGCTGCGCTTAAGTGGAGCAGCTACTCCCGAGAAGGTATTGATC
>JBEENY010000024.1:0-18362 GCA_041191905.1 Actinomycetota bacterium
CTACGTCGATGACTCGGGCACGAAACAGCGTAACGGCTTCGAGCACCTGAGAGCGAGTTGAAGCATCGGTTTTGACCTTAATCAGCATGTGATCGCGGGCAACCGAGTTCTCCTGCTCTAGTTCAACAATCTTTAGAACATTGACCAGTTTGTTGAGCTGCTTGGTCACCTGCTCAAGTGGCTGGCCATCCAGGCTCACCACCGCGGTGATTCGGGATACTCCCTCAACTTCTGTGGTTCCCACCGCCAAGGACTCGATGTTGAATCCGCGACGCGCAAACAATGCCGCAACACGGGTGAGGATGCCTGGCTTGTCCTCAACCAAAAGTGACAGAACGTGCTGGGTCATTTACTCGTCCCCTTCCCAGATCGGTCTGGCATCTCGGGCGTACTGCACGGCATCGTTTGAAACTCCTGCGGGGACCATAGGCCAAACCATGGCGTCTCTACCAACGATGAAGTCGATTACAACAGGGCGATCATTGGTTTCGTTCGCCAGCTTGATCGCAGCGTCAATCTCTTCTTCCTTTTCAACGCGAATCGCCAAGCAGCCATAGGCCTCGGCAAGCTTCACGAAGTCAGGAACCATCATGGTGTCGGTTCCGGTGTGGAGGTCGGTGTTGGAGTAACGCTCGTTGTAGAACAGCGTCTGCCACTGACGAACCATGCCCAATGAAGAGTTGTTGATGATCGCAACCTTGATTGGGATGTTGTTGATTGAGCAGGTGGCCAACTCCTGGTTGGTCATCTGGAAGCAGCCATCACCATCGATAGCCCACACAATGCGATCTGGCTGAGCAACCTTGGCACCCATTGCTGCAGGGACCGAGTAACCCATGGTTCCAGCGCCGCCAGAGTTGATCCAGGAGTTAGGGCGCTCGTAACTGATGAACTGCGCCGCCCACATCTGGTGCTGACCAACCCCTGCTGCATAAACAGCCTCGGGTCCAGTGATTTCGCCAATTCTCTTGATGACTGTCTGGGGCGCGAGCTTGCCATCATCCAGGTCGACATATCCCAGTGGGTAGCGCTCCTTCAGCCCGTTGATGAACTGCCACCAAGCTGAATAGTCAGGCTTCTTGCCGCCCATCTGCTTCTCAAGTTCGGCGATCAGCATCGCGATCACGACCTTGGCATCGCCGACGATAGGAACATCAGCGTGACGAATCTTGCCAATCTCGGCCGGGTCAATGTCTACGTGGATGACTTTTGCCTCGCGAGCAAAGCTCTTAACGTCACCGGTCACCCGGTCATCAAATCGAGCACCCAGAGTGATCAGAAGGTCGGACTTCTGCAGACCGGTAACAGCGGGTACGGTTCCGTGCATACCTGGCATGCCTAGATGATTCGGATGCGAGTCAGGGAATGCGCCTCGAGCCATCAATGTCGTGGTCACAGGTGCGTTGATTAGCTCGGCGAGCTTGAGTAGCTCACGGTGAGCACCAGCGCGGATTACTCCACCACCGACATAAAGAATCGGCTTCTTGGAAGCGAGAATCATCTCTGCCGCAGCGGTCACCTGCTTGCCGTGAGGATCGGTAACCGGCTTATAGCCCGGAAGATCCACCTTGGGTGGCCAGCTGAATTCAAACTTGGCGTTCTGGGCGTCCTTAGCAACATCGACTAGAACTGGTCCAGGTCTACCTGTTGTTGCAAGCTCGTAAGCAGCCGCCATGGTGGCCGGTATATCTTCTGCTTTGGTCACCAGGAAGCTGTGCTTGGTGATAGGCATCGTGATACCGACAATGTCTGCCTCTTGGAAGGCATCGGTACCGATTGCGTGCGAGTTGACCTGACCGGTAATCGCTAGCAGCGGGACCGAATCCATCATGGCGTCCATGATCGGGGTCACAAGGTTGGTTGCACCGGGTCCACTGGTTGCGATGCAAACACCTAGCTTTCCACTTGCTGCGGCATAGCCCTCAGCAGCGTGACCAGCACCTTGCTCGTGCCGAACCAAAATGTGTCGAATCTTCTTCGAATCCATCAGTGGGTCGTAGGTCGGCAGAATCGCGCCACCTGGCAATCCAAAGACGGTGTCGATGCCCAGCAGCTCAAGCGAACGAATAATCGCTTGAGCTCCGGTCAATACCTCGTTTGGCATAAGTTCTCTCTCGTCTGAATCTCTTGCAGTACTCAGATTGTGAATCGCCGATTAACCGCAGTAGGCACCTTCGGAAGCCGAGGACACCAACTTTGTGTATTTTGCGAGCACACCCTTTGTATAGCGTGGTGGTAGTGGAACCCATGTTTTCCTGCGGGCTTCCAGCTCTTGCGCATCAACGAGTAGTTCGAGCGAACGAGCTGCGATGTCGACCCGAATAAGGTCTCCATCGCGAACCAGAGAAATTGGACCGCCTTCGGTCGCCTCTGGAGCAATGTGTCCGATGCAAAGGCCGGTTGTGCCGCCTGAGAATCGTCCGTCTGTCAATAGTAGAACATCCTTGCCCAGTCCCGCACCTTTGATTGCGCCAGTGAGGGCAAGCATCTCGCGGAAACCAGGGCCTCCCTTGGGACCTTCGTAGCGGATAACCACCACATCGCCCTTCTGGATTTTGCCCTCGACAAGGGCGTCCATGGCTGGTCCCTCGCGGTCAAACACTTTCGCGGGACCTTCAAAGAAGTTCAAATCAAAGCCAGCGGTTTTCACAACTGCGCCATCTGGAGCCATGGATCCCTTCAGGATCTGGATGCCACCAGTTTTGTGGATCGGATTGTTCATTGCGCGAATGATCTTGCCGTCTGGGTCCGGTGGGTTAATGCCCTCAAGGTTCTCAGCCATGGTCTTTCCAGTGACTGTCATGACATCACCGTGCAGCAGACCAGCATCTAGAAGTGCCTTCATCAAGACCGGCACACCACCGACTCGGTCAACATCGTTCATGACGAATTGACCAAATGGCTTGAGGTCACCAAGGTGTGGCACTTTATCGGAAATCCGGTTGAAGTCATCGAGAGTGAGGTCAACCTCTGCCTCACGAGCAATCGCCAAAAGATGCAGCACCGCATTGGTGGAGCCACCGAATGCCATCAAAACGGCGATGGCATTTTCAAAAGCCTTCTTGGTCATAATCTGTCGAGCCGTGATGCCCTTAGCGATCAGATTGACAACGGCCTCGCCGCTTCGCTCGGCCCAGACATCGCGACGTCTGTCCGCCGAAGGTGGAGCAGCGGAGCCTGGAAGGCTCATGCCAATTGCTTCTCCAATTGAAGCCATGGTGTTTGCGGTGTACATACCGCCACAAGCGCCCTCACCGGGGCAAACTGCTTTTTCGATTCGAGTGAGGTCTTCCTCACTCATCTTTCCAACCTTGCAGGCTCCTACCGCCTCAAAAGCGTCGATGATGGTGACTGGCTTCTCTGTGCCATCGGTCAGCTTTACCCAACCAGGAGCAATCGAACCTGCGTAGAGGAAAACGGAAGCTAGGTCAAGACGAGCGGCCGCCATGAGCATGCCCGGTAGTGACTTGTCGCAACCAGCAAGCAGGACGCTGCCATCGAGGGCCTCAGCACCCATAACCGTCTCTACCGAGTCGGCAATCACCTCTCGGCTCACTAGCGAAAAGTGCATTCCCTCATGACCCATTGAAATACCGTCTGACATCGAGATGGTTCCGAACTGCATGGGGAAACCACCAGCTCTGGAGACGCCTACCTTGACGGCCTTTGCAAGTCGATCCAGCGATAGGTTGCAGGGAGTTAGCTCATTCCAGCTGGATCCGACTCCAATTTGAGGCTTAGTCCAGTCATCATCGCCCATGCCCACTGCACGAAGCATTCCACGTTGAGGAGCCTTCTCGATTCCGTCGGTGACGGCATGGCTACGGGGTTTCATAGGGTTCGTCATAAACCAATCCTAGCCATCAACTAGGGAGTAGCCTAGGCATGTGGAATCCCAAGACACCACCAAAGTGCCTACTGGTCTAGCTCTCTATACGCAGGCAGCGCACCGTGCTAGCCGAGAGGTTATTTACAGCTACTCAACATCGTTTGGGGCTGCGACCAAGCTGCTTCCTAATAACCTCAGGCACCACATCGAAAACATCTACGCGATGGTCCGGGTTGCGGATGAGATTGTGGATGGCTCTGCGCAGCAGGCGGCTCAAGGAGCGGCGGGGATAGACCCCGGTAAAGAATTAGACGCGTTTGAGGCTGAGACTTACAAAGCGATGCAGACTGGTTTTTCAACCAATCTGATCCTGCACTCCTTCGGTGTAACAGCACGCGAGGTTGGAATTGGCAAAGACATTGTCGAGCCGTTTTTCTATTCCATGCGACAGGACCTGACGGAGACTGTGCATGACCAAGCTTCCTTCGAACGATATGTTTACGGCTCGGCTGAGGTTGTGGGCCTGATGTGCTTGGCGGCATTTGTGCAGGGCAAGAGCTATACCAAGGAAGAGAAGGTTCTTCTGGTGAAAGGTGCCCGGGCACTAGGAAGCGCTTTCCAAAAGGTGAATTTCCTAAGGGACTTGGCAGCCGACTTCAAGCGACTTGGCCGCTCCTATTTCCCAGGTGTCAACGTCGATAACTTTGATGAGCAGACCAAGTCGCGCTTAGTCGCCGATATAAATCAAGACCTAGAGCAGAGTGCAAAGTCACTCCCGCTATTGCCCAGGAGCGCAAGGGTTGCCGTCACGGCCGCACAGCTTTTATTTGCAGAACTAAATTCCAAGATTGGAAACACTTCTGCGAAAGATTTGATTAACACCCGTATCAGCGTGAGCAATTTCAAGAAACTGATCTTGGTCGCTCGCGCATACCTAGGAGCAAAACCATGAGTCAAAAAACTGCCATTGTGATCGGTGGCGGAATCGCGGGACTTTCTTCAGCAGCTTTGCTTGCCAAAGCCGGCATGAAGGTGACTCTTTATGAGGCGAAAGACTCGCTAGGTGGTCGCGCCTACCAGTGGGAAAAAGATGGCTTCCGCTTTGACATGGGTCCGAGCTGGTATCTGATGCCGGACGCCTTTGAGCAGTTCTACAACCTGATGGGCACAACCGCAGCGAAAGAGTTGAATCTGGTTCGACTATCTCCCGCTTACCAAACTCGCAATGAGGGTGAGAACGACAAGCTTTTAATGAGCGAAAACTTGGACGAAATTAAGTCCATGTTTGACTCGATTGAGCCAGGTTCCGGCCAAGCTCTTCAGAGATATCTCGATAGTGCAGAAGACGCTTACCGACTCTCAATCAAACACTTCCTCTATACCAACTTCCGAGATGCTAGAAGCTTCGTGCACCCAGAAGTTTTGTCACGTCTTGCCGAGTTCCTAAAACTCCTTATCACTCCGCTGTGGACCTTCTCCGGGAAGTTTGTGAAGGATGAGCGACTGAAGAAGATGCTGAATTTCCCGGCTGTTTTCTTGGGAGCGTCTCCCTATGACACCCCGAGCATGTATCACCTGATGACTCACGTGGACATGAACCAGGGCGTCTTCTACCCCATGGGTGGCCTCTACACCGTTATCGAATCAATTGAGCGTCTCGCTAAGCAGCACGGCGTTGAGATCTACACCTCGTCACCGGTTCGGGAGATTCTGGTTTCGGATGGCAAGGCCGTTGGTGTGCGGGTCGGCGAGTCAAAGATCATGGCTGATGTTGTTGTGGCGAGCGCCGACCTTCATCACGTGGAAACCAAGTTGCTCGAACCCAAATACCAGACTTACCCACAGCGCTTCTGGGACAAGAAGGTTCCTGGTCCTTCAGCACTTTTGATCTACCTGGGCATCAAGGGCAAGATCTCGGAGCTTGATCACCACACTCTGCTCTACACCAAGGATTGGGCATCAAACTTCAAAGAGGTGTTCCGCAAGGCTGACGGTAAGAGCAAGGTGCCATCACCTGCCTCGCTTTACCTCTGCATGCCTTCAAAGACAGACCCTAGCGTTGCACCCGCAGACCACGAGAACCTTTTTGTGCTTGTGCCGACAGCCGCAGACCCAGCAATTGGTCGCGGAGGCATAAACGGCGATGGCGATCCAAAGTTTGAGGCAGAAGCCGACCGCATCATCGATCAGATTGCCAAGTGGTGCAAAGTTCCCGATCTCAAGGATCGAATCGTGGTTAGAAGAACAGTCGGACCTGCAAACTTCGAAGCTGAGTTGAATGCATGGAGTGGCACCGCGCTTGGAATGGCTCACACGCTCACACAGAGCGCCTTCTTCAGACCCTCAAACAAATCCAAGAAGGTGAAGAACCTGCTCTACACGGGACACAACACCATCCCAGGTATCGGATTACCGATGTGTTTGATTGGGGCTGAGCTCGTTTATAAGCACCTTATTGACGACCGCAGCTCCGGCCCGATCAAGGGTGAGCTGAAACCAGTTAAGAGTTGGAGAGGTCTGAAGTGATCCAGGAGGTAGTCCCCTACCTATACCTGATTGCGCTGCTTTTTTCGATCGTAGGTGTTGGACTTCTGGACTGGACGCACCGAGTCGCTTTATTTGTTGACCCTCGAGCCACCTTATTAGCTGTCGGGCTTTCGGTAGTGGTGTTTCTGATTTGGGACATAGTCGGGATTGCTAACGGTATTTTCTTCCGCGGTGACGCTCCTCACCTAAGTGGCATATTGCTTGCCCCAGAGCTGCCAGTGGAGGAAGTCTTCTTTCTGATTCTGCTTAGCTACAACACTCTGGTGGTTTATCGATGGGCGGCCAAATGAGCTACCCCGAGTTGACCGCTATCGTGCTTGGTATCTTTGCCCTCTACACATTACTGGTGCGAAAGAAGCTCAAGCTAAAGCCCGTGCTGATCACCGCACTGGTGATGCTTACCCTGACGCTGATTTTCGACAACGTCATTATCGGTACCGGCATCGTGGCATATGACACATCCAAGCTTTCGGGCTTCATGCTCGGGTATGCCCCGATTGAGGACTTTGCATACACCCTGGTTGCCCTGGTTTTGACCCCATCACTTTTTGAGATGTTCAGGAAAAAGTGATGCTGAAAAAACTGTTTGTTTCCTCCAGGCCGATCTCCTGGATAAATACTGCATTCCCATTTGCCGCCGCGTACTATCTAGTGTCCGAAGAGGTAGATGCACGGCTAATTCTTGGCACCCTGTTCTTTCTAATCCCCTACAACCTTTTGATGTATGGGGTGAATGATGTTTTCGATTACCCATCTGACCTTCGCAATCCGCGCAAGGGTGGAATAGAGGGTGGGCTACTTGAGCCGAAGTACCACCGCCCAACACTTTTGATTTCCTTTGGCTTAGCTATCCCTTTCACGCTCTATCTACTCTGGGTGGGAAACCTGCTTAGTGGACTCGTGCTTACCGGAGTGCTGTTTCTAGTAATCGCATACAGTCTCGGCGGCCTTCGATTCAAGGAGATTCCGTTTCTTGATTCCTTCACATCCGCTATGCACTTTGTTGGCCCGATGCTGTTTGCTCTCACGCTCACTGAAACTGAGTTTGACTTGCGGATATGGCTCATAACTCTGAGCTTCACGCTCTGGGGCATGGCCTCTCACGCATTTGGAGCGGTGCAAGACATCCGCGCAGATCGAGAAGCAGGTATTGCTTCAATCGCCACCGTGCTGGGTGCTAAGGCAACCGTTCGAATCGCTTTTGTCATGTATTTGGTGGCTGGAGTCACCACCCTGTTCCTAGGAGACCGTTACCCGCAAGCGGCACTGGCTGCGCTGCCCTACCTATTTGTGGTTGGAAGAGAGTGGCAGATCACAGACGAAACTTGCGAGCAGGCAAACCGTGGTTGGCGCAGGTTCATCTTCCTAAACTTCCTGGCAGGCGCAATCGTCAGCGCAGTGATTATCGGGCCTCAACCCAGCTGATCAGATACCGCCTCGAAAAGCTCGGCGCGCACAGCTTGCACGATAACTGCCTGGTTGGTCGTCTCGATCTAAAGTGCTCATGATTTCCAGGGCATACCCCGCGCCACTTCGCTGTATTGGCAGCTAGCGAGGATGCGTCGATGCGCTCGTGGCGATAACCAATTTCACTAGCCTTCGCTCGCCACACTCGCCCGTGGCCGGCGGCTTTTCCAACTAAAGCGTGGGCTATTTCATGAAGCAAAACCTGCTCGATTTGCTCCATGTCGCCGTTTGCAACCAAGTGCTTTGAGATTGTGATTCTGCGTCTGGAGTAATCGCAAAGTCCGGCTCTGCGGATCGCTCGATCGAATCCGAATGAGTAGTTGACGATCCCGTGCTGCTGAAAAAGCTGGGCTGCAAGATCGACAACTTTGGATTCCACGCTGCAAAGACTATGGGTTTGCGGGTATGTTTTTGGGCAATGACAAAGCGCAATCGCCCCTGGGGTTACAACACATCGAGTTCAAAGCCAACCGAGCGTGAACTCAGACCTGACACGATTGCGCTGCGCGGTGCTCTGACACGCACCGGATTTCAAGAAACCTCTGAGGCACTCTTTCTAAACTCTGGCTTCACCTACGACTCTGCAGAGCAGGCAGAAGCCAGTTTTGCTGAGACTGAAGAGCACCACCTTTACTCGCGCTTTTCAAATCCAACCGTCCAAATGTTTGAGGAGCGCTTGGCGCTTCTCGAGGGTGCCGAAGCTGCACACGCAACCGGCAGTGGTATGAGCGCTATGTTCGCTTCCGTTGCCTGCCTGGTTGCAGCCGGAGATCGAGTTGTTGCATCGGGTGCGATGTTCTCCTCCTGCTATGTAGTGCTCACCGAGATTCTGCCCAAGTGGGGTGTGGTTGTTGAGGTAGTCACCGATAACAGCTACGAGGCCTGGAAGAGCGCACTTTCCACCCCGGCTAAGGCGGTCTTCATTGAGACCCCATCGAACCCCATGATGGAAATTGTCGACATCGAGATGGTTGCCGAGCTATCCAAAAAAGCAGGCGCACTGTTGGTTGTCGACAACGTCATGGCCTCACCGGTTTTGCAGAAACCACTGGAGTTTGGAGCTGACGTCGTGATGTACTCGGCGACCAAACACATAGATGGCCAGGGTCGAGTTCTTGGTGGAGCGCTGCTTGGTTCAAAGGACTACATCGACAACCACCTAAAGCCCTTCACCCGGCACACCGGCCCATCGCTGAGCCCATTCAATGCTTGGGTGCTGCTCAAATCCTTGGAGACCATGGAGCTGAGGGTGAACAAGATGGCCGACTCAGCGTTGGCAATTGCCCAGCACCTTGAGGGAGCAACCGGAGTAAAAGCGGTACATCATCCATTCCTAGCCTCACACCCTCAGCGCCAGATGGCTGAGAAACAGATGCTGAAGGGTGGCACCACCTTGGCCATTGAGCTCGAGTCCAAGGAAAAGGCCTTTGGCCTAATGAATCGACTTGAGGTGATTGATATCTCCAACAACCTGGGAGATTCCAGATCACTAATCACTCACCCAGCATCATCGACTCACCGCCGATTGGACCCTGATACTCGTCAGCGAATGGGCATTACCGATGGGACTCTGCGACTCTCCGTCGGTTTGGAAAACTCGCAGGACCTAATCGAAGACTTGCTACTTGCCCTCAAGGGCTAGGCGCATCCTAGAAACCGCTTCGGTGATTCGCTCTTTCGAGGTTGCGAAGTTGAAGCGTACAAATCTGGAGTATTCATTCTTAGGGGCATGATCATCACCTGGAACGACCGCAACCTTGTGCTTGAGAATCTCTTGCTGCGGGTTTTCAAAGCCGTAGTCGCTCAGATCAATCCAGGCGAGGTAGGTTGCTGCGTGGTCAAACATTTTCGCCTTTGGTAGCTGCCTTGCTACCTCAGCTCTGAGGTGTTGAAGATTTGCCTGCAGGCGCGCATTAGTCTCATCAATCCAGTAACCACAGTCACGGAAAGCGCTAACCATTGAAAACGCCCCCAAAAGTGAGCTGCGCCAGTGCATGGCATCGGGGATGCCCTTGAGCTTTTCACCAACCTCCGCGGATTGGAAGATTAGGAAACCAGCCTTCAGGCCTGCAGTGTTCCAAGCTTTGGAGCTCGAGGTGATTACAACTCCATTTCGCTCCGCCCCTGGGACGCTGAGATACGGCGTGAACTCTTCGAAACTTAGTGGCGCATGTATCTCGTCGGAGATCACCAGAACCCCATACTGGTTAGCCAGATCCGAAACCACCTGGAGCTCTGCTCGGGAATGAATGGTGCCGACCGGGTTTTGCGGCGAACACAGCATGTAGATCTTCACCCCGGCTTTGAATGCTTCTTCAATGGCTGCGATATCCAAATGCCAAGAATTTTCCTCGATGCGAAGAGGGGCATCGTATTCGACTAATCCGACCTCGTGGATCCAGTGGTAAAAACTTGAGTAAACGGGCGAGTTGATCAGCACCCTATCCCCCGGCTTTGCAACAGTTCGGAGAATCTCGACCGCTGCAACTCCAACATCGGTGGCTAGTTTTAGATTTGCCTTCTCAATCTGCCAACCCCAAGCCTTCTTGGCATACCCCTCAAAAGCATCCGCTAGCTCAGGAATGGGACCTAGGTAGCCAAGGTCTGATCTTGACACCAGGTCGGCCAAAGTGGCTCGAATCTCGCTGGCGACCTCGAAGTCCATTTCGGCAACATGCATAGGCAGAACCTCAGGTGCAAACCTGCGCCACTTTGAACTGGATCTATTTGCGAAGTTAGTGAGCGAGCTCTCGTCAAATCCCATGGGCTAATTCTCCGCCTAAAACTCGTAAGTGAGAAGCAGCAATGCGATGCTGAACATTACGAAGGCTATAAAGCCATCGAGAACCCGCCAAAACTTCGGGCTGGAAACAAATCTAGAGAGCAATTTCGCGAAGTAGCCAAGTGAAAAAAACCAGACGAAAGATGCAGTTGCCGCGCCTAGAGCAAAGAGCCACCTCTCTGACCCGAATTGGTTTCCGATCCCGCCTAGCAAGATCACTGTGTCCAGGTAGACATGCGGATTGAGATAAGTCAGTGCGGCGACCGTCGCTAATGCCTTGCCAAGTGAGATTCCAGAGCCCTGGCCGGCCTCAAGGGCACTCGGATTTAGTGCTCTTCTCAGCGCCGAGATACCAAACCAAATCAGATAGGCCGCACCGAAATAGCGGATAACCTCAAGGACGAGAGGATAACCCTGAATCACCGCACCGAGTCCAGCGATGCCGACGACGATTAGGAGGGCATCGCTTACGGCGGCAAAGAGCACTATGGCAAAGACGTGCTCTCGCCTCAAGCCCTGTCTCAGAACAAATGCGTTTTGAGCCCCGATGGCAACGATGAGCGATAGACCGGTTAGAAAGCCTGTGGCTGCAGAAATCAACTTCTAACTCCCATCGCTTTGGCATCCAACCTTGCGGTCAGTGCCATGTGTGGCACTGTGAGTGCCCAAATCACGACAAGCAGCAACCAAAGTAGTTCAGCTGGAAGGCTGAATCCAGCTACCTGTGCCCACCCCAAGGTGAATAAAACCACTAGCAATAGCGCTGGGATGCCGGCGTTGAATGCCTTGAAAAAGCTTGGCCAACTCTTTCCTTGGGAGTGCAGTTGCTGCGACTTTTCATACTCCAGGGTCAGTCTGCCCGTGTGCCGTAGCGCGTGCCATAGGCCGAAGTAGAAAGCGAAGGCGACCAGTGGTGGCGCTACCAAGCTGATGCCCAGAAGTAGCAGCAGATCCGCGACCTCACTCCAGCGCTTTCTAAGCGCCATCACAGTTACGGCCAACAGGTTGAAGCCCAGGATCAGCCAGAACAGCTGGCTTTCAAAACCAAGTGCCCAGCCGATCAGATTTGGGTTGACGGCTGTGAGCGCTTGGGTCGATCCGTCTCCAAGAAGCGGCAAAAACACCGGCGTAAATCCGGCCGCTAGAGCGTAGGTAAGTTTGGGTAGGCCAGGTCTAGATATGCGATTGTCAATCTCGGCTATGAACGAAGCATCACCGATGCCGAAATGAATCGCGCTAATTAGAACGATCAGCTGGAAGCCGAGCAGGTTGTTTGCAATCAGGAACCAAACTGCGAGTGCTGTCACGGCTAGGTAGCCAAGTATGAAGAGTGTCATCTTGATGAATCGGAATTTGGGAACCGTGATTAGGTGATCTACAGCTCCATGCGGGGTTCCAATTGCAAGCGCGATCAGGGCCAGGACAACCTGCCATAGCAGCTCGTTCGGAAAGAAAAAACTCAGTGGGATTGAAATAAAAGTTCCAAACAAAATGCTGTATCTGGAGATGGTTCGAAGTTGAACCAGCAGCTTCAGTTCTGATTGCAGCACAGGACTGAGTTTAGTCACAGGAGCACTATGTTCGGGCAGTGGTCGTACTTCGCGATGCTGTTGTTTGTGGTGTG
Organism: Actinomycetota bacterium; assembly: GCA_041191905.1. GTDB lineage: Bacteria > Actinomycetota > Actinomycetes > Actinomycetales > Microbacteriaceae > Aquiluna. Next base: position 12,250 of record JBEENY010000024.1, read on the forward strand.
CGGTTCTTGGTGGCTGGAGTGGGCTTTCAAGATCAGGGTATTGAGAAATCCGATTCGCCTTGGAGCGACCGTCTTGCTAGTTGCCCCCTGGTTTATCATCTGGGACGCATATGCGGTTTCCCAAGGACACTGGTTTTTTGATCGTGGCCAGATTCTTGGAATCTACGGACCTTTTGACATCCCTCTCGAGGAATACCTCTTTTTCATCCTGATCCCGATTGCCTCGGTGCTAACCATGGAGGGGACTCGTTCGGCTTATCGAATGCTGCTTGAGTTTCAAGAACGTCGGGCGGAAAGGGTGACGCGATGAGCTACACCGTCCTGGCGCTGATTGCTGTGGCAATCACTATCTTTTTGGAGTCCAATGTTCTAAAGACCGGGCTCTTTCAGCGCACCAGCTTTTACATCGCATACTCAATCGTGATCTTCTTCCAGCTGGTCACCAATGGCTATCTGACCGGCACCGAAATAGTCACCTACGGCGAAAATGCCATCATGGGGATACGCATCGTAAACGCACCGCTTGAGGACCTGCTGTTCGGCTTTAGCCTCGTGGTTCTAACAATGTCGGTTTGGCTAAAACTTGAGCGACTAGCTCCCAAGGAAACTAAGCAAAAGCAGAACGAAAGGCAAATGACATGAGCGTAAAGATTGGCGATAAAGCTCCGGGCTTCACCCTAAGGAATCAGGACGAAAAAGAGGTGGGCCTGTCCTCATTCGCGGGTCAGAAGGTGGTTGTTTACTTCTACCCAGCAGCAGCAACTCCTGGCTGCACAACCCAGGCTTGCGAGATCAGGGACAATATCAACTCGCTGAAGTCTGCCGGCTACACCGTATTGGGCATCTCCCCAGACCAGCCTGGCAAGTTGAAGAAGTTCAAGGACAAGGAGAGCTTGAACTTTGACCTGCTGTCCGATCCAGACAACGCCGTGCAGCAGGCATACGGTGCCTATGGAGAAAAGAGCATGTATGGCAAGACCTACATGGGAACGATCCGCTCGACCTTTGTCGTTGACAAATCCGGCAAGCTAAGCCACGTCTTTTACAACGTCAAGGCCAAGGGTCACATTGAGATGCTCAGAAACGAGCTGGGTATCTAGCCGCGCAGCGGAAGCAATAGGCCAATTGCTATAAACACCGAGCCAAAAACTCGGTTGAAGTTTTTCCCTACCCTGCGAAGCCAAGGTGTGATCCGATCAGCGAATGCTGCGACGGTCAGCTCGTAGCAAAACTCGATCACGAAGAAGGTTCCAGCCATAATCAAAAACTGGAGGAAAAGCGGTTTTTCAGGTTCTATGAACTGAGGCAGGAAAGCTACAAAAAACAAAATACCCTTCGGGTTTGAAACCGCGGAGTAGAGACCGGCTTGGAATAAGGACCAAGGCCTCGATTTTTCACTCTTCGCTGCAGCGGCACCGATTGGCTCTGACCTCCACACCTGGATGCCCAAGAACACCAGGTAGGCACCTCCCAGCCACTTCAGCCAAAAGATCAGTTCGGCATTGGCAGCGAGAATCGCGCCAATTCCAAACATTGAGAGCCCGATGACGGTCGTGAATCCGAGGCCACCTCCCAAGATTGTGGCTATCGTGCGACGGGTGCCATAGAGGGCACCATGGGTCAACGCCAAAAGGCCGTTGGGTCCTGGAGTAAGCGAAAGCCCGAGGGCCGCGGCTGTGTAGAGAAGCCAGTTACTAAGTTCCATCAATACCCCAGCTTGGGATCAACCACCCCGATTAGTGGCTTTTCGTTGAGCCAAGCCGAGACGTTTTCTCGAAGGCGAAGCGCAAACAAGCGGGTGACTATCGGTTTGGTGTCGGCAGTGTGCGGGGTGATGATTAGGTCATCCCGGCCCCACATCGGGTGCCCCTCAGGGAGCGGCTCCGGGTAAGTGACATCTGTAGCTGCGCCAGCGAGATGCCCAGAGTCAAGCGCGCTCAGGAGATCCTCCTGATTCACCACCTCACCGCGAGCAACGTTGACCAAATAGGACTTGGGCATCATCTGCTGAAATCTCATTGCGTCAAACAAGAAGCGAGTCTCAGCAGTTAGTGCGCAGGCAAGAAAAACAAACTTTGACTTGGCCAGCACAGTATCAAGTTGGTCGAAGCCGGTCACGGTGGCGATGCCGTGACCATCAAAGTCCTGGTCCGGGCGCTTTCTAACAACGGTAACCCTGGCGCGAAATGGTTCAAGAAGCTTCACCAGCTCCTGCGCGATTCCGCCGCCTCCTACAATCGCAACCTCCTCGTCATAGAGCGAGTCAGCATACTTTTCACCCCAACTGGTGGCTTTTACACGTTCGGGCAGCACTCTCCCGAGAGCCATAGCTAACATCAGGGCGTGCTCGGCAACAGGCTCTGAGTAAGACCTTTTTGCCGAGGTAAAGATCACCGGTAGTTCAAGTAACTTTGAAAATGCATCGACACCAGCAAAAGGAAGCTGTACCCATTCAAGCTCTGGGTTATTTGCAATAGCAACGGCAAGTCCCTCTGGATCTGCGTAATCGGTCCAGACCAGCGCCCTAACGTCCTTACTTAGCGGTGATACCTTCGCGCCAGAGGATTCAATAGCCTCGACATACGCTGGAAACTGCTTGGGCTCTAGGGCGACGAGGTTGTTCAAGACAAAACCTCCTGCAGCTCAGCCTGCACACGATCAGAAATCACAGCAGCAGGAGTTGGATCGTCCGAACCAGGGAATCCTCCGTCATAGGTGGAGTGAAGCTCGCGCCTTACAACAACCTCAAATCCATTCTGCTTGGCCCCCAAGGCACTGGATCTGAGGCACATATCAGACTGCACGCCAACCAATTCAACCGATGTGATACCTCTGGCCCGCAACTCGTCGGCGAGGTTGGGGTTGGATTCAAAAACATCCTGTGTGGTCTTGCGAACTACGAGTTCACTTTCCTTGGGTGCCAAAACTAGTTCCCACCACGGCTCACCCGGGGCATCCATTTCACCCTCGGGTCCATCGTTTTGGACAAAAATCACCGGCTCTGATGCCAGCCTGGCCTCAAGTACTCGATCGCCAATTCGCTTCAAGAGCGCCTGAGCATCGGAGACTGGCCAAGGGCCAAAAAACATGCTCACCTGAACATCGACAACCATAAGGGCAGCGCTCATTGAAATCTCCAATCAGTCAAAGCCTATTGGCATGCCACTAGAGGTCTAGTGTTTAGCTATGAACACGAATTGCCCTCACTGCCAAGCTGAGATCACCGAGCATGATTTCCGCTGCCCGAGCTGCAACAAACTGACCGCAACCTCTCGGGAGGACCTGAACAAGGTTGATCCACGTGTCACCAGAGGCATCGGATTCAGTCTCATTGGCGTCGGTGTCCTCGGTTTGGGATTCGTGATTGCCAACAGCTGGACCGATTGGTTTTCAGGTTTGGACTTTGTTGGGCCTCTGGCACTGATTGTTGCCGGCGGCTATGCCCTCACTACTGTAAAGAAACGCTAGGCACTTAGAGAAATCTGATTTCCCCAGGGGTCCTCTGTAGCAAAAGCCTGCTCACCAATCTGGTGAACCCCATTTAGCCGATCCACTGCAGCAGCGAGAGCATCCGCATCTGGAAGCACCAAAGCCACATCTCTCAAACCAAGAGTTGGCTGCCTACGTCCCGCTCCCCTGGAGCGCCAAACGTTCATTGCCATGTGGTGGTGGTAACCGCCAACCGAGACAAAGAGCGCTGTCCCGCCCCAATTCATAGTCACCTTAAAACCGAGCTGGTCGACGTAGAAGTCTCTTGCCTGGGCTATGTTTCCAACACTCAGGTGCACATGCCCGATCACCGGCACGTCATCTGCACGGACCTCGGAGATGTGGGTGGTGAGGTATTGGTTTGGGTCCAAAAACAATGTGTCCATTTGAATCTCACCGTGCTGCCAAGACCACGAAGTGCGTTCGCGATCGAAGTAAAGCTCTACTCCGTTTCCCTCTGGGTCGTCAAAGTAAAACGCCTCAGAAACCAAGTGGTCAGCAGAACCAGTAAAGGTATTTGGGTAGTTCCGAGCAGTTGCAGCTACCGCCTGAGCCAATCCTGACTGTGTCTCAAATAAGAACGCGGTGTGAAAGAGACCAGCCTCACTGGGTCCAGCATGCTTCAGCTCCGGGGAGTGCTCGAGAATCAGTGTCGATGACTTAGAGCCACCAAGAACTCGAGACCCCAAGTTCTCAGAGAGAACCTCCAAACCCAGATTCTGCGTGTAATACCTGGTCATGAGATCTAGATCAGCGACGCGAAGCGTCACTGGACCCATGGTCAAGGAGTTGGCTAATTGATGCATAGTCAAAGTCTAGGGGGGCTTTACTTATTTTGCTAAAACATTTATTGATTGCATGGCTCTCTGCTGTAATGCTTGGCGCGTGAACTTTGAACTAACTGGCGAGGTGTTTGAGTGGCGCGGTCCAGCGCCCTTCTATTTCGTTGCAACTCCAGTTGAAGTCACAGAGGAAATTGAAATTTACAAGCGCGAACTCAGCTATGGCTGGGGCGTTATTCCCGCTCGAGTCAGTATCGGCAGCACGACTATCACCACCTCGCTAATACCTCGAGATGGGAGCTTCTTCATTCCGCTCAAAGATGCCATCAGAAAGCCCAATGGGATTGGCCTCGGTGACTCTGTCAGTTTGCTACTTGAACTTGGTCGCTAACTTTTTTGTAGGACTGTCCGTATCGGTCTCGCTCTAGAAGACCCATGTCTACCAGGGTCCTTCGAACCAGTGCGAAGTCATCGAGGTGTTTGAAGAAGATCTCGTTGACTTCTTTCTCGGTGTACTCGACTCCGGGATCGAGACACTCCAGCATTCCCAAACAAAGCTGGACGCGCTTGGAGTGCTTCGCGGGCAACTTAGATATTCGGCCGTCAGCGTCTTGATGGCCTCGAAATTGTTCTGGCAAGCTCATGGCCACAGCCTAATTGCGTTAAACGAAAAGTGCGCCCCCTGGGACTTGAACCCAGAACCCACTGATTAAGAGTCAGTTGCTCTGCCGATTGAGCTAGAGGCGCAACGAGGGGAAATCCTAGCAGTTCAAACCAACCCCTGCAATGAACTTTTTTGTCAAACGCTATTGGCGAACTCCCAGTCTGAAACAGGATTGGTTGAATAATGTTTCTATAAATCAACCCTGGGGTGTGAATGTCCAACGAAGTGCAGCGACTGGTTCCTGGAGCCAAAGCTCCTGACTTCAAACTGCTCGACCAAGACGGCAAAACAGTGTCCCTATCGGACCTTTTCGGCACCAAAACGGTTCTCTATTTCTATCCTGCGGCCGGCAGTCCAGGATGCACCAAAGAGGCTGCAGATTTTCAAGACGCTTTGCCTCAGTTTGTGGCTAGGGGCTACCAGATTGTCGGTGTCTCACCGGACAGCGTGAAAAAGCTGAAGAGTTTCGAAGACGCCCACGAACTTACTTTCAAACTACTCAGCGACGAGAACATGGATGCTCACCGCGCTTACGGTGCATACGGCGAGAAGTCGCTCTACGGACGCATTTACAAAGGCGCTCTCAGATCAACGATTTTGATTGACGAGAACGGTGTGGTCTCCGATGCGATGTACAACGTGAAGGCAACCGGTCACACCAACATGTTGCTGAAGCGAATCGGTTAGTCCTTACCGAATTCAACTCTTACAGACCTGGAAAACAGCAGGTAAAAGCTAAGTGCGGCTGGGATCAGTAGTGACCATCCAATTACAGGGGAAGCGAACTCACCGGAAAAACTAGCGGTCGCTATTGAGGCGACCAAAAGCTGAAGCACCATCGCAGCGGTGTGCGACCACCGCTTGCGTTTGAGTAATCCATAGGTGATGTTGCCGGCCCAAAGTGAGGCTGCTGCAAGCAGACCCAATAGGAAAAGTGAGCTGGTTAGTGAGAATGTGTTGCCTTGCAGAATTGCCAAAAGCGACCAAAGTGTAACCGCAATCAGAGCCAAAGATTCCAGCGCCAATATGGCGATTGCGGTCATCAGTTTCTTGTTCATACTCACAATTTTGGGTCTTGATTTCTGGTCTTCGGTGTGAAACCATTTTGGCTGTTGCAGATGTGACTTTACCCCACCGGGGTACCTCCTGTTTCGACCCTTAGGAATAACAGAACACTA
>JBEENY010000025.1:0-17972 GCA_041191905.1 Actinomycetota bacterium
TAGATGATCGTCCACGACAGAACCCGGCGTACCGGTTGGCCCACTAGCTCTTTTTCTCAAGCACCTTGTTAGCCAACAGCGCTGCGCCGATGATTCCAGCCGAGTTCTTCGTCTCCGCGGGAACAGTCTTGGTCCTGAGCTTCAGCAGTGGCAGGAACTTCTCGGACTGCTTGCTTATCCCACCACCCACAATTATCAAATCTGGCACCAGTAAGTTTTCGAGGTGTGAGTAATAGGTCTGCAGGCGCTGAGCCCATGCTTCAAAACTGAGGTTTTCGCGCTCCATTGCTGAATAGGCAGCTTTGGTCTCGTAGTCAACACCCTCGATACTCAGGTGCCCAAGCTCGGCATTTGGAATCAATTTGCCGTCATAAAACAGTGCTGTTCCGATGCCGGTTCCAAGCGTGGTCATGATTACCAGGCCGGGCTGATCCTTACCCGCCCCATAATTCATCTCAGCGACACCTGCAGCATCGGCATCATTCAAAACATGGACCTGGCGCTTGAGCCGATGCGAGAACAGCTCGTGGGCATCTAGGCCGATCCAGCGCTTCGAGACATTAGCTGCTGACTGCGTGTGCCCGTGCTTTACAACCGCTGGGAAACAGATCCCGATGGAACGATTTCCCTTTTCATCCAGGCGTTCAACAATCTCCGCGCATGCGTTGGCAATAGCCTCAGGCTCTCCGCCTGCTGGGGTTTCCACTCGTATGCGCTCAGAGACCAAGCTGCCCTTTTTGGTGTCGACAAGTGCCGCCTTGATCCCGGTGCCACCGATATCAATCCCAATCGCTTTGCGTCTCATCTATGCCTCCGTCAGAATCTCTGGGCCGTCTTCGGTAATCAAAATAGTGTGTTCAAACTGAGCCGTTAGGGACTTATCCGTCGTGGTCACGGTCCAGCCGTCATCCCACAAATCCCAATCATGACTTCCTAGCGTCAGCATTGGCTCCACGGTAAAGACCATTCCCACCTCGATGACATCTGTGTATTCAGGGGCGTCATAGTGGGGGATGATCAGTCCGCTGTGAAAAGAAGTTCCAACACCGTGCCCGGTAAAGTCACGTACCACGCCGTAATCGAAACGCTTTGCGTAGCTCTCAATTGCCCTGCCAATGATGTTGACTTGACGACCAGGCAGTGCGGCTCGGATTCCCCGTAGCATCGCCTCCTTTGTGCGGTCTACCAGGTCATGAACGTGCTGCGGAGCCTCACCCACCACAACCGTGCCATTGGTATCACCATGTACCCCTTCAATGAAGGCGGAGATATCAATGTTCAGAAGATCTCCGTCATGGATAACGGTGTCATCGGGTATGCCATGGCAGATCACTTCATTTAGCGATGAGCACAGCGACTTTGGGAAGCCGCGATAACCAAGCGTTGATGGGTAGGCACCTTGACTAATAAGAAACTCATGACCAATCTCATCTAGTTGGTCGGTGGTCATTCCTGGCTTGGCAGCGGATAGCACAATCTCGAGGGCCTGAGCGGCAATCTTTGACGCTCTGCGGATTCGACTAATGGTCTCTTGGTCATATTTATCACCGCCAGAATGCGGCGCAGGGGCTGGCTTACCGACGTACTCAGGGGTGGTGATGTTGCCAGGTACTTTTCTGCGTGGAGAGATTGTTCCTGGTATCAGGATTCCAGAGTCGGTTCTTGGCACCTACAAAGTCTAGTTTTGGCAAAGCGTAGACTTCTGCAATGGAGTCAGAAGTCCAATATTGGTTCAATACCAAAACCGGTTTGGTCGAGTCGGGACCGCAGTCTCTATCTCTTGACCGCATAGGCCCATTTTCTAGTTTCGACGAGGCCAAACGAGCCCTTCAAATCATCGATGAGCGGGCAAAGAACATCGCAGCGGATGAGGAGCTAGAGGACTAGTTGAAGCTGTGCTCTTCGCCAGGGAAGCGCTGGGTCCGAACTTCTTCTAGGTAAGTAGTCGCAGCATCTGAAAGCGCACTTCTCAAATCAAGGTACTTCTTGGCAAATTTAGGTGAGCGGTCTGATAAACCGGCGAAGTCAGTCCAAACCAGGATCTGACCATCGCAGCCAACACCGGCACCAATACCAATGGTGGGGATGCTCAGTTCCTGAGATAGCTCGGTCGCAAGTTTCGCTGGAATCATCTCCAGGACAACCGCAAAGGCTCCTGCCGCTTCCAGCTGCTTCGCATTTTCGATAAGGGTCGCAGCCGAGTCGCCTCGACCCTGAACCTTGAATCCAGATAGCTGGTTCACTGATTGCGGGGTAAAGCCCAGATGACCCATGACAGGGATTCCTGCATCAACGATCCGTTTCACAGCATCCGTCCTAGCACCCTCCAGCTTTACAGCATCGGCACCAGTCTCTTTCATGATCCTTATTGCGGACGCCAAGGCTTGCTCGCTGGAGACTTCGTAGCTGCCGAAAGGCATGTCGACCACCACAAGGGCATTCGTAGTTGCGTCCTTGACAGCTTTGCCAAAGTGGAGCATCTGCTCAATGGTGACCGGAACTGTTGTGTCGTAGCCAAGGACGACGTTTCCGGCGGAGTCGCCGACCAGCAGCACCTCTACTCCGGCTTGGTCAAAAATCCCAGCTGTCAGCGCGTCATAGCTTGTGAGGCACGAAAACTTGATGCCCTTTTGCTTTAGTTCGGTAAGCGTGCCGGTTCTGATCTTCATTTGCTCTCGAATCTGGTAGTCAGCGGAACTCGACGCCCGGTACCAAAACTGACCTCACTGAGCTTAGTTCCGATTGCACCCTGAGACCTCTTCCATTCCGCTGCGCGGATCATGGCGTCGGTTCGAAGCACAGTGGCAGCTTCAAAACCCGCCTCAATCGCGTCTGACACGGTGCCGTTTTGCTCAATCAGAATTCGGATTATGCCGTCAAGGACTTCGTAATCAGGGAGCGAGTCCTGATCCAGTTGACCCGGGCGCAACTCTGCGGAGGGTGGTTTCTCGATTGAACTAACGGGTATAAGTTCTCGGCCAGAGCGTTGATTTACATAGCGAGACATCCGCCAGACGTCCGTCTTTAGCAAGTCCTTTATGGGTGCATAGCCACCAGCGGAATCTCCATAAATAGTCGAGTAACCGACAGCGACTTCAGACTTGTTGCCCGTGGTCAAAAGCAATCTTGACTCTGAGTTAGAGATGCCCATGAGAATGACCGCCCTGAGTCTTGCCTGGAGATTCTCTTGTGCAAGTGGCGAGAGATCGAGCATTGATTCAAACGCCACATGTGCGCTCTCGATCGGGACCGAACGGTAGTGAATCCCTAGATTGCTGGCCACATGCTCAGCATCCGTTACCGAGTGATCGGAACTGAATCTTGAAGGCATCGAGACACCAAGGACGTTTTCCGAGCCGATCGCCTCTGCCGCCAAGGCCGCGCATAGCGCGGAGTCAATACCGCCCGAGAGGCCGAGCACAATCTTTCTTTGACCCGTTTTTGCCAAGTAGTCGCGCAAACCTCTAACTAGTACTTGGAACACTTTCTCTTCGCCCAGCAACGCCAAATCTTTTTCAGCCTCAGCTACCCAAAGACCTGTCTTAAAACCGGCTCGGAAAACAAGTTCCCCTTGAGAATCGAGGGCAAAGCTCTCGCCGTCGAATACCAACTCGTCCTGCCCGCCGCTGAGGTTGGCGTAGGCGAGAGCTGATCCAGAGGCAAACGCTTTGGCGGCAGCTAGCCGCTGTATTGACTTCTCGAACGTGAAGGGAGAACCGTTGAGCACAGCAACTAGGTCTGCGTCAGTGCTCTCTTGCTCGGCTCCCCAGATGTCTTCGCAGATTCTGACCGAGACGCTCTTGCCAGCTACATCTAGAACTAGGTCACTTCGTCCTGGCACGAAGTTACGCCAGTCATCAAAGACGTCGTAGTTTGGAAGGAGTTTTTTGTCGTAGATACCGAGTAACTCACCACCACGGATTGCTGCAGCCGAATTGTGAGCGATTGCCTTCGAGGACTGCAGTGGACTGCTTGCCTCAGCAAGCCTTGCGAAGCCCACCAGAAGAGTCAGATTTGGAAAGTCAGCAGATTTGGTAACGAGCTCCGAAAGTGCTTGTTCGGACCGTTCAACAAGGTCTCTGCGATAACTGAGGTCACCAAGTGGGTATCCACAGAGAGACAGCTCACCAAAAATCACCAGCTGAACGCCGGCTCCATCGGCGATTCTGCACTGTTCAATGATTTGCGCAAGGTTGCCAGAGAAGTCGCCAACTATAGGGTTGGTCTGACCGAAAGCGAGCCTTAGGGGTAGCACAAGCACTAGCCTATTAGTTAGCCAGGAGGGTGAAGCATGGATAAGCAACAAGAGTTCGTACTGCGCACAATCGAAGAACGTGGCGTGAAGTTCATTCGCCTGTGGTTTACCGATGTCGCCGGCACGCTTAAATCTGTTGCAGTTGCACCGGCGGAGATCGAGGGCGCTTTCTCTGAAGGTATTGGCTTTGATGGTTCTGCCATCGAGGGTCTTGCAAGAACGAGTGAGGCTGACATGCTAGCCAAGCCAGACCCTTCCACATTCCAGATCCTTCCCTGGCGTGGAACCGTCGACCCCGCAGCCAGAATGTTCTGTGACATTGCGACTCCTGACGGCAAGCCGGCAGCAGCCGATCCGAGAAACGTGCTCCGCAGGGCCCTTGATAAAGCAGCACGGATGGGTTTCTCCTTTTATGTACACCCTGAAATCGAGTTCTATCTGCTCAAGAGTGCGGACTTAGGACCAGACGGTCAACCAGTACCAGTTGATACGGCTGGATATTTTGACAACGTACCCGGTGGCACCGCTCATGACTTCCGTCGTCGTGCGGTGACAATGCTTGAACAGCTTGGGATCTCAGTTGAGTTCTCACACCACGAAGGTGGCCCAGGCCAGAACGAGATTGACCTGCGCTACGCCGATGCACTCTCCATGGCAGACAACATCATGACCTTTAGAACGGTGGTCAAGGAGGTTGCTATCGAGCAGGGCGTGTATGCAACCTTTATGCCCAAGCCATTCACTAACCACCCTGGCAGTGGCATGCACACTCACTTCTCCCTATTTGAAGGGGATAGGAACGCCTTCTTCGACCCGGCTGCGACCTACCACCTAAGCAATACAGCTAGGCAGTTCATGGCCGGTATTTTGCGTCATGCGCCAGAAATCACTTTGGTTACGAATCAGTTCGTCAACTCCTACAAGAGACTCTGGGGCGGCGGTGAGGCGCCGAGCTACGTCTCTTGGGGCCACAACAATCGCAGCGCCCTCATTCGAGTCCCACTGCACAAGCCGGAAAAAGCTCAATCTACCCGCATCGAGTACCGTGCTATGGATTCGGCAGCAAACCCATACCTCGCCTACTCACTGCTGCTGGCAGCCGGCCTAAAGGGCATCGAGGAGGGTTACGAGCTTCCACCGGAGACCGAGGACGATGTTTGGTCACTTACTGACATGGAACGCCGTGCAATGGGCATCGAGTCACTACCTCAATCCCTGGACCACGCCATCAGGAAGCTGGAAGAGTCAGAGCTTGCAGCCGGGGTCCTAGGCGAATCAGTATTCAGCTACGTACTAGCAAACAAGCGACGCGAGTGGGCGCAGTATCGCTCACAAGTAACCGCATTCGAGATCGAGCAGAATCTCCGCACCTTGTAATGTCCCCACATCGTCCCAGCTCGCTCAGCGAACTTGCACGCCTTGGCTTCGAGGAACTGTCTGAGACGATCCCAAAGCTTGACGAATTGCTGAGTCTGGTCGGGGATGTTGGACACAGCGCTCTCGCTGCAGTAAGTCAAGCGGCTTCGGCTGATCGCGCACTCGAGGGGCTTATCAGGCTTGCTCGAGCTGACGTAAAGCAGCTCTCGAGATTACTCACCAACCAGCACCATGCTGAAAACCTTTGTTTGATTCTTGGCGCATCTGATGGGTTGGCTGAGTTTCTCTTCCGACACCCGGAGAAACTTGTGCTCTGCACGGAGAAGGTTTCTCTTCCGAAAATCGCTGGTGCACACTCGGATGTCACAGACCGCGAAGCGCTGAGGGTCTCGTATCTGGGCCTGCTGCTAAAGATTGCCCTCTATGACTTGAGACAGTCACCCAGTGTGGCGACCGTCAGGCAAGTAACTGCCGCTCTATCCGATCTCGCAGACGAGACCATAAAGGCGGCAATTGCCATAGCTGAGCGGGAACTTCTTTCTGAAACCCGAGTAACCAAGCAGCAGCTCGATGACCTCGCCTTTGCAGTGATTGCAATGGGTAAAACTGGGGCAAGAGAGTTGAACTACCTCAGCGATGTTGACGTGATCTATGTGGCAAGCGGCGTACTTGATAACTACCTCGACACCGCAACAAAGCTAGCCACGCAATTGGCAAGGGTGCTCGACGAGCCAGGAGCTGAGCCTGGGATATGGCAGCTTGACCCAAATCTGAGGCCAGAGGGCAAGCAGGGTGCCCTGGTTAGATCTTTGGAAGGTCATCGCGGTTACTACGAAAAGTGGGCCGAACCTTGGGAGTTTCAGGCATTACTGAAAGCCAGATACGTGGCGGGGGATAAGAATCTGGGAGATAGCTACATCGCGGCAATCAAACCCCTGATCTGGTCTCAGCCAAACCGGTCAGCAATCGTTGAAAGCGCTCGCCATCTTCGCAAACGCGTCCTGGATCAAATTCCTGGCTCTGAACGAGAGATTGAGATCAAGCTTGGTCGCGGTGGCCTGCGTGATGTTGAGTTCACAGCCCAGCTGATGCAACTGGTTCATGGAGTAGCAGACGAGTCCTTGAGGGTAATGGACACCTTCAGTGCACTCGATGCATTGGCAGAAGCTGGGTTACTTTCGCGTTCGGACCGGGATTCTTTCAGGGATAACTACGCCTTTCTGCGCTCCGTTGAGCACAGGGTGCAACTCTCTCGGCTACGGAGAACACACTTGTTCCCGTCTCTAGAGTCTGATCAGCGTCGCGTCGCCAGGGCCATGGGCTTGAGCCACAGCGAGCTCCTTGCGCGCTACAGTGCCGTGCGATCCGAAACCGCTCAACTCCACGACTCGGTCTTTTACAGGCCACTGCTGCAGGCGACTGCAGCGCTTGGAGCGGACGAGGTTGTTCTGAGCAGTGACCAAATTTCTGACCGACTATCGGCGATTGGATTCACTGATCCCAGTGGCGCCAGCAAGCACATCGAAGCGTTGACCCAAGGTGTCTCGAGAAGAGCTGTAATCCAAAGAACATTGCTCCCGGTGCTAATTCGATGGATGGCTGATGGCACGGATCCCGACCGTGCATTGCTCACTTTCAGGCGCCTTTCAGAGGACCTAGGGGAGACCCACTGGTTCCTGAGAATGCTGCGAGACAGCTCGGGGGCTGCCGAGCGTCTGATGACCGTGCTTTCGAACTCTGCGTTTGTGGCCAAATTTCTTGAACACATCCCAGACTCTTCAGAGTGGTTTGGCGACGAAGCAAATCTTTTACCTCGCTCTGCAGAGCAGATTCTTGAGGAATTTAGGTCGCTCATCGAGAGAAATGGCGCGGATGCTACTGAGCTGGTTCGAGGAGTACGGCGTCGCGAATATCTTCGTGTCGCAATCGGCGCTGTCCTTGGCGCTTCCAAGTTGAAGGAGATATCGCTAGGTCTAACAGCTATCACTGATTCATACCTCGTGGCGATGCTCGAGCTCGCAAAAATCAGAACTGGTATAGAGCTGGACCTGGGTGTTATAGCGATGGGGCGACTGGGTGGTTCAGAGCTTGGTTTTGGCTCCGATGCAGACTGCATGCTCGTATACCGGGGCGAGCCAGAACAGAGCGAGATTGCGAATCGACTCAGCTCTGAGCTGATGGTCTTAGTTAAGGACTCACTTCTAGAGTTTGAGCTTGATTTGGGGCTTAGGCCCGAGGGCAAGAATGGACCGAGAATTCGCACCATTCAGGGCTACGCCGGTTACTACGAGCGATGGGCAGACACCTGGGAGTTCCAAGCGCTTCTTCGCGCTCGATTGATAAGTGGTTCAGAGCAGCTTATATCCGAGTTCACGGAATTGATTGACCGTTATCGCTATCCGACAGAGCTTCCAGCCGCCAAAAAGACCGAGATTCGCAGAATCAAAGCAAGAGTAGAAGCTGAGCGATTACCTCAAGGAGCCGACCCGCAGCGTCACTTCAAGCTAGGCCGAGGATCTCTCAGCGATGTCGAGTGGCTTGTTCAACTCAAGCAACTGGAAAACGTCGGAAAGCATCCAGAGCTGAAGAAGCTGGGAACGTTAGAGGCTCTTCAGCAGCTAGTCGCAAGTGGTCTCATCGGGGATGAAGATGCTCAGCGGCTCTCGGATGCTTGGGTCCTAACCTCAAGGTGCCGCAGCGCACTGGTCCTAGCGGTTGATAAGCAACTTGACGTGTTGCCGACTGATCGAAAACAGCTTGAGGCAATGGCACGAATACTCGAATATGCACCCGGCTCCGCCGCGGTCCTTGAGGAGAGCTACCTTGCCGCAACCAGAAAGAGTCGTCAGGTTTACGAGCGAATCTTCCTGGGATAAAAAAACGGGGCCCCGAAGGACCCCGCTCTTTTTATGGCTTAGACGCCGTAGTACAGCTCGAACTCGTAAGGGTGAGGGCGCTGAGCCAGTGGCTTTAGCTCCTTCTCACGCTTGTAGTCAACCCAAGTCTCAATTAGATCCTTGGTGAAGACGTTGCCCTGCATCAGGTACTCGTGGTCGTTCTCAAGTGCGGTAAGCACCGAACCAAGGTCACCAGGAACCTGAGGAATCAACTTGGCTTCCTCTGCAGGTAGCTCATACAAATCCTTGTCTACTGGAGCGTGTGGCTCGATGCGGTTCTTGATACCGTCCAAACCAGCCATCAACATTGCTGCGAATGCCAGGTATGGGTTACCGGATGCATCTGGTGCGCGGAACTCGATGCGCTTTGCCTTCGGGTTGGTTCCGGTCATTGGGATGCGTATTGCGGCTGAACGGTTTCCTGCGGAGTACACCAGGTTTACAGGTGCCTCAAAGCCAGGTACCAAACGGTGGTAGGAGTTAACCGATGGGTTAGTGAATGCCAGCAAGCTAGGTGCGTGCTTCAGCAGGCCACCGATGTACCAGCGGGCGATGTCAGAAAGTCCTCCGTAGCCAGCCTCGTCGTAGAACAGTGGCTTGCCATCTTTCCAGAGCGACTGGTGAACGTGCATACCGGAGCCGTTGTCACCGAAAAGTGGCTTTGGCATAAAGGTTGCAGTCTTGCCGTACTGGTGGGCAACGTTCTTGACGATGTACTTGAACTTGAGCACGTCATCTGCGGACTTCACGAGGGTGTCGAACTTGTAGTTGATCTCGCACTGGCCAGCTGTTCCAACCTCATGGTGGCTGCGCTCCACATTTAGGCCGGCAGCTTCGAGCTCTAGAACGATTGCGTCACGAATATCAGCTAGGTGGTCTACAGGTGAAACAGGGAAGTAGCCGCCCTTGAATGGGGTCTTGTTGCCAAGGTTTCCACCCTCTTCGTTGCGAGCAGAGTTCCAAGCACCCTCAATGGAGTCCACGATGTGGAATGCGGTGTTTGCCTTGGTCTCATAGCGAACCTCATCGAAGATAAAGAACTCAGCCTCAGGAGCGAAAAATGCGGTGTCGGCAATCCCAGTGGAGGCTAAGTAACGCTCCGCCTTGTGAGCAACCTGACGAGGGTCGCGGTGGTATAGCTCACCATTGCGTGGGTTGTAAATGTCGAACGAGATGATCAGGGTCTTCTCGATGCGGAATGGGTCGATGTATGCGGTGGTGACATCTGGAATCAGCTGCATGTCCGACTCGTGAATCGAAGCGAATCCGCGAATGGAGGAAGCATCGAATAGCTGTCCGTTAGCGAAGAAGTCCTCATCGATTTGGGATACAGGGAGGTTGAAGTGCTGCTGCACGCCTGGAAGGTCGGTGAAGCGCACGTCTAGGAACTTGACATCATTTGCCTTGATGTACGCAATCACTTCGGACGCGGTCTTGAACATTGAATGCCCTCTCATAGGTAATGGGATAGCGGAACGTTTCCAAACCTAGCGAAGGTATGTTTCGGGAATGTTAACCCTTGCGCTTTGGTGGGCGAACCTTCATCGGGTCGATACCTTTTGGAATTGGCAAGGCTCCTGAAGCTCCCAACGCTTCAAGACGGTTTGTCACCGCTGTTACCTCTGCGCGTGTCATCGTCCTCTTTAGCTTATAAACGGTCTTTAGCAGCAGGTGAAGACGGATTCCGTCTGCCTGAGAAACCTTGATTCGGTGGACAGTAGCACCAGGAGCAGCACGGTTTATCTTTCGGGCCTCATCCTCTAGCATCTGAGAAACACGAGCCCCAGATCCTTCTCCGATCAGCACAACCCCAGCTGGCCCAACCATGCGATAAACCGCTTCTTTGGTCTTGCCATTGATGGCAACAGGCATTGCGTTTGCTCTCCAAGAGCGTCGAATCTGGCTATCCAGAACAGCACCGACGGCGCCCGCCTGCCCTTCGATTCTCATGTAGGCGTTTCGCTCAGCACGCTTGGACATGATGATCATGGCAATCAAAATGCCGGAGGTGGTTCCTGTAATACCCCAAAGGGTCAAAGACCAGGGGTTACCTGAATCAAGAATGAAGCCAACACCTAAGCCCGTTCCAAGCGCGAGCAAGAAACCTAATGCAGCCGCCCAAGCGCTCGATGGGTCGGACTTTGCAGTTATCTTGTAGACCTGCAGTAGCTGCTTGAAGCGACCAGGCGCTTTGTTCTTCTTGTCTTTAGGCACGTCAGTAGTTTAGTTATGCAACTGCCGTTGCCTGGCTGAATTCGAGCTTGTCCGCTAGGTGTTTCAGATCTGCAGGAATCTCGCGACCCTTGGCAATCATTGACTTTGCCCATAGCCTTCCGGCGCGGTAGCTGCTTCTGACCAGCGGGCCGGCAAGGACTCCCAGGTAACCAAGATCCTCGGCCTCTTTAGCCAGCGCCACAAACTCATCTGGCTTAACCCAACGCTCAACCGGATGGTGCCTTGGAGAGGGACGCAAATACTGAGTGATAGTGATGATGTCGGTTCCCGCCTCGTACAGGTCCTTTAGCGCCTGCGACACTTCTTCAAGCTCTTCACCCATACCCAGGATCAAGTTGCTCTTTGTCACCATGCCCGCATTTCTTGCCTGCGTAATCACATCGAGTGATCGTTCATAGCTAAACGCAGGTCGGATGCGCTTGAAGATTCTCGGAACGGTTTCTACGTTGTGGGCGAATACCTCAGGCTTAGCATCAAAGACTTTCTGAAGTAGTTCAGGTTTGCCTGAGAAGTCTGGAACCAAAATTTCTACTCCGGTGCCTGAGGACTGCTTGTGAATCTGGCGAATAGTCTCGGCATAGAGCCATGCTCCCTCGTCAGGGAGATCATCTCGCGCTACTCCGGTCACCGTTGCGTAGCGCAATTGCATCTGCTGGACAGACTCACCGACACGTCTTGGTTCATCGGCATCAAAAGCCGCAGGCTTACCGGTGTCAATTTGGCAAAAGTCACATCGTCTGGTGCACTGCGAGCCGCCAATTAGGAAGGTAGCCTCTCGGTCCTCCCAGCACTCAAAGATGTTGGGGCAGCCAGCTTCCTGGCACACCGTGTGGAGCTCTTTGTCCTTGACGAGGGAGTGCAGCTGACGGTACTCGGGACCCATCTTCGCCGTGGTTTTGATCCACTCCGGCTTCCGCTCAATTGGAACCTGAGAGTTTCTAACCTCAAGCCTCAGTAACTTACGCTCTGGCTTGTCGCTCATTCGGTATCTCTCCCATTTTCTGCATTACTAGGGTAGCCGCATCCTCGGGCGTGATGAGTTTTCCCGTGAGAATCGACAAGGTTGTGGTGGTGGCGTCTGAAATACCGCAGGCGACTATGTGGTCGTAGGGATCCAACGAGTTATTGCAATTCAGCGCAAAACCATGCATGGTCACTTTCTCGGCAACCCTGATGCCGATCGCGGCTACCTTCTGAGTTCCAAGCGGCGTCTCCACCCACACCCCGGTTCTCCCTGGAACGCGTATGCCCTCAACATCGAACTCAGCAATGACATCGATAAGGACCTGCTCCAGGTATCGAACGTAGCCAACCACATCAATTGGCTGGGGGAGTCGCATTATTGGGTAGCCAATTAGCTGACCTGGTCCATGCCAGGTAATCTTTCCGCCGCGATCGGTTTCAACAAATTCACTGCCATCATTTGGTAATTCGTGCGCTTCAGTCCTTTTGCCAGCGGTGTAAACGCTGGAGTGCTCAAGAAGCAGAACCGTATCGGGGGATAGGCCATCAACTACTTGCCTGTGCAATTCGCGCTGCAGGTTCAGCCCATCGCTGTATGAGACGAAGTCGGGATTTAGACCGACGACCTTGAATTCAGGCATTTGAGATAACCCAACTTCTCAACAGGGCAGATGATTCCAGCATGCGCCGCTTTAGCCTGAAGGATGATGTAGCGATGAAGCCACTTGCCATCAAAGTCATGAATCGCTGCATACCTGTTTTCGGGAACCCTTTTCTTATTGATGGGGTGACAATAAGGAAAACGCCCAGGGGGTCCTGGGCGTTCTACTTAGATTCCTAGATTGGCCTCGAAGGCTGCGGCCTCAAGCCTCGCCTTGACGTCAGTGAGGAATCTAGACGCGTCTGCACCATCGATTGTGCGGTGGTCATATGACAACGCTAGGTAGACAAGTGAGCGAATAGCAATCGACTCATTTCCCTCAGCATCAGTTATTACGGCAGGACGCTTGGTGACAATTCCAGTTCCAAGAATTGCGGACTGTGGCAAGAACACAACTGGGGTGTCAAACAAGGCACCGCGCGAACCGGTGTTTGTAAGAGTGAAGGTTCCACCCGAGAGCTCATCCGGCTTCAACTGGTTATTGCGAGTGCGGTCCGCAAGATCTGCGATTTGCTTTGCAATCTCAGCGAGGTTCAGCGAGCCTGCATTACGGATTACCGGAGTCAGCAGGCCACGCTCAGTGTCAACCGCAAAGCTAATGTTCTCAGTTGGGTGGTAGACGATGTTGTCGCCATCAACTGAAGAGTTGATCTTTGGGTGCGCTGCGAGAGCTTCAGCCGCGGCAAGCGTGAAGAAAGGCATGAAGTTCAGCTTCACACCCGTCTTTTGAACAAAGTCAGCCTGAACGCGCTTGCGCAGGTTGGCAATGCGCGTGACGTCCACCTCAACTACGGTGGTGAGCTGAGCTGTCTGCTGCATTGAAGCAACAGCGCGCTCTGCCAAAACCTTGCGAAGGCGAGACATTGGCTCGGAAGTTCCGCGGAGTGGTGATGGTGCAGCAGGGGTGTGAACAGCTGAAACTGCAGCAGCTGGGACAGCAGCTGGGGCTGATGAGCCAGCTGCCAGGACATCTTCTTTACGGATGCGACCGCCTACACCGGTGCCGCGGACATTCGCGAGGTTAATGCCCATGTCATTGGCCAGCTTGCGAACAATAGGTGTCACATAGTTAGGGTCAGACTCGTTTGGTTCAGAAACTGGCGGAGCTGCAACCACAGGGGCGACAACTGGTGCTGCTACCACAGGGGCGACAACTGGTGCTGCTACCACAGGCGCAGCTACTGGAGCCGGTGCAACAGGGGCAGGAGGAGTCGCTACGACTGGCGCTACTGGGGCCGGCTCGGCTGGGGCTGCTGCAACAGGAGCAGGCACGTCAGCCACAGGAGCAGCAGTGGCTGCACCCTCGCCAACGATTGCCAAAACAGCTCCAACCGCTACAGTCTCGTCCTCTTGAACCAGGATCTGTTGCACAACGCCAGCAAACGGCGAAGGGATCTCGGTGTCGACCTTGTCGGTTGAAACCTCTACTAGGGGTTCGTCAACCGCAACAGTGTCACCGACCTTCTTTAGCCAACGGGTTACAGTGCCTTCGGTTACTGACTCGCCGAGTGCTGGAAGTACTACTTCGCTCATTGTTGTTGATCCCTTCTAAACCTATGCGTGTGCGTGAAGTGGCTTGCCGGCAAGAGCGAGGTGTGCCTCACCGATTGCCTCGTTCATGGTTGGGTGCGCGTGGACAAGCGGTGCGACATCCTCTGGGTAAGCCTCCCAGTTCACAATCAACTGAGCCTCACCTACCTGCTCACCGGCTCGTGAACCGATCATGTGGAAGCCGACAACTGGGCCATTGACCTGACGAATCAACTTGATTACACCGGCGGTTCCAAGGATGTTGCTCTTTCCATTGCCGGCGAGGTTGTACTCGTAGGTAGAAACCTGGTCAGCACCGAACTTCTCCTTGGCCTGGGCTTCAGTAAGTCCTACGGATGCAATCTCTGGCTCACAATAGGTGACTCGAGGAATACCCCACTCGTTTACCACGACGGGGTTTAGGCCTGCGATTTCCTCAGCGACGAAAATTCCCTGCATGAAACCGCGATGAGCAAGCTGAAGACCAGGAACGATGTCTCCGACCGCGTAAACGCCTGGCAGGTTGGTCGCAAGTCGCTCGTTAGTGAGAACGAAGCCGCGGTCCATTGCGACACCTTGCTCCTCGAAACCAAAGCCGGTTGCATTTGGAGCGCGACCCACGGCTACCAAAAGTAGGTCCGCGGAAATCTGCTCGCCATTTTCCAGCTCGACTGTAACTGAGGTTGGGCCCTGCGACACGCTCTTGAATTTGTTTCCAAGCTTGAAGTCGATGCCGCGCTTGCGGTAGGCGCGCTCCAGACCCTTGCTCATGCTGGGGTCCTCGTTTGGCACGAGACGATCGAAGCCTTCGATGATTACCACCTCGGCTCCGAATGAACGCCAAATGGATGCAAACTCAACACCGATTACGCCACCACCGAGGATTGCAACCTTGTTTGGAATCCAATCCATCTGGAGCGCCTGGTCTGAAGTGATAACGCGGCCGCCAATTTCGATACCGAGGGTCTTCGTGACGGATCCGGTAGCTAGGACGACGTTTTTACCGGTGTAGCTTTCGCTTCCAACAGTCACCGTCTTAGGGCCAGTCAAGCGGCCTTCACCGGTTACAAACGTGATGTTCTTCGAAGACACAAGACCTGTGAGACCCTTGTAGAGCTTGTCGACGATTGAATCGCGGTACTTGTTGACCGCGCTCATGTCGATGCTTTGGAAGGTGGCCTTTACACCAAAGTGGGCCGCCTCTTTGGTTACGTCCGCCACCTCTGCTGAGTGGAGCAGAGCTTTGGTTGGGATGCAACCGCGGTGCAGGCAGGTGCCACCCAGTTTGTCCTTTTCAACGAGCGCAACGCTCATGCCGAGCTGTGCTGCGCGAAGGGCTGCTGCGTAACCGCCGCTTCCACTTCCAAGGATGACAAGGTCGAAATCGTGATTAGCCATTAGTTTGAGCTCCAAAGTCGGCGAAACGGCATAAGCCTACTACTGTGCAAGCTGCCTAGCGAGTTCGATAAGGGTTCTAATCATGATGCCAGAAGCTCCCTTGGGTATCACTCCATAAGGTGCGGCATCATTATTCGCTGGTCCAGCAATGTCTAAGTGCGCCCAGGATGCGCCCTTTGGCACGAAATCGGTGAGGAACTGAGCTCCAACCATCATTCCGCCAGCCCGGTTACCAATCTTTACGTTTGCTAGATCAGCAATCTCACTGTCCAAAATCGTCCTAAGCTCAGGTGGTAGAGGCATCTCCCAGAGCAATTCGTTGACACTCTGAGCTGCACTGAGGGTTAGCTTCACCGCCTCGCCATATCCCATGACTCCGGCGTAGCGATCTCCCAGCGCAATTCTTGCTGCACCGGTGAGTGTCGCAACGTCAATAATGTGGTCAGGCTTTTGCTCACTTGCCAGCGAAAGGCCATCTGCCAATACCAGTCGTCCCTCAGCATCGGTGTTTAGGACCTCGACAGTTTTTCCGTTACGGATTGTGATGACATCTCCTGGCCTTGTTGCAGAGCCCGAAGGCATGTTTTCGGCCAAGCACATGTATGCGGTCACATCAACCTTCAGCCCAAGTGTCGCCACTCCCAGAATGGCACCAAGCACAGTTGCGCTTCCGGCCATGTCGTACTTCATTCCAACCATGCCTTCAGCCGGCTTTAGCGATAGGCCACCGGTGTCAAAGGTGATTCCCTTTCCGACGAGGGAGATGTGCTTTCCACCGCCGCGGTAGCTCAGTCTCACCAGGCGTGGCGGGCGGACTGAACCCTTTCCAACAGAGAGGATTCCGCCACAGCGCTCCTGCTCCAGTTTTGCCTCGTCCCAAATCTCAACCTCAATTGGTAGACCGCTTGCTAGCGATTTGGCCTCCTGGGCCAGCTTGTCGGGCCATAGCTCGTTGGCAGGCAGATTGATGAGTTCGCGGATCGCGACAATCTGAGAAGCGATCTGCTTGACCGCAGAGAGATCCGTTTCGACCAGGCCCTCTGGAACGACGATTTCAAAGTTCTGAGGCTCAGAGCTTGCCTTTTTGAAGCGAGTTGGGGTCTTGCCACCGAGAAGTATGCCCTCAACCAGTCCATGCAGCTCCTTGGCATTGGTGATACTGGCGATGATGCTGGTGTCTGAGATGGCCTCTCTGCGAACTACCGCTCCAAAATCACGAATTGAGAGGTCATTGCCACCGACCACCAGAACCGAACCCCTTGGGCTCGGCACCTTCGCGGCAAACGCCGCGGTGGTCTTAGCACCATAGGCAGACAAATCTTCCTTCGAAGGGGCAAAATCCTGAGCCACCGACTCGAATCCCGAGTCGGAATAGCGGAGGGCAAATGCTGTTTTAGATGGTTTAGAAACTAGAGAAATCGAAGTCATAGCCAAAAGCTTAGGTGGGTTAGTATCGGCTCATGAGCGCTTTGTATCGTGTCCTTGCACCGAGCGAGGAAATCACTGGCCTGCCCATGCTTGCGATGCTCACCGGCTTCACAGATGCCGGATCTTCAATCAACCAGCTCTCCGGGCACCTATTCGCGAACCTTGAATCCGAACTAGTAATTCGCTTCAACAACGACGAGCTTCTTGACTACAGGTCAAGGCGGCCGGTGCTCTTTTTTGAAAAGGACCACATCGAGTCTTACGAACCCGCAGAGCTGGGCATTTATCTAATGCGCGACGAGGCTGACCAACCTTTCCTTTTGCTCGATGGTTACGAACCAGACTTCCGCTGGGAGGCCTTTTCCGAGGCAATTTCAGACATCTGCCAAGACCTCGATGTGACTTCCTTCACCTGGGTGCACTCAATTCCTTTCCCGTTGCCACACACCAGGCCGATCGGGGTGACGGTGTCGGGTAATCGCAAAGACTTGATAGAGCGTTTTTCTGAGTGGAAGCCGCAAACCCAGGTCCCGGGGAACATCGTGCACCTCTTGGAATACACCCTCACAAAGTCTCAACTGGACGTTGCAGGCTTTGTGCTCCTGGTTCCGCACTACCTTGCCGACAATGAGGTCCCCGGGGCAGCGGTTGCTGGGCTCGAGCTAATAAGCGCCGCTACCGGGTTGGTGTTCCCTTCAGATGAGCTAAGAGACTCTGCAGCGAAGTTCATGCAGAAGGTCAACCTGCAGATTGAAGACAATGGTGAGCTGGCGAAGCTAGTTGCCACTTTGGAAAGCAGTTACTCTTCGAAAGATGGACCAGCCAGGGCACCAATCGGAAAGCCAACTGCCGAGCCTCCGAGTGCCGATCAGTTGGCGGAGGAGCTTGAGAATTACCTGGCCGCGATGCGCCGCACGGGAGAAGATCAGGAATAACTTCGGGTTTTTCCACGTTATAAATTGTGAAATGGTCACTTCCGTGACATAATTTGCCCCTAAACCCTTTCAGGTCTCACGACTTGACAAGGGTTTAAAGTCTGCCCAAAAACGAGGTTTATCATCGCAACTATCTCAAAGGCCAAAGCCAAGGCCGAAAAGGCTCCTAAGAAGTCGAAGGCCGTTGCTGACCTGCCCGAGGGCGATGAAGAGGATGATGAAGAGGTTGAACTCGAGCCGGTAGAGGACATCGTCGCTGAGGCTCAGGAGGCCGTAGACCTAACCGTCGAGGA
>JBEENY010000026.1:0-17894 GCA_041191905.1 Actinomycetota bacterium
AGGGGGTTGCAGGTTCAAATCCTGTCATCCCGACCAGTTACTGAGTAGTCCACCTATCTCACGGAGAAACGTTGAAAACTAACGTAGAAAAGCTCAACCCAACGCGCGTCAAGCTCACCATCACAGTTGAGCCAGCAGACTTCAAACCAGCTCTGGAGGCTGCTTACAAGACCGTTTCTGAGCAGGTGAACATCCCAGGTTTCCGCAAGGGCAAGGTCCCTGCCGCGGTGCTGGACCAGCGCGTTGGCAAGGACATGATCATTGCCCAGGCAATCAATGACGGAATGGATGACTTCTACCGTCAGGCACTGGCTGCCGAGAAATTGGTTCCACTTGCAACCCCACAGGCAGATGTGCTGCAGGCACCTTCTGCTGCAGAGCCAGACAAAGACCTAAAGATTGAGCTCGAGGTCGAGGTTCGACCAGAGTTCAAGTTGCCTGACTACAAGGGCATGAAGGTCAAGGTTGACGCTCTGAAGGTCGCAAAGCTTGATGTTGACACCGAACTCGACGCCCTGCGTGCTCGATTTGGAACCCTGAAGACCGTTGAGCGCCCAGCGCAAAAGGGAGACTTCACCTCGATTGATCTAACTGCGAACATCGATGGCAAGACCATCGACACCGCTAAGGACATCTCCTACGAAATCGGTTCCGGCCAGCTGCTAGACGGTATCGATGAGGCGTTGGAGACTCTGACCGCAGGTGAGAGCACCACTTTCCGCTCCAAGTTGGTTGGTGGTGAGCTTGCAGGTCAGGATGCCGAGGTGTCAGTGACTCTAAATGCGGTCAAGGAGCGCGAGCTTCCAAAGGCAGACGACGAATTTGCTCAGCTCGCTTCCGAGTTCGACACCATTGCTGAGCTCAAGGCCGACATTGAGAAGAAACTCGAGGTCAACTTAGCTCGTAAGCAGATCCTTCAGGCTCGCGACATCATGATCGATGAGCTTTTGGAAAAGGCAAAGATTCCAGTTTCCGAGGAAGCTGTAAAGCGCGAGGTAGAGAGCCACCTCGAGGGTGAGGGTCGTCAGGCTGATGACGTTCACCGCAAAGAGGTCACCGAGGAGACCGAGAAGAACTTCCGCACTCAGTTGCTGCTTGACGCAGTTGTCGAGGCCGAAGGCATCAAGGTTGAGGACCAGGAGCTAATCGAGTACTTGGCATTCACCTCACGCAACTACGGCATGGACCCTAATGAGTTCATCAAGCAGGTAGCGAACGCCGGCCAGGTGCCAGCATTTGTGGGCGAGCTGGCTCGTCGCAAGGCCGTTGATGCGCTTGTAGCTGCTGCAGAAATCGTTGACTCAAAGGGAAATAAGGTTTCGACCGAAGCCAACAACTAACGCCTTGGGCGAACATGCCACAAGGTTTTGGTTTGCCTGACTATCTTTGTTTCAGATAGCTAAGGAGATACCCCTTATGTCCATGCCTCAAATGGAGCGAAACGGCGTTTTTGATCGCCTGCTGAAGGACCGAATTGTTTGGTTGGGCAGCGAGGTTCGCGACGACAATGCAAACGAGATCTGCGCAAAGATTTTGCTCTTGGCGGCTGAGGACGCAGAGAAGGACATCTTCCTCTACATCAACTCTCCGGGTGGCTCGATCACCGCTGGAATGGCGATTTACGACACCATGCAGTACGTGCCAAACGACATTGTCACTGTCGGTATCGGCATGTGTGCGTCAATGGGTCAGTTCTTGCTCTCATCCGGAGCGAAGGGGAAGCGCTACGCCACTCCAAATACCCGCGTGCTTCTGCACCAGCCACACGGTGGCTTTGGTGGCACCGCGAGTGACATCCAGACTCAAGCTGAGCTGATCATGTCCATGAAGCACCAGTTGGCATCGATCACTGCAAAGCAGACCGGAAAGACTGTCGAGCAGATCATGAAAGACGGTGACCGTGACCGTTGGTTCACCGCTCAAGAGGCCCTCGAATACGGCTTCATCGACCACATTCAAGAGTTTGCAAACCGCTCCACCGGCGTTGGAAAGGCTGAGTAATGAGCTATCTAGAGTCAGCTGCTGGACGCATCCAGATGCCTCAGGCGCGCTACATCCTGCCCGAGTTCGAGGAGCGCACCTCATATGGATTCAAGCGCCACAACCCATACACCAAGCTGTTTGAGGATCGAATTGTCTTCCTGGGTGTTCAGGTTGATGACGCTTCAGCAGACGACATCATGGCTCAGCTGCTGGTTCTTGAGTCACAAGATCCAGACCGTGACATCACGATGTACATCAACTCTCCTGGTGGTTCATTCACAGCTTTGACCGCTATTTACGACACCATGCAGTACATCAAGCCTCAGATTCAGACAGTTTGTCTAGGCCAGGCAGCATCGGCTGCTGCCGTCCTGCTGGCTGCGGGAGCAAAGGGCAAGCGTCTTGCACTGCCTAACGCCAGAGTGCTAATCCACCAGCCTGCCACCGGTGACGCTGGTCGTGGTCAAGCCTCAGACATTGAGATCCAGGCACGAGAGATCATGCGCATGCGTGAGTGGCTTGAGGAGACCTTGGCCAAGCACTCTGGAAAGCCTGTTGAGCAGGTGAACAAGGACATTGATCGAGACAAGATCCTGACTGCTCAGGATGCTCTTGAGTACGGTCTGATCGATCAGGTGCTAACGAGCCGTAAGGCCTAAACCCGACACGCCTAAGGCAAAAAGTCTCTCGGTAGATATAGGGTTTTGCCATGACCTTGTCAGAGACCTCTGAGCTTTTGAAGTGCACTTTCTGTGGAAAGAGCCAAAAGCAGGTTCGAAAACTAATTGCGGGACCTTCGGTCTACATTTGCGACGAGTGCATCGAACTCTGCAATGAAATCATCGAAGAGGAACTCGGCAACGCTGTAGCAACCGAGGCAGAAAGTATTGATCTTCCAAACCCGAAGGAAATCAAGGCATTTCTAGATGAGTACGTCATCGGTCAAGACGGCGCGAAGAAACAGCTTTCGGTAGCGGTTTACAACCACTACAAGCGCATTCGAGCCAAGGGCACCCTAACTCGGGCAGGCAAGAGTCACGACGATATTGAAATCGCCAAGTCCAACATTTTGATGATCGGCCCAACTGGCTGCGGTAAGACCTACCTGGCTCAAACTCTTGCGAAAAGGCTCAACGTGCCTTTCGCCGTTGCCGATGCCACTGCCCTCACCGAAGCAGGTTATGTAGGTGAGGATGTTGAGAACATTCTGCTAAAGCTGCTGCAGGCTGCAGATTTTGATCCTAAGCGCGCCGAGACTGGCATTATCTACATCGATGAGATTGACAAGATCTCGCGCAAGGTAGAGAACCCATCTATTACCCGAGACGTATCTGGAGAGGGTGTTCAGCAGGCCCTGCTAAAGATTCTTGAGGGCACCGTGGCTTCTGTGCCACCCCAGGGTGGTCGCAAGCACCCGCAGCAGGAATTCATACAAATTGACACCACAAACGTTCTATTCATTGTCGCCGGGGCCTTTGCGGGGCTTGATACGATTGTTGGCGAGCGGACTGGCAAGAAGGGAATCGGTTTCGGGTCACCTTTGAAGGAAAAGACCGATTCCAGCAACGTGTTCAAGCAGGTGCAGCCAGAAGATCTTCGCAAGTTCGGCTTGATCCCTGAGTTCATCGGCCGTCTACCTGTCATTGCAACCGTTGAAGAGCTAGACAAGACTGCACTGGTTTCGATCCTGACTGAACCCAAGAATGCGCTACTGAAGCAGTATCAGCGCATGTTTGAGATTGACGGGTTCGAGCTCGAATTCGAACCTGAGGCAATCGAACTGATCGCAGACCAAGCTTTGGAGCGTGAAACCGGTGCTCGTGGACTCAGGGCAATCCTTGAAGAGGTGCTTGGGCCAATAATGTTTGAGCTTCCTGGTTCAGAGGAGCATGGACGCGTGGTTATTACCGCCGAGATTGTGCGAACCAAGCAACTTCCTAAAGTGCTACCTCTTCAGCAGCGCCTCAAAGATAAGACTGCTTAGGAAAACCTAAATTAGCTCGCAGCGCATAGCCCCATTTTTAGCCGGAACTGTGGCCTCCACCACTGGTTCCGTGGCCACCTTTGGTGTCGCTATCGCAGGATTGACCGCGATGGGCGCTTCGCAATCTCAGACTGCAACGGCTCTGACTGTCATGCTGATCGGCTACGGAGTGCTCTCTATCGGGCTATCTGTTTGGCTCAAAAAGCCAGTAAGCGTGGTTTGGTCCACTCCTGGTGCTGCATTTCTAGCGTCCTCCTCCGCCCTCGGTGTGAGCTTCGACCAGGCCGTTGGAGCGTTTCTGCTGGCCAGCTTGTTAATTGTCGTCACTGGAGTTTGGCCATGGTTAGCAAAGGTCGTCAGGCTAATTCCGCCTCAAATCTCAGCTGCCATGCTGGCTGGTGTCATCTTTCCATTTGTCATCGCCACGGTGCATGCAGGTGTTGATTTTCCAATCCTGATTGTTCCGGTGCTGATCACCTGGTTCTTGCTGAATCGCTTTGCCGCAGTGTGGGCTTCCCCGATTGCTATCTCGCTGGGGTTTGTTTTGATCGGGCTAAGCCCCGAGGTTGGGGACCTTGGTCAAGTTACTTTTTGGCCAGAGCTCGCTCTAATTGCACCTCAGTTCGACCTAACGGTGATGGTGGCAATTGGTATACCGCTTTACTTGGTGACCATGGCATCCCAGAACCTGCCCGGTCTTGCCATTATGCAATCTCTTGGCTTTCCACTACCGGTGCGAAGGGTCTTTGTAAGCACCGGGCTGGGTTCTGCTATCACCTCGTTTTTTGGAGGTTTCGGCCTCAATCTCGCGGCCATAACTGCTGCCTTGAATGCCGATGCGGGTGCTGCCAAGGATCCTGAGCGCAGGTGGATTGCATCAAGCTGGGGTGGCGTTGTCTACATCCTCTTTGCGATCTTTGCAGCGCCATTTGCCGCGTTTGTTTTGGCTGTTCCAAGGGAGCTCCTACTCGCCCTCGCCGGTATCGCACTTCTCAACACCTTCTCGGGTGCGCTGAAAACTGCAATCTCTGACGATTCGATGCGTCTGGCTGGAGCCGTAACGTTCCTCACCGGAGCAGCAGGAATCGCCATCCTCGGAATTGGCGGGGCCTTCTGGGCGCTCTTGTTTGGTGTTCTCGTGCTGCTACTACAAAAGTCCGCGGCGGCGAAGTAGCGGCTCAATCTTCGGTTCGCGACCAAACAGCTCCCGCACCAACGTCATCGAGTCCTTAGAGCCACCTCTTGAGAGTAGGCCCTCGGCAAACTTGCGTCCGTTTTCTCGGGTCAGCCCGCCATTTTGCTTGAACCAGTCCACTGACTCAGCGTCCAAGATCTCAGACCAGATGTAGCCGTAGTATCCGGCCGAATAACCACCGGCAAAAATGTGTGCAAAGTAGTTGGTTCGATACCTAGTTGGGACAGGGGGGTAGTCCAAACCGTAATCCGCGATTGCCTGCGCCTCGAAGGCAACAAGATCTTCTGGCGTGCTCTCTTGAGAGTGCAGTGCTAGATCGAGGATGGCTGCCTGCAGATAGTGGGTTGTCTCAAACCCCTGATTGAAACCCTCAGCTGCTGTGAGCTTCTCAACCCAATCCAGCGAAAGCTTTTCTCCGGTCTTGTAGTGAACGGCATAGTTTTGAAGCACTTCTGGCCAAAGCATCCACATTTCATTGACCTGAGATGGGAACTCCACGAAATCGCGCTCCACTGATGTTCCGGAGAACCTTGGATAGTGAACGTTGGAAAGCAGGCCGTGCAGGGTGTGACCAAACTCGTGGAACAGGGTATTCACCTCATCCAAAGTCATTAGGGCTGGATCCCCATCAGCAGGCTTTGGAATGTTCATGTTGTTTACGACAACCGGGAGCTTGCCTAATAGCCTGGACTGATCAACCAGATTGTTCATCCAAGCGCCACCGCGTTTTGATGGTCTGGCGAACGGGTCAAACAAATAGAGGCCACACTTTGAGCCGTCTTCGTAGTCAACCTGGTAAATCCAGTTGTCTGGGTGGTATCCGACCAAGTCATCGCGGCGAGTAAAGACCATTCCATAGAGCTTGTTTGCAGCAAAGAAAACGCCGTCCTCCAAAACTTTACGCACCTCGAAGTAAGGCTTTAGCACGCTTGTATCGATGCTGTACTTCTTGGTTCGAAGCTGTTCGGTGTAGCGGGACCAGTCCCATGCCTCAAGCAAACCTTGAGTCTCCAGGTTCATCAGCTCCTGAAGCAATGCACCTTCTCGTTCAGCGTTGGCCCTAGCAGCGGGGGCAATCTTGCGCAGCACGCTGTGAACGTTGGCTCCGCTTCCGGCGGTTTGTTGAGCGGTCACGTAGTCAACATAGTTTGCGTAACCAAACAGCTTTGCCTTTTCCCTGCGCAAATCCAGAAGCTGCTTTACAACCTCGGAGGTGTCATTGCTGTTTTTGCGACCACCCCGGGAGAGCGTAGCCTTGAGGATTTCTTCCCTCAGGCTTCTGTCCTCGAGGTTGGCCAGTAGCGGGTGGCCGGAGTAGTTCAGTAGCGGAATCACATAGCCGTCTAGTCCTCGAACCTCTGCCGCCTTCTTGCAAGAAGCAATCTCGGCCTCACTCAGCCCCGAGAGACGACTTGCATCGGGTAGGTGGATGGCAAGGTCATTGCTATCAGCGAGCAACCTCTTGTCGAACTCCGCCTCTAGGCCAGAAATTTTCTCGTTGATCTCTCCGACTCGCTTTCGCTGCTCGGCGGTGAGCTCAGCACCAGCGAACTTGAAGTCCTTCTGGTATTTCGTTAGCAGCCAGTCGCTCTCGGCATCCAGACCGAGTGTTTCTCGCTTAGAAGCGAGCTCTTGAATGCGGCCAAAGAGTTCAGGGTTGAGTCGAATCGAGTCCATGTGAGCGGCCAGGCGAGGTGCAATCTCAGCCTCGATTTCCTGCAGGGTCTCGTTGGTGTCACTCGAGCTCTTGTTGTAGAAGACCATGAGCATTGAATTCAATAGATCACCAGAGCGCTCCATAGCGACGATGGTGTTCTCAAAGGTCACGTTCGGTTCGGCCAAGATGGCAGCGATCTCAACGTTGTGAGATTGAACCGCGTGTTCAAATGCGGGTAGGTAATGCTCGTCAGTGAGCTTGGCGAAGTCAGGAAGTTCGTAAGGAAGTGGTGATCGGCTGAGTAGCGGATTAGTCATTGCACCAGCTTATTCCGCTGGAGCAAACACAACTTTCCGCAAATCAAGATCACCCTGGGCAATTTCAAGATGCGAAATCTTGCCAACCGCCATCAAGTCTGACTTCAAATCAGCCAGTCCTGAAGGTCCAACTAGCTCGGCTGTGGTGATCTCGGCCTTCATCGATAGCTTTGCATCCGATTTCGCTTTGCGAACCAAGATCAAGGCCTCTGAAGCCAAGCTATACAGATCGGCATTGTCGAATCCATCGAGCTCGCCTTCCCTAGGCCACTGAGCCAGGTGAACCGAACCCTCCTGCCACCAGCTCCAAACCTCTTCGGTTGCATAGGGGATAAATGGTGCAAGAAGTCGAACCATGATCCCCAGAGCCTTGCGAAGAGCTAGTACTGCAGAGCCAATTTGGGCTGGCGAGAACTCTCCCTGACCATAGGCACGCTCTTTGACGAGCTCCACATAGTCATCAGCAAAGGTCCAGAAGAAAGTTTCAGTAGTCTCTAACGCCTTGGTGTGGTCGTAATCCTCGAACGCCTTGGTGGCAACAGCGACCTGTTTTCTCAGAGCCGCCAGCATCGCGCGATCCACAGGTTCAGTGACTTCAGTAACACCGCTTGGAAGTTCGAAGGTGAGCGCGAAGCGAGCTGCATTTAGAACCTTGATGGCGAGGCGACGGCCGATCTTCATCTGGCCCTCATCGAAGGCTGCGTCTGTGCCCAATCGAGCCGAAGCTGCCCAATAGCGAACTGCATCGGAGCCATGAGTTTCCAAAAGCTCGTTTGGAACAACAACATTGCCCTTCGACTTTGACATCTTCTTTCGGTCTGGGTCCAAGATCCAACCCGAGATGGCAGCGTTCTTCCATGGCAATTCACCATGCTCTAGCTCGCTTCTGAGCAAGGTGGAGAACAGCCAGGTGCGAATAATGTCTTGACCCTGTGGGCGAAGATCAAATGGGAACACCTCTTTGAACAACTCGGGGTCGCTCAGCCAGCCGCCTGCAAGTTGTGGAGTTAGTGACGAAGTTGCCCAGGTGTCCATGATGTCGTGCTCGCCCACGAATCCGCCTGGAACTCCGCGCTGCGACTCCTGATACCCGGCGGGAACGTCGGTGGAGGGGTCAACTGGAAGCGATTTGGGGTCTGGGGTGATCACATTGTCGAAATCCGGGTTTCCGTCTTGATCAAGCGGATACCAGACTGGAATTGGCACGCCAAAGTAGCGCTGACGTGAAATTAGCCAGTCACCGTTGAGGCCATTGATCCAGTTTTCCAAGCGAACACGCATGAAGTCAGGGTGGAAACCTAGATCCTTACCCAGGGCAATAAGTCGGTCAGCAAGGTCGCGATCTCTGCCACCGTTTTTGATGTACCACTGTCGGGTGGAGACGATTTCGAGGGGCTTGTCACCCTTCTCGAAGAACTTCACCGGGTGAGAGATTGACTTTGGTTCTCCGACCATTAGCCCAAGCTCTTGAAGTTTCGCGACAATGAGCTCCTTGGCGCTGAACACTGTCTTGCCCTTTAGCTCTTCATAGAAGTCGGCGGCTTTAGATAAGGCAATTACATCTGGTGCATTCGAGATGATTCGACCGTCAAACCCGATTATTGCTCGGTTGGGTAGATCAAGTTCTCGCCACCAAATCACGTCTGTAACATCACCGAAGGTACAAATCATGGCGATGCCGGAACCTTTGTCCTTCTGGGCAAGTCGGTGGGCGACGATTGGAACCTCAACACCAAAGATAGGCGTCTTCGCACTCTTGCCAAATAGCGGCTGATAGCGCTCATCGTCTGGGTGGGCAACAAGTGCTACACAGGCTGGAATCAGCTCCGGTCTCGTAGTCTCGATGAATATCGGGCCTTCAGGGCCATCGAACTGAACACGGTGATAGGCACCAGGTTGCTCTCGATCCTCTAGCTCTGCTTGGGCAACGGCAGTTCTGAACGTCACATCCCATAGCGTTGGGGCCATTGATTGGTAGGCCTCGCCCCTGGCTAGGTTGTTCAGAAAAGCCTGCTGTGAAACTCGTTGAGCATCCTTCGAAATGGTGCGGTAGGTCTTAGCCCAGTCAACTGAGAGACCAAGATTGCGCCAAAGGTTTTCGAATGCCTTCTCGTCCTCTTCGGTCAACTTTTCGCAGAGTTCGATGAAGTTGCGGCGCGAGATCGGCATTTGGTCCGCAGCTTTTGAGGATCTGTTGTCGCCACCTTCCTGCGGTGGGGCGAAATCCTTCTGGTAGGGGAGTGTGGGATCGCAGCGCACTCCGTAGTAGTTCTGCACTCGACGCTCTGTAGGTAGGCCGTTGTCATCCCAACCCATGGGATAGAAGACCTTGTAGCCGCACATACGCTTGAAACGCGCCACGACATCGGTGTGGGTGTATGAGAAAACGTGTCCGACGTGCAGCGAACCCGAAGCGGTTGGTGGCGGTGTGTCGATTGAGTAAACCTCACCTGAACCCTGGTAGCTGTAGGTGCCATTTTGCTCCCAGCTTGGCACCCACTTCTCCTCGAGACCGTCAACGGTTGCTTTGTCGGGAACGGTGGCCAAACGGTATGGGTCAGGCAGATTTGCTGTCAATTGGAATACTCCAGGGTTCAAAACTTCTCTAGGTTAACATTGTTAAGTTCTAGAACCCATCGAAAGCAAAGATGTATCCAAAGCACAGGCCCAATACTGCCGGCGTAACACCATCTCCCTTTTTCCCAGACGTGGAAAAAGAGGTCCTGGCACACTGGGCGCAAGATGGCACCTTTCAAGAGTCCATTGACCAGCGCGTTGCCTCTCAAGCTGAGGAGTTTGTTTTCTACGATGGCCCACCATTTGCCAATGGATTGCCGCACTACGGTCACCTACTCACCGGTTACACCAAGGACCTAATCCCTCGTTATCAAACAATGCGCGGCAAGCGGGTGGAGCGCAGATTTGGATGGGATACGCATGGACTTCCCGCCGAGGTAGAGGCGGAGCGCCTGCTGGGGATTTCGGGTCGCCCTGAAATCGAAAAGTTTGGCGTCGCGAAGTTCAACGAGTTTTGCAAGACAAGCGTTTTGAAGTACACCCAGGACTGGAGGACCTATGTCACTCGTCAGGCACGCTGGGTTGATTTTGATAACGACTACAAAACCCTGGATCTGAACTACACCGAGAGCGTGCTCTGGGCCTTCAAGGAGCTGCACAAAAAGGGTCTGATCTACGAAGGTTTCAAGGTTCTCGCTTATTGCTGGAGATGCGAGACCCCGCTTTCAAACCATGAACTACGAATGGACGACGAGGTCTACCGCTCCAGGCAAGACCAGTCCGTCACAGTTGCATTCCCGATTACTGCCTCGGGCCACGAGCTTGATGGTGTCAAGATGCTGGCTTGGACGACCACCCCTTGGACCCTGCCAACCAACTTTGCTTTGGCTGTTGGACCCGCAATCGAGTATTCGGTAGTTCAGACGCCAACTGGTTCCTACCTGCTGGCCAGCTCTCAGCTCACCGGTTACGCCAAGGATCTAGGTTTTGAAGATGGCGAAGCTGCCAAGCAAGCTGTTATCAAAACCTATTTGGGTAGCGATTTGGCAGGACTGAGGTACGAGCGACTTTTCGACTTCTATGCCGACACCGAAAAGTTTGACGTTCACAATGCCTGGCAGGTTTTGGTTGGCGACTATGTGGCCGACAACGAGGGCACTGGAATCGTCCACCAGGCACCGGCCTATGGTGAGGATGACCAGAACCTGTGTAATGCAGCGGGCATCCCTACCTACGTCTCAATCAACGAGCGAGGTCAGTATCTGTCGACCATCCCTCCATACGAGGGAATGCATGTCTTTGACGCCAACAAAGTGATTACCCAAGACCTCAAGGCCATGGGAAAACTTCTGCGCCAGCAGTCCTATGAGCACTCCTACCCACACTGCTATCGCTGCAAAAATCCTCTGATTTACAAGGCAGTCAGTTCTTGGTTTGTCGAGACCACCAAGTTGCGTGATCGAATGCTGGAACTCAACCAGGAGATCAACTGGGTTCCCGAGCACACCAAGAATGGAAGCTTCGGTAAGTGGCTGGAAAACGTTCGAGACTGGGCCATTTCCAGAAACCGATTCTGGGGAGCACCGATTCCAGTATGGAAGAGCGATGACCCGAACTATCCGAGGGTTGATGTTTACGGCTCATTGGACGAACTCGAGAATGACTTTGGGGTTCGGCCAACCGACTTCCACCGCCCTGAGATTGATCAGCTGGTCAGGCCAAACCCTGACGATCCAACGGGCAAGTCCATGATGAGGCGCGTTCCAGAGGTTCTGGACTGCTGGTTTGAGTCTGGTTCGATGCCTTTTGCCCAGGTGCACTACCCATTTGAAAATCGCGACTGGTTCGATTCGCACTTCCCGGGAGACTTCATCGTTGAGTACGTAGGGCAGACCAGGGGTTGGTTCTACACCCTGCACGTACTTTCTACAGCCTTGTTTGATCGTCCGGCATTCAAGAACGCAGTCAGCCACGGCATTGTATTGGGTAACGACGGTCAGAAGATGTCAAAGTCGCTGCGCAATTACCCAGACGTGAACGAAGTCTTTGATCGCGATGGCTCGGATGCCATGCGTTGGTTCCTCCTATCGAGCACCATCTTGCGTGGTGGCAACCTATCGGTAACCGAGCAAGGAATTCGTGAGGGTGTTCGTCAGGCGCTACTCCCGTTGTGGAACAGCTACTACTTCTTTACGCTCTACGCCAATGCATCAAACTATTTGGCCAGTCCATCACACTCATCGAGCCAGCTACTCGATCGCTACATACTCTCCAAGACTGCTGACTTGATTCGTGATCTCGAGCTAGACCTAGATGCTTTTGACAGCTACAGCGCCTCTGCGAAGGTGCGCGACTTTGCCGAGATTCTCACCAACTGGTACATCCGTCGTTCTAGAGATCGATTCTGGGAGGGTGACAAAGATGCTTTCGATACCCTCTACACGGTCCTGGAGGCAGTCCTACGCGCTGCCGCGCCACTTCTGCCTCTAATTACTGAGGAGATGTGGCGCGGACTGACCGGAGGTCGAAGTGTCCACCTCGAGTCCTGGCCTGACGCCTCGGAATTTCCGACCGATGCCGATCTGGTTTCTGACATGGACACAATCCGTGAGGCAGCTTCCGTGGGTCAAGCACTTCGCAAAGCTGCAGGACTAAGAGTCCGATTGCCACTGGCAAACCTAACTGTCGCCTCAAACTCTGCAGGCTTATCGCAGTATGCCGATTTGATTGCCGATGAGTTGAACGTGAAGTCGGTCGAGGTTGTGGCTGCGAACGATGAAATCGCCAAGCGCTTCGGAATCAGCAAGTCCCTAACCGTCAACGCAAGAGCACTTGGTCCACGAGTCGGTGCCGATGTGCAGCGAATCATCCGCGAGGCCAAAGCCGGTAACTGGAAGCTTGTAGGCGAGAAGGTGGTCGTTGATGGCACTGAGCTCATCGAGGGCGAGTATGAACTGACCATGACTGCCGCTTCCGATAACCCAGATGCCAAGGTTGGAATCACCTCATTCGGCTTTGTTCTGCTTGATACCAAGGTGACGCCGGAGCTGGAGCGCGAGGGTGCGGCCCGCGATGCTGTCCGCCACATCCAGCAGGCGCGTAAGGATGCTGGCCTGGACGTCTCTGACCGAATTGCGTTGAAAGTCACAGTTGATTCATCAAGTCTCGGCGCGATCTTGGAGCACCAAGCATTCATCACTGATGAGGTTTTGGCAGTCGAGTTTGAGGCTTCGGAGGGTGCTGGAGACCTGTCGATTGGTGAGAGCGGAACCCTGGGAATCGAGCTTCACAAAATTGGCTAGAGATTACAGCCAAGAAATGCGATCCGTGCTCGATGAGCTCTATGCCAGACAGCCCGAGAATCAGGTTAGACCGCGGTTGGAGCCAACTCGCAGGGCTGCGGCGATCCTTGGCGATCCGCAAACTAACTTCGGCATTATTCACATCACCGGAACCAACGGGAAGACCTCAACCGCTCGAATCATTGAGCGCATACTGCGCGAGCATGGGTTGAGAACGGGTCGCCTCACTTCACCACACTTGATTCACTTCAACGAGCGAATCGCTCTCGATGGAGAGCCGGTCTCCGATGAGGTTTTTGTCGAAACCTACAACGAGACAAAACCATTGCTTGAGTTGGTAGACAGCCAGCTTGTGGCCGAAGGGGAGCAACGCCTTACTTTTTTCGAGGCCATGACTGTATTGGCCTTTCAAGTGTTCTCCGATGCGCCGATTGATGTTTTGGTTCTCGAGGTTGGAATGGGTGGTGAATGGGATTCAACCAATGTTGCAGAGGCCGACGTTGCAGTCTTCACACCCATAGACCTCGACCACCAAAAGTCGCTCGGTAACACCGTTGCGGAGATTGCCCAGACCAAAGCAGGCATCATCAAACCAAACTCTCTAGTGGTTAGCTCGAGACAATCAGCTGAGGCCGAGGACGTGCTTCGAGAGCGCGCCGAGGTGCTTTTCTCGGGTCAAGATTTTGGAGTCTCTGATGTCTCGGTAGATGGTCATGGTGTGAGATTCTCGGTCCAGGGTCTTGCTGGGGAGTACCCGCATGTTTGGATGCCGATGCTGGGCGAGCACCAGGCAGAGAATGCTGCCACTGCTATTGCGGCGGTTGAGTTGTTCTTAGGCGGTGGAAGGCGAGCTATTGCGGATGAGGTCTTGCGACAGGCACTCGCGGATTCAGTCTCTCCGGGCCGCCTGCACATAATCGAGAAAGATCCACTGATCATCCTTGATGGAGCTCACAACCCACACGGCATTCGATCGTTGAGGAAGGCCCTGAGCTTTCACTTTCCTGGTCGTGAAGTTATTGGCGTGGTGGCAACTCTTGCGGACAAAGACTGGCACCAGAGCGCACAGGAGCTATCCGCAACCTTCAACAAATTGATCATCACCCAGGCTCCAGGGCCAAGAGGCTTGGCTGCTCAAGAATTTGCGACCGCATTTGACGGACTAGACGCCGAAGTTATTGCCGTGGAGCCAGACGCTGAGGTCGCGCTTGAGCTTCTCAAGGGGTTGGCGGGGGAGAACTCGGTGGGTGTGGTTACCGGTTCGCTATACATGGTGGGTGAGGTGCTCGGTTTGGTGCGAGAGAATAGTGACGATGAGTAAGCCAAAATCCACCAGACGCGCCCTCAGCGCAATCGTTCTCAGTTTTGAGTCAGTCGTTGTCTTCTTCGCGACATTGACCGCGTTTGGTCTGCGAGTTGCCCCAGTCGAGTGGGTTTGGGGAATCGGTTTGACGGTATCCATCCTCATGATCCTGACCCCAGCAATCTTGGGAAAGCCCGGTGGATACGCTATCGGCTGGGTATTACAGGCAGCTCTACTGGTTAGTGGTTTCTGGCTCTGGGGGATGTTCGTGATTGGCAGCATCCTGGTTGGAATGTGGATTTGGGCGCAAATTGCTGGTGGCACGGTGGATCGAGCTCGCGCCAACTATTTGAAACTGAAGGAGCAAAATGACTGAGTCAACCCTGGTTTTGATTAAGCCTGATGGTGTTCGCAGAAATCTAATTGGCGAGATCATTCGTCGCTGCGAGCAAAAGGGTTACACGGTCGCCGAGCTCAAGAAGATCACGCCATCGAGAGAGCTTTTGGCTCAGCACTATGCCGAGCACGAGGGCAAGGTTTTCTATGAGCCTCTTATGGAGTTCATGCTCTCTGGAGACGTCGTCGCAATTCGACTTGAGGGCAACCGAGTAATCGAGGGTTTCAGGGTTCTTGCGGGTCCAACAGATCCAACTACAGCAGCTCCGGGCACCATTCGCGGGGACCTTGGTCGGGACTGGGGTACAAAAGTAGTTCAGAACCTCGTGCACGGCTCCGACTCCGCGGAATCAGCCTCGAGAGAACTCGCTCTCTGGTTTTAGAACAGGCTTGGCCAGTAATCCCAGAACTGGATCAGAATTGGGATGATTAGCGCTAGGTAGGTCAAAATCACGATCACCCAGGCCCATTCAAAAATCACTTCACCGCTGCGTTGGAGCTTCTCTCCGAAGACTCTCTCTTTCAGGGTGAAACCCACGGAGGCGCAGAACAGCGGAATGGTCGCACTCCAGGCAACCATGCAGTAGATGCACAGAGCACCGATCTCGTAGACACTTTGGCTGAATAGCCAAACAACGAAAACCATGGCAAACAGATGGCCGACTACAAACAGCTGCCAAAACCATGGCTTGAACTTTGCCCCAGCCAAAATCGCAAACCCCACAACAACCGGCGCAAAGAAAGCCGCTAGTCCAATCAGGGGGTTTGGGAATCCAAATAGCGCTGCCTGCTCGCTCAGCATCACCGACTTGCAACTGATGAATGGGGAAATGTCGCAGGAGGTCATTGCGGCTGGATCGCCAGCCACCTTGATTCGCTCGAGGGTTAGTCCAAAGCTGGCAATCCAACCTAGGATTCCGAAGCCGATAAGTGAAAAAGGAAACAGCACAAGCTGATTATCGCATTTTGATAACAGCCGTGTCATACTTCTACCTAGATGCGAACACACTTGCATCGAAGGTTTTGGAGTCGCTGACTCCACTCATAAAAGAATTAGATTCAGGTTGCGGCTTGAGTCACGAAATAAAGACACTGCGGGTGTGTACCAGTGCATTAGGTAAAAGTGCCGAAGAAAAAAGCAGAACCGGCAAAGCCGGCAGCAATTCAACTGATATTCCAAGCCCCGGATTTGCCAACCCCAAAGGTTAATCCTCGCTCCGGCAAGCTCGCGGTCGAGGAAGAGGCGCCCGCCCCTAAGAAAGAGCGTGTCGTCAAAGAGAAAGCGCCAAAGGAGAAGCCGCAACGCGAGAAGGCTGAACCCGAGGAAAAAGAATCTGGTTCAACCAGGGTTGATGCGAAACGCTCACGTCGTCGTGACACCAGAGACAACTCCCGTCGCAGATCTTCCGTCACCGAGAGTGAATTCCTGGCCAGAAGAGAGTCAGTAGAGCGAACCATGGTGGTCCGCGACAAGGACGGACGAATCCAGATTGGTGTTTTAGAGGACGGTTTGCTTGTCGAGCACTATGTTGCTCAGTCTCAGGGTGGATCGCTTATTGGAAACGTCTACCTGGGCAAGGTTCAGAACGTACTTCCATCCATGGAAGCGGCCTTCGTAGATATCGGCAAGGGTAGAAATGCCGTGCTTTACTCGGGCGAGGTTGACTGGGAGGCTGCGGAAACCGGTAACCAGCCAAGACGAATTGAGTTGGCTCTAAAGTCAGGTGACCAGGTATTGGTTCAGGTCACCAAGGACCCCGTAGGGCAAAAGGGTGCCCGACTAACCTCGCAGGTTTCACTGCCTGGTCGCTTCTTGGTCTACGTGCCAGGTGGCAACATGTCTGGCATCTCGAGAAAACTGCCTGAATCAGAGCGCCAGCGCCTAAAGCAGATTCTCAAGACCGCTTTGCCGGAGGATGCCGGTGTAATCGTTAGGACAGCCGCCGAAGGCGCTTCTGAAGAGCAGTTGATTCATGACGTTGAGCGTCTAAAGAGCCAGTGGGAGATGATTTCTGAGAAGGCCAAGGGTAAAGCGCCTGCGCTATTGCACTCAGAGCCCGATCTGCTGGTCAAGATCATTCGCGATGTCTTCAACGAGGACTTCCAGTCACTGGTTGTATCGGGGGAGACCGCGATGGCAACGATCAAGGGTTACCTCGAATCAGTAGCTCCGGACCTTGTTGAGCGGCTCAGCGCTTACACCCTCGAGGAGGATGTGTTTGATTTCTATCGCTTGGGCGACCAGATTGCGAAGGCACTTGAGCGCAAGGTTTATCTCCCGTCCGGTGGCTCGTTGGTCATTGATCGCACAGAGGCAATGACAGTCGTCGATGTGAACACCGGAAAGTTCATTGGTTCCGGTGGAAACCTTGAAGAAACCGTCACCAAGAACAACCTGGAAGCAGCCGAAGAGCTGGTTCGCCAGCTGAGATTGCGCGATATCGGTGGCATCGTGGTGGTTGACTTCATCGACATGATTCAGGAGTCGAACCAGGAAATGGTTCGTCGCAGACTTCTTGAGTGCCTATCCAGAGACCGCACGAAAAACCAGGTGAGTGAGATTACTTCGCTGGGTCTGGTGCAGATGACTCGAAAGAAGATCGGTGTGGGGCTCCTTGAGACCTTTGGTGAGACCTGTGAGTGCTGTGGCGGTCGTGGGCTTGTTGTCCAGGATGAGCCAAGGTTCAAAATGCCAGAGGAGAAGTCTCAGAAGCAGTCCAAGAAAAAGAAGGACAAGCCTGAGGTGGTCAAGAAGGTCGTCACCCCAGAACAGGCGGACGCGTTCAAGAGTGTTGTGAACAAGATTGCGCAGGCAGCGGTTGCAGATGAGGAGCCTAAGGCCAAGGAGCCAGAGGGCAAGACTGAACTTTTGAACATGGTGCTGGATTCGCTACCTGAACCAGAGGCCAAGGCTAAACCTCGCAGACGCAGGGTGAGTGCCAAGGCAACCAACAGCGCAACCGACTCGGCAGAATAATCTGCTTTGTGGTTGACCTAGTCTTAGGTTTTTACTAAACTAGGGCGCTGTTGCTCGAGGGTTTCCCTCACTGAGCTCAATCCGAAGAAAAGATAGGTTTTCACGTGGTTTACGCAATTGTTCGCGCTGGTGGTCGCCAGGAGAAGGTTTCTGTTGGAACCATCGTGACCATGAACCGTATCGCAGCGACCTCCGGCACCATCGAGTTGCCAGCACTGCTGCTTGTTGACGGCGACAAGGTCACCACCGATTCCAAGGCACTT
>JBEENY010000027.1:0-17777 GCA_041191905.1 Actinomycetota bacterium
ACCGGACGCAACCCACAGACCGGCGCAACCATCCAGATTGCAGCTGCAAACACCGTAAAGGTATCTGCAGGTAGCAAGCTAAAGGCTGCTGTTAAGTAAATAAGCCAAACGATAGAGGCGGTGGTCTTCGGACCACCGCCTTTGTCTTATCCAAAAGGTAGGGTTGAGGGGTGAATAATCGCGCTCGTGGGTACATCTATGTGGCCGGTCAGCTACTCCTGCTAGGCCTTCTATTCACGGCGCCACGCATGGATTCTCCCTATGGAGCGATCAGCGATCTAATCAGTTATCTCGGGCTAGCGATTATGGCCGTCGGTATTGCAATTTTGATTGCTAGCTTTCTAAAACTTGGTAAGTCACTTACCGCAAACCCGGTGCCAAAAGAGGATGGCGAACTGGTGGTCAACGGACTCTATGCCTTTGTTCGGCACCCGATTTACCTTGGGCTGCTGTTGCTTGGTTTTGGTGTGGTTCTGGACGCCGGTTACTGGCCGCAGATTTTGATTTTCCTGATGCTCTACATCCAATTGCATATCAAGGCCAACTTCGAGGAGTACCTGCTCAAGCAGAAATACCCTGGTTATTCCGCCTATGCAGCCAAGACTCCAAGGTTTTTCCCGAGGTTTAGGTAATTGACAAAAAACCTCGCTCGAAAATCGCTTCTCGCAATCGCCCTGGTGGCTCTCGGTGCAATAACCAGCATCTTTATCGGGCTGATCTTCGGCGGGGCGACGCTACCGTTGCCTTTTTCTGACCCA
The DNA here is from genome assembly GCA_041191905.1 of Actinomycetota bacterium. GTDB lineage: Bacteria > Actinomycetota > Actinomycetes > Actinomycetales > Microbacteriaceae > Aquiluna. Next base: position 759 of record JBEENY010000027.1, read on the forward strand.
GGGCCTGTGGTTCGTTGGGGTTCACCCATTGCCAAACTCGTCATGAACCTCTCTATGGCCGTCACGGTTGGAACTCTGGTCTTTTCGGCCTATGCAGCCAATAAGCAGGAGCGAGATGAACTCAGACCGGTAGCGGCCTGGGGCTCCGCACTTTGGCTGATATCAGGAGCTGCCTACTTCGTCCTTACCTACCTCTCGGCCTCAGGGACCCAGATTTCTTTCGGCCAGGAGTTTTCAGATGGGTTGTGGCTATTTGCCACCCAGATTGAATTGGGAACCCTGTTGGCCTGGAACCTGCTCTTTGCCATGGTGCTGAGTCTCACGACCATCGCGCTTGGATCACAACTGTGGGTCGCAATAAACGCAGCCTTGGCTATCGCAGCCCTGTATCCGCTGGCGGAGTCCGGGCACGCCTCAAGTGATGTTGGTCACGCGGTGGCGGTGAACTCGATGCTCATGCACCTGGTGGGAGTATCGGTTTGGCTGGGCGGGCTTTTCGCCCTCTACGCAGTGTTTTTCTCAAACTCTGAGCGTTCAGGTGAGCTAACGAGGAGATACTCGACCCTCGCTCTGATCAGCTTCATAGTGGTCTCAATCTCTGGTCTAACAGCCGGTTATGTCCGGCTCTACGAGCCAAGTGACCTACTTAGCCAATACGGACTAATGCTCGTTGGAAAAGCAATCCTGTTGGTTTCTCTCGGCCTTTTCGGCGCTCGCCACAGATCAATACTCGCTGGCAAGTTTGCTGAGCGCTCGAAAGGCTTCTGGAGGCTGGTTGCCTTCGAGCTCGTTGTGATGGGGCTGGCCTTTGGCCTGGGCACCGCATTGGCTAGAACCGCGACCCCGGTTTCTGATGCGGAGTTTGTGCCACCAACCCCAGCTCAGCTGCTAACGGGTGACCCACTACCGCCAGAGCTAACAGCAAGCTCTTGGTTCACGGTGTGGGATGTTGATCCGCTGTGGGCGACGGTCGTTCTATTCGGAATTTCGCTCTATTTGATTGGTGTCTTCAAACTCCGAGCACGCGGAGACAAGTGGTCCTTTGGTCGAACTGCCTCATGGCTAGGCGGCATGGCCCTTTTGTTCTACGTGACCTGTGGCGCTCCAAACGCCTATAGCGAGTATCTGTTCTCGGTGCACATGGTTGGGCACATGATGCTCTCAATGTTTGTGCCGGTGCTGCTGGTCCCCGGTGCACCAGTTACCCTGCTTTCCAGGGTTGCTGCGGCAAGAAAAGACGGCTCTAGAGGCTTACGAGAGTGGGTGCTTTGGGCGGTCCACACACCTTATGCCTGGTTGATTTCGCACCCACTGTTTGCCGGCTTTAACTTCGCGATTTCTCTGGTGCTTTTCTACTACACCCCAGCATTTAGATGGGCGACCGAGCAGCACCTTGGCCACCAATGGATGATCGTGCACTTTTTGATTACCGGCTATCTGTTTGTGCAGTCCCTGATCGGTGTGGACCCACAGCCCCACAAGCCGGGTTACCCGCTCAAGCTGATGCTGCTAATCGGCACCATGGCTTTCCACGCCTTCTTTGGGCTGGGACTTATGAACGAGAAGAGCTTGTTGCTAGCTGATTGGTTCGGGTCTATGGGTCGAACCTGGGGCGATGACCCATTGTCTGACCAAGCTATCGGTGGTGCCTTTGCCTGGGGCGTTGGTGAGCTCCCAACCATCTTGATCACCCTGTATGTGGTGTTCCAGTGGTCTCGCTCGGATGACCGTGAGCGCAAGCGCCTCGATCGTGCCTCGGACCGTTCCGGAAACCAAGACCTAAATGACTACAACGAGATGTTGCGCAAGCTAAGCGAGCGCTCATGATCATCGAACTCAGCGAAGAGCAGCGGAATCTATTCGACTACATCGAACAGACCGATGCTCATGTGTTTGTAACCGGTCGAGCCGGCACTGGCAAGTCGACGCTGCTCTCCCACTTGGTTGCGAACACCGAGAAGTCCTTCGCGGTGTGTGCGCCAACGGGGGTTGCAGCCCTAAATGTTGGCGGTGTCACCATCCACTCGCTCTTCACATTCCCGCTGGGTCTTTTGGGTGAGGTAGATATCGGTAAGCACCTCTCGCGCAGAACCAGGGATGTCCTGAAGGCCCTAGACATGCTGGTGATCGATGAGGTCTCCATGGTTTCGGCAGATCTGATGGATGCGATAGACCGAGCACTCCGTATTGCCAGGGGCAGAAGAAACCTGCCCTTTGGTGGCGCGCAGGTTGTGATGTTTGGTGACCCTTATCAGCTGGCACCGGTTCCACCGCGCGATCCTCAGGAGCGCGCCTACATGGCAGAGAACTACCAATCGATTTGGTTCTTCGATGCCCATGTATTCAGGGACGCAGGGCTGGAGCGCTTTGAACTCAGCGAGATCTTTAGACAGTCAGATATCCATTTCAAGGAGATTCTGAACGCAATCCGCGATGGCTCGGTGACTCAGGAGATGCTGGATCACATCAATCAGGCCGGGAACCGGTTCCCTCCCCACCCTGATGTCATCAAGCTCGCCACCATCAACGAAACTGTGAACTCGGTGAATGCTCAACGCATGAGCCTGATCCCGGGGGAGCCAAAGCTTTTCCGAGCCACCTACTCCGAAGGTGCAGCCAACGCTTTCGGCCGCGTGTTACCTGCCGAGACAGAGCTCTATCTCAAGGTTGGCGCTCAGGTGATGTTTATCAAGAATGACGATGGCACCGGCGGAAAGCGCTGGGTCAATGGCACCATCGGCCATGTCGTTGACCTCAAGAAATCAGGCATCGTGGTTGTTGAGGTTGACGGCGAGGAGTTTGAGGTCGGTCCCGCCACCTGGGAGAAAGTGCGCTACGAGGTTGAAGAAGACTTTGATGAGGCATCCGGCAAGGTAAAGGAAGTCCTGGTTCCAATCACCCTGGCTGAGTTCAAGCAGATCCCGCTTCGCTTGGCGTGGGCTGTGACTGTTCACAAGTCTCAGGGTCAAACCTATGACGAGGTTCAGATAGACATGGGTCGCGGAGCGTTCTCGCCAGGCCAAACCTATGTTGCTCTCTCCAGAGTCAGGTCTTTGGACGGCCTTTACCTAACCCGGGCGATCACCATGCGGGATGTGATGGTGGATCGCGATGTGGTTCGGTTCATGTCAGGGGCTCGTATAGACCCGGAGCTCGAAGCCACCAGTTCAGAGCATCTGCCACCCTTCTAGACCAGTAGATCTCGTGATGCCCCGTGTATGGGTAGTGATTTGCCACCAGCTCATCGGCTGACTGGTAGCCCTTTTGGTTCAAAAGCTCCTTTGCCTTGGCATGAAATGGCGCGTAGTAGGAATCTAGTTCTAGATCACCGTGGTCGGTCCAGATTCTGTGGGTGCCAGCGGGGGGCAGCATCGCGGTGAGCTCGTTCACCATGACTTCTCGCCCGAATGGCCAGTGGGTTGAGAAGCCAATTGCAGTTCCGAAGTGACCGGGACGCTTGGCTAGGGCGTAGAACGAGATCAATCCACCCATTGATGCACCCATCACAGCCGTGCGGTTGAGGTCATGCTCGATGCCGTAGCGCTCCAGCGCAAATGGCAGAATCGCATCCGCCAACAGTGACACATAGGAGTCTCCGAATCCTGGCCCGCGCAATTTTTGAAAGTCTTGTGGCAGCGAATCCCAGAACTCGGGGTGGGCATCCAAAATCTCCTGCGGAGCAAGTTCACGAAGCCTGGTTTCGTCAGATTGACCCCAAACGGCAATCACAAGCGGCTGCTCCCCCCTGACTTCATCGCGAATCGCGGTCAAAACTTCCCAGGTCTTGCCGGTGAAGGAGTCTTTTTCGTCGAAGATGTTGCGACCGTCGTGCATCACCAGGACCGGAGTCTTGGCATGAACCCCTTTGGGTACCCAGATGTCAACGATGTGGGCATCAAACTCGAAGCGCTCGAGCTTGCCTCCGGCCAGCCGGTGCTCTCTCAGCTTGCGCTCCCTAAAGGCCATAAACAGCGGCAGTGTGAATGCAAGGGCGGTGATGCCCGAGACGAGGAAGTAAAGCCAAACCCGCTTCATCTTCAGACGCCTTGCCTCATAGATCATGAACCCGGCTGCAGTGATGGCAACAATGCTCAAATCCACAGACAGCACTAGATCAACGGTCGAGCCGAACCAGGCCTTGAGGTAATCAGCTTGTTCAAATACAGCCAGGGCGTTTAGCCACCAGGCCGTGATTAGCCCCAGGGCTGCAAGCACAAAATAGAACCGCTCTCGAAGAATCGACGCTTTAAGCATTACAACCCCATGCCCTTTCTAAGCTGGTGAAGTTTTTGTTTCTCAATCTCACTTACCGGCAAACCTAGGGCTAAGTCCAGGAGGCCACTCGCGCATTTGTCACCTGGTTGAAGCTGCAGGTGGAAGATATCGCTAGCAAGATTTGGGTAGTCAGCCTCAAATCTGCGAAAAGGATTCAGCGAATCCGCGCGGGAGGCCTCGAGCGGGTTGTAGTGACGAATCAGTTTGATTAGCTTCTCGACCGCGTAACTCTTTAGGTGTTGCTCAGATGCGATCCGCTCGCCTCGGCGGAATCTCCCGACACCGATTTGGATGAGCGCTAAAAAGAGCTCAAACTCTGCCTGGGCGTCCATTGGTCTCGGCACGGAGCGGTTCGCAATGGCCGCCATCCGCGCTGTGATGTCTGTCTTATCCAGCACAACCGAGAAGTCATTGGCGGAAGCTAACTCGAGCTCTTGATCCTCAAAGACCGCGAACTCCAAAAGCCGCAAGTCTTGGTATACAACCTTGAGTCCGTGAGCTGTTTCTCGGGGCGCGAGCAGGATGTCTTGGTGCCGCGGGAGCCAATCCAGGTTCTTGCGATACTGCTCTCCGAAACCTGGTTTCACAACCAGGAAGAAGTCATGGTCAGAGTGCTCATCCGCGCGCTCTAGCGCTGCAGAACTTCCAAGGAAGACCAGGCCGATGACCTCGGATCGTTTCTCAACTCGATCCCGCAGTTCGGTCTGATAGGCCACGAATGCGTCATTGGATTGGCTCATGAGGACAAAACTAACCGATAACCTTTTGACATGTTGCTATCAGACCGCGATATCAGGTCCCAGATCGAGGCTGGCCGAATCGGCCTCGACCCGCTAAACATGGAGCTAATCCAGCCTTCGAGCATGGATGTTCGTCTGGATCGTTTCTTTAGGCTGTTTGATAACCACAAATATCCATTCATTGACCCTCGCGAGCAGCAGGATGACCTAACCCGCTTCGTTGAGGTTGCCTCGGATGAGCCATTCATCCTGCACCCCGGTGAGTTTGTTCTCGGCTCAACGTTTGAGTTTGTCTCACTGCCAGACGACATTGCTGCTCGCCTAGAGGGCAAGTCATCCCTCGGACGCCTAGGACTTTTGACCCACTCCACTGCCGGTTTTGTTGACCCAGGTTTCCAGGGCCACGTCACCCTTGAGCTCTCAAACGTGGCAACACTGCCGATCAAGCTGTGGCCAGGCATGAAGATCGGACAGCTTTGCTTCTTCCAGCTCTCCTCAGCAAGCGAGAATCCCTATGGTTCAGCCAAGTATGGCTCTCGATACCAGGGCCAGCGTGGACCAACCGCTTCGCGCAGCTACCTAAACTTCCACATCTCAGACGTCGGAAACTCTCCCCTAGAGAAATAGGCCTCTGGCCTCACTGAGGACCTTGTGATCAACCCGCTTGAGCGCATAAAGATCGGCAGCGAGTTCACAAAGCCTTGCAAGCTCAAAATTGAAGACTCTAGACACCAAAAACCATGGGGCAACAGTCAATGCGAAAGCGCTGACTGTCTTCAATACGTGGTGCCCGAGCCTGATGTGACCGTATTCGTGCCAGAGGATCGCGTCGAGCTTCTGGTCCTCGAGCGCAATTGCCGTGCTGGACAGGTAAATCACCCTAGATTGGGTTATTGCTAGATAGCCAGGTACGACGAGTTCGCGAATCTGGACCCCCTCAAACTCAATGCCCGTGGACTTAGAGAGTCGACCTAGATCTAAATCAGACTCTTTTGACTGAAAGTAGGGTGCCAACCTGAGGTTGGTGATAGCCATAAGGACACCAGCGAATCCGAGCAACACCCATGGCGCAAAACTAACCAGCAGAATCTGACCTAGGTCTTCCCCTGCCTGAAGGCTGAAATAGCTTTGAAAGACCGATGCGAAAGCGATAACAAGTGCGCCAAAGATCGCAGCAAGGCTGGTCAGTAGCAACAGGAACCAGATCGCTATGCCAAGGTTTGGACGGTTTTGAAACTTTCCGCTGAGTGCAAGCGGGGCAGCGGTTGAGATAGCCAGAACCAGCTCCAAAAGGAGCACTAGACCCAGTAGTTCACTGTTCAAAACGGCCCCTCTCGAGGCGAGTCTAGATGACTTAGGCTTTTGGGTATGCGCCCACTGAAATCATTGCTTTTGCTTCCGCTACTCCTGGTTCTCTCGGCCTGTGGATCTCTCGGATCAACTCAAGCCGGTTCGCAATCAGGTGAACTTACAGCCAATGAGGTGATGTTTGCTCAAATGATGATCCCTCACCACCAGCAAGCTATCGAGATGTCGGAACTGGTTGCCGATCGCACCGATAATCCAGAGCTCAACGCCCTCGCAATGGAGATTATTGCGGCTCAGGACCCTGAGATCGCGCTGATGCAGACTTGGATCGATGAGTTTGGCGATGCTGGCATGAATCACGCCGGTCACTCGATGGGGGGCATGCTCACAGAGTCAGAACTTGATGCGCTCAGAGCTGCAACCGGAGTCGAATTCGAGAAGCTCTACCTATCTGGGATGATCAAACACCACGAGGGTGCACTGGATATGGCGGAAATGTTGGAAAACTCCAGCTATTCACCGGCTCAGACGCTGCGGGGAGAAATCGTCAAGACTCAGACCGCAGAGATTGAACGAATGAAAAAGCTGCTGGAGAACTACTGATCCAGGGCTTTTCTAAGCTGATCAAGCTGCTTGGCTGACAACCCCCCGGCGAAGTGTGAGAACACCAATGCGGGGTTTGATTGGCCCATTGCATCAAGCAGCAATTTGGCGGTGTGCTCCTCGCGAGTCGAAGCCGCTTTGAAGATCAGGGTTCGACCGTTGCCCTGCTCTCTCTCGACCAAGCCCTTATCAACCAAACGACTTAGAACTGTGAGGATGGTCGTAATAGCGAGGGAGTCATCCCCCAACATTGCAAGGATTTGCTGAGAACTCAGCCCGTCCGGCCTATCCCATAGACAGCCCAGAACCTCTGATTCGAGCTCACCCTGTTTGCGCTTTGACATGCGGACATTCTACGGGGTGTAGAGATTAGTTTTGTGGATCGGTTATTACAGGTAGCGATTCGGTCTTCGGCTCAGGCCCGGGAGTGCGCTTGATGATGATCGCAATCACTAATGCAGCAACCAGCACAATTACGCCACAGATAAACACCGTTATTCGAACGCCGAAGTTTTCGGCGAACCAGCCAATCGCGGGGGAGCCAATCGGAGTGCCACCCATGAAGATCAGCAGGTAGATGCCCATTACTCGCCCACGCAAAGTGGGCTCGCAGTTGGTCTGCACAAACGAGTTGGCTCCGATGAGCATCATCAGTGCCATGCCACCAACCAACGGAAGAATGGCTGCGAAAGTGCCGTAGGTGGGCATCCACGCGGTGATCATCAGCAGGAAGCCAAAGGCCATACCGAAGCGCATCACCCATTTCGGAACTCTCATGTGCTCAAGTCGGGCTGAAACTAAAACTCCAGTGAATGAGCCCACCGCCAGAATGCTGCCCAAGATTCCAAACTCGGCTGGACCCTTGCCAAACTCCTGGGTGGCCATGACAGCCATGAAAATCTGGAAGTTCAGGCCAAAGGTGGTGGCGAAAAACACCGCGATCATGACCAGGCGAATCTCGGTGTGACCGAGAACGTAGTTGACGGCCTCTTTGAGCTTTGCCCCACGCTCGGGTTTTACTGAGATAAACAGCTCGTTTTTGCGGATCAGAATCAAACTCACGACCACCGCAACATAGGTCAAGGAGTTGATTACGAAGGAAAGCCCAGTACCAAACAGCACGATCAAAAAGCCCGAGGCCGCCGGCCCAATGAGGCGACCGGCATTGAAGTTAGCGCTGTTTAGGCTGATTGCGCTCGGGATGTCCTTTTGACCGACCAGCTCGGAGTTGAAACTTGTCCTCACCGGGGCATCGAGTGCTGAGAAAACACCGACCGTGAAGGCCAAGACGGCAACGTGCCAAACCTCAACCTGTTCGGTGATAACCAACAAGCCCAGAGTTAGGGAGCCAAGACCTGCTCCGATGTTGGTAATGATGAGCAGGGTCCGCTTATCAAAGCGGTCCGCCAGCACCCCGCCATACAGGCTCAGAAGCAGTGACGGCAGGAACTGAAGCGCTGTGATAATTCCAAGAAGTTGTGCCGAGTTCGTTAGCTCTAGAACCAGCCAGTCTTGAGCAATACGTTGCGCCCAAGTGCCGATGTTAGAAAGTACGTTAGCTGGGAAGAGCACCCGGTAATTGCGGTGTCTAAACGCTCGGAATGCACTTGGTTTAGACACCCGATAAGCGTAAACCCAAGTTTGGGTTGCTGTTTACCTAGTCGTTGATCACCTGCGGTGTCGGGCTCACCCTGGCTAGCAGCAAGATACCCACAACAAGGACCAACATCAGACCGAGGATTCCATAGACGGTTGCCTGCGCATTGCCGATTCCAGCACTTAGCGCTATTGAAATCGAGGTAGTCCAAAGTAGCGGGCTGAGGAAGCTAACCGCCCTACCGGTTGTCATATAGAGACCAAACACCTCACCCTCTCGACCTGCAGGGGTGAACTTGGCAACAAAGGATCTCGAGGCTGCTTGTGCAGGCCCAACGAACAGCGTCAGCGCTAAGCCACCAATCCAGTAGGTGATTGGGCCGGCGCTCGCGAAGACAAAGACACCAAACCCGGCAATAGTGAGGCCAATAAGCGAAACCATGATGGTGCGCTTGCCACCCCACTTGTCATCCAGGAAGCCACCAATCGCCGCTCCAATACCTGCCATAAGGTTTGCCGCGATACCGAAGATGATTACCTCGGCGAGCTCGAATCCAAATGCAAGAGAGCCAAGTGCTCCACCGAAGGCAAACACTCCCGATAGGCCATCGCGGTAGATGGCGGAAGAGATCAAGAACTTGAAAGTCTCTGGGGCTTGCTTGCGAAGCGACTTGAGCTGCGCCCAGAGCTTGAAGTAACTCTCGATGATGTTCTCTTTCTCAAGGTTTGCCTTCGCCTTTACCTCTGGAACACTCATAAAGAGCGGAATCGAGAACACCAGCAGCCATATTGCGCTGAATAGGAACACCGCCCTGACATTCAGAGCATCCTCAGTTGGGATGCCGAACCACGGCGTATCGGTCTGAACAAAGCCGACCAGCGAAACCAGGAGCAGGATGATGCCACCCACGTAGCCAAGTCCCCAAGCAAAGCCGGACACTTTTCCGATGTTGTTTTCGGTGGAAACCTGCTTGAGCATCGCGTAGTAGTTGATGAAAGCAATCTCCTGCACAAAACCACCGAAGCTAAAGATGATCAGACCCAGCCACAGCATCTCTGGGGTTGGAGCAATAAAGAAAAGCGAAGCCATCACACCAGAGAGGACAAGCGTGTTTACCAGCAGCCAAAACTTTCTTCGGCCCATCTCGTCAGACCTGCGTCCGAACACCGGTGCCACCAAAGCCACGGCAATACCCGCAATGGTCGCAGCCAACCCGAGGGCACGCGAAGTGTCCTCCTCCGGGCCAAAGGCCGAAGAGGTGATGTAGATCGGGAAAATGAAGGTGGAGAAGATGGTGGGGAATGGTTGCTCGGCCCAGTCCCAAAGGGCCCAGGCAAAGGTTCCGCGAGACTTCTTGGTTGCAACGGCGCTGTCGGTCATGGCCTGAGATTACTCCTGAACCAGGAATTTGCCATGACCTAAATGCAAATTTTTATCTCACCGATAACCTTGCCGCCCCCCAAGACCTGAAGAGAGTCCTCTGCCTCAATTGCTTTGAAAGTAGCGCTATCGATGAGTCCGTGCTTGTGAAAAAGCGCGGCTGTGGTTTTGAGCGCTGCGCGCAGCGAACCATCGGCGAACTTGATCGCAACCGCGTGACCAGACTTGGTAACGGCGGTGAAGACCCCTTCGGCACCCAATTTGGAGAAGACCCCGTGCTTCATCAGGAGTGCATCTGGGGTGGTCGTGTCGCCGATTAGATGGGGATGAGCTAGGCCTGCTTCGAAAAGGTCGGGATCGCGAACTGGTAGCTGAGCCAAAGCCCTAGCCAGTCCAATTGTCGACATCGCAAATAGCGGCGCTCCACAGCCGTCAACCGTGGTTTTTACGATCTGCTCCCCGGATAACTCCTGAATCAGAGCCTTCACTCGCTGCTGAACCGGGTGCTCGGGTGACAGGTAGTCCGACGTGCTGAAGCTATTTAGCTTTGCGGTGGCCAGAAAACCAGCGTGCTTGCCGGAGCAGTTCATATAAATCCGGGATTGGTTATGCGCCAGCGCGTTTGACTCAGGGTTCCAGGGCCACGCCTCTGGGCAACCTAGGTCTGTTTCACTGTTGCCGTGATCACTCAGCAGACCCCGGACCAGATCAATCTGCTCCTGAGTCGCATAGTGCGAAGCCATCGAGATAACGCTCTGCTTCGAGTCAGTCTTCAGGCCAAGGTCACGCATGACCATCGCTTGGACGGGCTTCAGGGCTGAACGCGGGTAAATCAAAGCCGCAGCATCTCCCACCACATCTAGAACCTGGCCATCAGGCGCTACCAGGGCAGCGGTCCCGAGGTGGAAGGACTCGTTGAGTCCATCCCGGCGAATGATCGCGAGCGGGGCTAGACCCTCAGCGGTGAGCTCATGCATAGCCAACAGACTACTCAGAACCCAAAGTTGAGTCATTCACACTCAACTTTCAGGAATGGATTCTTGACAACTCGGTTTTCTTATTTGAAACTTGAGCGCAGGTGACTCAACTTTGAGACACGAACAGGATTTAGAAGAAGGAGAAAACAATGGGTAGAGCAGTAGGTATTGACCTAGGTACCACCAACAGCGCGGTAACCGTGCTGGAGGCGGGAGAGCCAAAGGTAATCGCAAACGCAGAAGGATTCCGCACCACCCCATCGGTGGTGGCATTCACCAAGGATGGCAACATCCTGGTTGGTGAGACCGCCAAGCGTCAGGCCGTGACCAACGTTGACCGCACCGTTTCATCGGTAAAGCGCCACATGGGCACCAGCTGGAAGTTCAAGGTCGAGGACAAGGAGTACACCCCGCAGGAGATCTCCGCTCGCATCTTGATGAAGCTAAAGCGCGATGCCGAGACCTACCTGGGTGAGAGCGTCACTGATGCGGTTATCACCGTCCCTGCATACTTCAACGACGCCGAGCGTCAGGCAACTAAGGAAGCCGGCGAGATCGCTGGCCTAAACGTGCTGCGCATCATTAACGAGCCAACCGCAGCAGCACTTGCCTACGGTCTAGACAAGGGCAAGGAAGACGAGCTAATCCTGGTATTTGACCTAGGTGGAGGAACCTTCGACGTTTCCCTACTCGAGGTCGGCAAGGACGATGACTTCTCAACCATTCAGGTTCGTTCAACCTCCGGTGACAACCGTCTAGGTGGAGACGACTGGGATCAGCGACTAGTTGACCACCTGGTCAAGAAGTTCAAGGAGACCACCGGTGTCGATGTTGCAAACGACAAGATCGCACTGCAGCGCCTAAAGGAGGCTGCCGAGCAGGCCAAGAAGGAACTGAGCCAGTCAACCTCAACCCAGGTTCAGCTGCCATACCTGTCTCTGACCGAGTCAGGACCAGCAAACCTAGACGAGACCATCACCAGGGCTCAGTTCGAGGACCTAACCCGTGACCTGCTAGAGCGCACCCGCAAGCCTTTTGAGGATGTCATCAAGGAGGCCGGTGTAAAGGTTTCCGACATCGCTCACGTGGTCCTAGTTGGTGGTTCCACCCGCATGCCTGCAGTCTCCGAGCTAGTGAAGAGCCTGCTCGGTGGCAAGGAGCCGAACAAGGGTGTAAACCCTGACGAGGTGGTATCGGTTGGAGCCGCTCTGCAGGCTGGCGTTATCAAGGGTGAGCGCAAGGACGTGCTTCTTATTGACGTGACCCCGCTATCACTTGGTATTGAGACCAAGGGTGGCATCATGACCAAGCTGATTGAGCGCAACACCGCTATCCCAACCAAGCGCAGCGAGATCTTTACCACCGCTGACGACAACCAGCCAAGTGTTTCGATTCAGGTATTCCAGGGTGAGCGCGAGTTCACCCGTGACAACAAGTCACTTGGAAACTTCGAGCTGACCGGCATTGCCCCAGCACCACGCGGCATCCCACAGATCGAGGTCACCTTCGACATCGACGCCAACGGTATCGTTCACGTCTCCGCAAAGGACAAGGGCACCGGCAAGGAGCAGTCCATGACCATCACCGGCGGCTCCTCTCTCTCAGAGGAAGACATCGCTCGCATGGTCAAGGACGCCGAGGAGCACGCAGCTGAGGACAAGAAGCGTCGCGAGGAGGCAGAGCTCCGCAACCAGGCTGAGCAGCTTGCTTACTCAACCGACAAGCTGATCAAGGACAACCAGGACAAGCTTCCAGAGGATGTGAAGACCGAGGTTCAGGCCGACGTTGACGCTCTGAAGGCGGCGCTCGCTGGAGACGACATCGAGGCAGTCAAGTCTGCGCAGGAGAAGCTAATGACTTCCCAGCAGAAGTTGGGCGAAGCAATCTATGCAGCAGCACCCGCTGAGGGTGAGGCCCAAGCCGAGGCAAACTCCGAGGATGTTGTTGACGCAGAGGTCGTTGACGACGAGAACGAGGACAAAAAGTAATGACCGAGGCACACAACGACCCCCAGCACCACGAGGGGGATCCTGCCGAGGAGATGGTCGAGGAGGGCGCTCCGGTCGAAGAGACCGAAGCCACCGATGCGATTGATCGTGAGCTGGAGATCTTCCAGGATCTCCAGCGCCTCCAGGCTGACTTTGTGAACTACAAAGCCAGGGTCGATCGTGACCGCGGTGTGGAGCGCCAAATGGCGGTTGCCGACACGGTCAAGGCCTTCCTGCCAGCGCTAGATGACCTAACCCGAGCTGAGCAGCACGGTGATCTACAGGAGGGAACACCAATGGCTGCTATCGCCCAGAAGCTCAGAAGCGCTGGCGAGAAGCTGGGCCTTGTTGCCTTTGGTGAGAAGGGTGAGAAGTTTGATCCAGAGCAGCATGATGCTCTGATTCAGACCCCAAACCCTGAGGTGACTGAGCCGACCATCGGCGATGTTGTTGAAAAGGGCTACCGAATCGGTGAGCGCATGCTGCGCCCAGCGAAGGTAGCGGTATTCGTACCAAGCGAGTAGTTCGAAAGGAGTGAGGTAGATGGCGTCACAAGACTGGATTGAGAAGGACTTTTACAAGATCCTTGGCGTTTCCAAGGACGTATCTGATGCCGATCTCAAGAAGGCGTATCGCAAGCTAGCCAAGGAGTATCACCCGGACAGAAATCCGGGGGACGCCAAGGCGGAGGCCAGATTCAAGGACATATCAGAGGCCTATGACGTGCTCTCGGATGCTAACCAGCGCAAGGAGTATGACGCGATTCGGGCCATGGGTGGTGGAGCACGCTTCACCGCCGGTGGCCAGGGTGCTGGGTTTGAGGATGTGTTCTCGAACCTGTTTGGTGGCGGCTTCCAAAGCCAGGGATTCCCTGGCTTTGGCGGATTCGGGGGATTTGGACCACAGCGCGGCAGCGACCTAACTACGACCTCCACCATCAATTTCATTGACTCGATCCATGGCACTCAGCTCAAACTGACAGTCCACGGCGAGACCGTGAATGTGAAGGTCCCGGCTGGGATTCAAGATGGTCAGAAGTTGAAGGTCAAAGGAAAAGGCCAGCACTCACCAAATGGTGGCCCGGCTGGAGACTTGGTGGTAACCATCAAGGTCAAACCGCACCCGGTTTTTTCTAGAGACGGCGAAAACCTCAGGGTTACGGTCCCGATCACAATTACCGAGGCGATTTTGGGAGCAACCATCTCGGTTCCAACTCTTGGGGCGGAGCCGGTGAAACTCAAGGTTGCCCCGGGAACCCCAAACGGTAGGACTTTGCGCGTCAAAGGTCGGGGAGTGCAACTGCCTTCGAAGCAAGGGGATCTGCTGGCAACCGTTGAGATTGCGGTCCCAGCCCACGTCTCTGATAAAGCCAAGAAACTCCTGGAACAGTTTGAGGCGGAGTTGCCAGACGAAGATCCACGCGCGGACCTTTTGACCAAGGCCGGATTGCTCTAGGAGGGATCATGGACCTAAACGAGACCACGCCGCTGTTTGTGATCTCGGTTGCGGCTGAGCTCTGTGGCATGCACCCCCAGACCCTCAGGCAGTATGACCGAATGGGTTTGGTTTGCCCGACCAGAACCCTGGGTAAGTCCCGCCGCTACACCATGCAGGATGTGGCGAAACTTCGCGAGATTGCTCGATTGAGCCAAGAGGGAGTCTCTCTCGAGGGCATCAAGCGAGTGCTCTCGCTCGTTGACGAAAACCTTGAGCTACGCGCTCGCGTGAGAGATCTGGAGCGCGAGCTCGCAAACCAAGTTATGAACCAGCCAGGAAACCGAGTGTTTGCCGCTGGAGAGCAAGGAGTCATCAGACTCAATCCCGGACAGCGTCCCGAGCGAAGCGGTTCGGTGGTGCTATGGAGGAGGCGCTAAATGCAGCCAGAAAATCAAGAGCAGCAGTCTGCTTTGGAGCAGTTTGGAATTGACCTAACCGGGGTCGCAAGAGCGGGAAAGCTAGATCCGGTCATCGGTCGCGATGCTGAGATTAGACGAGTGAGCCAGGTGCTGTCTCGCAGAACCAAGAACAACCCGGTACTAATTGGTGAACCAGGTGTTGGTAAGACGGCGGTTGTTGAAGGCCTAGCACAGCGAATCGTTGCGGGAGACGTGCCCGAGAGCCTCAAGGGCAAGACCCTGATCAGCCTGGACCTAGGTGCCATGGTTGCGGGATCTAAGTTCAGAGGTGAGTTTGAAGAGCGCCTAAAGGCTGTTTTGAAGGAGATTCAAGATGCCCAAGGTCAGGTCATTACGTTCATCGATGAGCTCCACACCCTTGTGGGTGCTGGAGCCGCCGATGGGTCGATGGATGCCTCCAACATGCTCAAGCCGATGCTTGCAAGGGGCGAGCTGCGCCTAATTGGTGCCACCACCTTGGATGAATACCGCGAACGAATCGAAAAAGATTCTGCGCTGGAGCGCAGATTCCAGCAGGTTTACGTTGGAGAGCCGAGCGTCGAGGATACGGTGGCAATCCTTCGTGGTTTGAAGGAGCGTTACGAAGCCCACCACAAGGTGACCATCGCGGACTCAGCCCTAGTGGCAGCGGCCCAACTCTCCTCCCGCTATATCTCTGGGCGCCAATTACCCGACAAGGCAATTGACCTAGTTGATGAAGCGGCCTCCAGATTGCGCATGGAGATCGACTCTGCTCCGGTTGAGATCGACGAGCTTCGCCGGCAAGTGGATCGTCTGAAGCTTGAAGAACTGGCCCTCAAGAAGGAAAAAGACGATGCTTCCAAGCAGCGCCTTGAGAAGCTTCAGGAAGACCTGGCTCAGAAGCAAGAACGTTTGAATGCGCTAAACCAGCGCTGGGAGAAAGAGCGGGCTGAACTCAACAAGATTGGTGAGATCAAGACCAAGCTCGACGCCCTCAGGATTCAGGCGGAAAAGGCGCAGCGCGAAGCTAATCTCGAACTAGCCTCAAAGCTCCTCTACGGCGAGATCCCTCAGCTCGAAAAGGAGCTCAAGGCCGCCGAAAACCAGAACACGGAGACCACCGAGCGCATGGTTGGTGAGCAAGTCACTGAGGACGAGATTGCAGCCGTGGTCTCGGCTTGGACCGGAGTTCCAACCGGAAGGCTGCTTGCCGGTGAGAGCGAGAAGCTCCTTCACCTCGAGCTGGAACTTGGAAAGCGTCTGATTGGTCAGAAGGCTGCGGTCAAGGCCGTGAGCGATGCTGTTCGCCGGACCAAGGCCGGAATCTCTGACCCTGATAGGCCCACCGGATCATTTATGTTCCTCGGCCCAACTGGTGTTGGTAAGACTGAGCTAGCAAAGAGCTTGGCTGCTTTCCTATTCGACGATGAGAAGTCCATCGTTCGCATCGATATGTCCGAGTATTCAGAGAAGCACAGCGTCTCAAGACTGGTCGGTGCGCCTCCGGGATACATCGGTTACGAAGAGGGTGGTCAGCTAACCGAAGCGGTTCGACGCCGTCCCTACTCAATCGTGCTACTCGATGAGATTGAAAAAGCTCACCCAGAGGTCTTCGACATCCTGCTGCAGGTTTTGGACGATGGTCGACTAACCGATGGCCAGGGCAGAACCGTCGATTTTAAGAATGTGATCTTGATCCTGACCTCAAACCTTGGCTCCCAATTCTTGATTGATCAAGACCTGAGCGACCAAGAAAAGCGCCAGCTTGTTATGGACACAGTCCGAGCAAGCTTCAAACCCGAGTTCCTAAACCGTCTCGATGATGTGGTGATCTTTGATGCGCTGAGCAAGGAGGAGCTTGGTTCGATTGTTGATCTCAACATCGACCGACTGACTGCAAGACTCGAGCAAAAGCGCATCACACTCGGTGTCACGCCGGCCGCGAGGCTCTGGCTAGCAGACCATGGCTACGACCCGGTCTATGGGGCAAGGCCGCTGCGCAGGTTGATTCAGCGTGAGGTTGAAGATCGCTTGGCAAACCTGCTGCTCGCCGGTGAAGTTGTTGACGGCAGCTTTGTGACAGTCGAGGTTGGTGAGAATCAAGAAGCACTGGCGTTGCAGGTGAATCAGTAGCCAAAAGAGAATCTTTCGCAAGCCACCTTCTCTCTATGCTCGGGAATCACTAAACTCCCGAGCATGCCAGTGAATAAGACAACGCGGTCGTTCGGTCAGGGAGCTCAGGGGGAGCCAGAGGCTCCTAAGGCTCAGAAGGTC
>JBEENY010000028.1:0-17645 GCA_041191905.1 Actinomycetota bacterium
GGCCGCTGCCGATGTCGCAGTGAACCCGATGCAAGCTTCGTTAGTTTCAAACGCAGCCTTCCCTAACAAAGTGATTCAGTACCTGGCTACCGGCCTAGCGGTAGCAACGACCAGACTCAAAGGATTAGTGCTGACATTTGGTGACGTACCGGGCATTCGCTACTCCGAGACCCCTGAAGCAGTGATGCGGGATGCCATGGAATTGACCGCTCGCAAGGATTTGTTTGAACTTGGTAAAGCCAATCAAGCGCTGGTTGCGCAAAAGTTTTCTAAGGTTGGAGCGGTGAAGGCATTTGAAAATCGACTTCTAGAGGTGGTGAGGGAAAAATGACCAAGATTCTAGTTCTCGGAGCTACGGGAATGCTCGGTTCAGCTGTCGCCGATGCCATCAAGAGTTCTGAATTCGAGCTGTTAACCGCATCGAGGACCTCGGGTATTCGATTCGATGCTGAAAGCCTAGAAGTTGAGGACCTTTTCAAAGCGGCCGGACTTTCCTCGGGCGACTATGTGGCTAACTGCGTGGGGCTCACAAAATCGCGCATAGACGAAGTTTCACTCGCTTCGAGATCGAGTGCGGTGCGACTCAACATAGATTTCCCCGCCGAACTGGCTCGCCTTGCCGAGGCAACGGGGGTCAAGATTCTTCAAGTCGCGACAGACTGCGTCTACAGCGGTCAAATTGGAAGCTATAGCGAATCATCTCCGCATGACCCTTTGGACGCCTACGGCAAGACCAAGAGTCTGGGGGAGATACCCTCGCCAAACGTGATGCACTTGCGATGCTCGCTTATCGGTCCGGAGATCGGAAGAAATTCGCTTTTTTTTGAGTGGGTCAGACAGCAACCAAAAGGCGCTCAAATTTCGGGCTATACAGACCACCTCTGGAACGGGCTCTCATCAAAGGTATTTGGAAAAGTCGTAGTCGGCATTTTGACTCATGAGCTGTTCCGACCTGGAGTCCAGCATCTTGTGCCAGCGGATCAAGTTACTAAGGATCAGTTGGTCCGTCTGGAGCTGGATGCACTTAGGCGAAATGACGTTGAAGTTACTAGCACAACGTCACCGAAGGCAGTGGATCGAACTCTAAGTACAGAAAACCCTGACTTCAATCAGCAATTGTTTGCGGCAGCAGGTTATTCAGCTCTACCGACAATCAGCCAGATGGTCGGCGAAATTTGCGCAGACCTGCCAAACTAGTGCAGTTAGAGGTGACAGATGGTTCGTAAAGTGAAGGGTTCCACGGTAGTTATTACCGGCGGCACCGGCTCATTCGGCTCGACGATGGCAAAGTATTTGCTAACGAAAGATGTTGGCGAGATCAGAATCTTCAGTCGTGATGAGGCTAAGCAGGATGCCATGCGTCACGCTGTCGGCGACTCGCGAGTCAGGTTCTTCATTGGAGACACCAGGGACCCGGAATCAGTAGAACGCGTGGTCCGCGGTTCTGACCTAATCTTCCACGCTGCGGCTTTGAAGCAAGTTCCCTCGGCCGAGTTCTTCCCACTAGAGGCCGTAAAGACCAACATCAATGGCTCCGCTAATGTGCTGCGCTCCGCGGTTGAGAACGAAGTAAAAGGCGTTGTCTGCCTGAGCACCGACAAGGCTGTCTATCCAATTAATGCCATGGGTATGTCCAAGGCGTTGATGGAGAAGACTGCTCAGGCATTTGCCCGGGATTACCAAGACTCAAAAACAACTATTGCCGTTACCAGATACGGGAACGTGATGTACTCGCGCGGATCTGTGATTCCGCTTTTTATCTCCCAAATCAAATCCGGTAAGCCAATAACCATTACCGACCCAACCATGACCAGGTTCTTGATGTCTCTTGCTGAGTCGGTGGATCTTGTGGAGTATGCCTTTGAGAACGCCACTACTGGAGACCTGTTCGTTCGCAAAGCCCCAGCGTCCACAATTGAAGACCTAGCGCTTGCACTCATCGAAATGTTTGGTGGGTCTAAGGATCAAATCCAAAACATCGGTTTCCGCCACGGAGAGAAGCTCTACGAATCGCTGCTCAGCACAGAGGAGCGCGTCAAAGCTGATGACCAAGGGGATTACTTCCGCGTGCCGCTGGACGCTAGGGACCTGAATTACTCGGTCTACTTCGAGCAGGGCGAGTCAAGGCCAGAAAGTCTTGAGGCTTATACCTCTCACAACACAGAGAGATTGAATATTGAGGGAGTAAAGAAGTTGCTTCTGACTATCCCCGAAGTAAAGTTGGAGCTCGGGCTATGAACAAGCTAAAAGTTGTAACCATCGTTGGCACTCGACCGGAGATTATTCGACTATCGATGTTGATTCCAAAGCTCGATAAGTACACCGATCACGTTTTTGTTCACACTGGCCAAAACAGCGATCCAAAACTGAATGAGGTCTTTTTTCAGGACCTGGCACTTAGGCAACCTGACTACTACTTGAACGTCGACACCAGTTCAATGGGCGCGGTGATGGGCGACACCATGCGCAAAGCAGAAGAGGTTTTCCTAAAGGAAAAACCTGACGCTGTCATGATTCTGGGTGACACCAATTCAGCTATTGCTGCCGTGGTAGCGGAACGTATGCACATTCCCGTCTACCACATGGAAGCGGGCAACCGTTCTTTCGATAACAATGTGCCAGAAGAGCTAAACCGCAAGATGGTTGACCACGTGGCCAGCTTCAATCTTCCATACAACGATTACTCCATGCGCAATCTATTGAATGAGGGGATTCACCCCAGAAGAATTCAAAAGACCGGCTCGCCAATCGCTGAGATCTATAGTGCTTACAAGAGCAAGATCGAAGCATCATCCATCTTGCAGGATGTCAAGCTTTCCAAGGACGGATACTTCTTGGTAAGCATTCACCGCCAGGAGAATGTTGACTTGCCGGCTCGTCTGGAGTTGGTTTTGGATTGCCTAAGGGCCCTTCGTGATCATTTTGGGCTGCCCGTTCTCGTCTCGACGCATCCGCGAACTAAAGTTCGTCTAGCGAACCTCTCGCAAGAGAACCTAGAGGGAATTGTGTTCCACGAACCATTTGGCTACCTCGACTACAACAAACTTCAGGCCAATGCGTTTTGCGTTGTTTCTGACTCCGGAACCATCAGTGAAGAGGCTTCGATTATTGGCTTCCCAGCTGTTTCAATTCGGGACTCTATAGAGCGCCCGGAGGCCCTAGAGACTGGTGCGATGATCCTCACTGGATTGAATGTTGCAAATCTAATTCAGTCGGTTGAACTCGTTCGAAGCGAAGCGAAATCAGCAACTATGCCGCATGGTTACGAAATCCAAGACTTTTCAGACCGAGTTTTGAAGTTTGTATTTTCAACGGCCAGACTTCACCACAGCTGGGCTAATCTCCGAAAGTAAGCGTCCGTCCAGTTAAACTTTCAGGATGACTACTTCATAAATGTTTTGAGCGCCTTGTCTAGTAGCTCAAATTCGTGGTTCATCTCGTAGTGGTGATTTCCGATGAATAGCCCCTCATCGTGAACCTGATCGGCGTTCTTTAGGTCCTCAAGCGCAACATGCGGAAGGTGCTTTAGCACTGGGTTCTTAGTGAAGTTACCAGCCACAATTGGCCGAACTGCGATGGATTGAGACTTGAGAGCGCTGACAAGATCAGCACGTCGTCCCTTGTGCTTTCCCGTAAGCAAAAGGGAGAAGCCAAACCAGGAGCTCTCCCCGAGCTCTCTCTGAATTTGGATTTCTGGGAACTTCTGCATCAGGTTGATGAACTTGAGCGCATTAGCTCTGCGCCCTGAGACTATGGAGTTCAACTTCTTGAGTTGCTCCGTACCGATGGCACCTTCTAGTTCCAACGGCCTGAGGTTATAGCCGGGAAGCACAAACCTAAACAGATCCTCAAAATCGTCGCCAGTCTTGTCGTGAACAAAGTTCTCACCAGGCAATTCACGCGTCCAACCGTGGGCCCTCAGGCTTGTCATTACCTGCTTCAATTCAAGTGAATTGGTTACAGACAATCCACCTTCCATGGTGGAGATGTGGTGGCTGAAGAACGAGCTGAAGGTGCCGATCTCCCCAAAGGTTCCAGCAAGTTTGCCTTCATAGGTGGCTCCCATGGACTCGCAATTATCTTCAATCATGAATAGCGAGTGCTGGTCAGCGAGCTGCCTGATCTCCGTCAACTCTGAAGGGTTACCAAGGAGATTCACTACAACAATTCCGGCTGTTTTGGATGAGACTGCGGCGGAGATTGACTCGACAGACGCGTTGAGAGTTGCAAGGTCAACATCAACAAACTTTAGCTTGAAGCCCATTTGAGTGATTGGGTAATAGGTCGTGCTCCAGGAAACCGCTGGCACGATGACTTCGTCGCGACCGTCAGTTGGATTCAGTGACGAATAACGAATCGCCGCCAACGCCAATAGGTTCGCAGAGCTTCCGGAATTAGACATAACTGCAAAACCCGAACCAAAATGCGAAGCAAACTGACCCTCAAACGCAGCGACCTTTTTACCCATGGTGAAGTTCCCGCTTGCAATGACTTCCTGCATTGCAGAGTATTCTTTTTCGTCCCAGGTGGTAGTTGCTAGTGGGTAATCTCTCATGGCCTTATCTCTCCTTCGAGTTAGCCAAGAACCATTGATAAGTCTTAGCGATTCCTGTGTTCAAATCGGTTTTTGGACTCCAGCCAAAAGACGTTCGAGCTAACGTTGAGTCCATCAGCTTTGATTGCATACCTTCAGGTT
Source organism: Actinomycetota bacterium (assembly GCA_041191905.1). Taxonomy (GTDB): domain Bacteria; phylum Actinomycetota; class Actinomycetes; order Actinomycetales; family Microbacteriaceae; genus Aquiluna. The sequence continues at coordinate 4,697 of JBEENY010000028.1, forward strand.
TGGTCAGGTCATGCCTAAGGTCCGCCGAAACACCAAGAGAGTCCAAGGCTGTTTCATAAAACTCGTTGATGCTGTAATCAACACCAATACCCACGTTTAGCACAGGTGGTAATTCGTTCAGGCTCGACGCCCTACTCGCGATCCACTCTGAGAGGTCCTCGATGTAGGTGAACTCTCTCCGCGCGTTTCCCGATCCCCAAACGTCAATCTCACCGGAGCCATTCACCTTTGCCTCATGAACCTTGCGGATTACTGATGCAAGAAGATGGCTGCTTCCAGGATTGAAGTTGTCACCAGGGCCGTAAAGGTTCGATGGAATGACTGTTTTATAACTCACACCAAGCGACTTAGAAGCGTATTCGCAGAGCTTTGAGCCAGCAATCTTTGCAATCGCATACCCCTCGTTGGTCGGTTCAAGCGGGGCTTGCAGAATGTCACTCTCAACTAAAGGTTGCCTGTAATCCCTTGGGTACATGCAGCTACTGCCGATGTATAGAAGGTTCTCAACACCGTTGGCAAGACTTGTCGTGATGATGTTCGAATCCATCTGCAGATTTTCCGCCAAGAACTCAAACGGGTGCGAGATGTTCGCTTGAATGCCGCCAACCTTGGCAGCGGCATGAATTACCAGATCAGGGGAGAAATGCCTTAATTGCTTTTCGAAGTCGGTCTTGTTTCTTAGGTCAAGGTCATAGCGGGTAAGTGGCAAAACCTCATGGTTTTCCAATGCCTCAAAAGTCCTTACAAGCGCGGAACCCAGCATTCCCGCCGCACCAGTGATTAGAACCTTCATTGATCTTTAGCTTCCCCAGAAATGGCAGATTTGTATTGTAAGTTTAGGTGTTGGAACGAGGAATAAGCGTGAAAAAAGCCTTCATAACTGGAATTACTGGACAAGACGGATCGTACTTAGCCGAGTTCTTGCTGCACAAGGGTTACGAGGTGCACGGCCTAATCCGACGCGCCTCTACATTTAACACCCATCGCATCGATCACCTATTCCAAGACCCTCACGTCGCTGGCTCGAGACTTCACCTTCACTACGGGGATCTTTCAGACGGCTCGCGATTGACAACCCTGCTATCAACGATTCGCCCAGATGAGGTTTACCACCTTGCTGCCCAATCGCACGTGCGCGTTTCATTCGACGAGCCAGAGCACACTGGAGATGTCACTGGTTTGGCAACTACCAGACTGCTTGAAGCAATTCGTCTGGTTTCGCCTGAATCCAAGTTTTACCAAGCTTCCAGCTCTGAAATGTTTGGCGCTACACCGCCACCGCAAAATGAAGAAACCCCGTTTTACCCCAGGAGTCCTTATGGCGCTGCGAAGGTTTATTCGTACTGGATGACCAGAAACTATCGCGAGGCATATGACATTTTCGCGTGCAACGGCATCCTTTTCAACCACGAGTCTCCTCGTCGGGGAGAGACATTCGTCACCAGAAAAATCACTCGAGCTGCTGCGCGGATCAAGCTCGGCACGCAGGATAAGTTGTTTTTAGGCAACCTGGATGCAGTTCGCGACTGGGGATACGCGCCTGAGTATGTGGAAGCACAATGGCTCATGCTTCAGGCGGACCAGCCTGACGACTATGTGGTCGCCACCAATACGGCTGCGACCGTTGCCGACTTCCTGGAGGCTTCATTTGGCGCTCTAGATTTGGACTGGCGTAAGCATGTCGAATTCGATCCTCGTTATTTGAGGCCCACTGAAGTCGACGCCTTGATCGGGGATTACTCAAAAGCAAAGGCTCGACTTGAATGGGAGCCAAGTGTTCTGGTGGGTGAGCTAGCTACAAAGATGGTCGAACACGATTTGTTGATATTGAAAAATGCCAACCCTGTGTTTGAGACTTTGAGCTGGCGCTATTAAGCCTGTGGGCGGAATTGTGCCTCAAAAGAATGAAAGTCCGACCCTTTCAATCCTGATCCCGTCGTTCAATCAGGGAAATGAAGCCGCGTCTACCATTGCTCACCTTTCCGAGCAAATAGACCAATGGCCTAGCCGAATAGAAGTGCTTGTCTCTGACAATTTCAGTGAAGTGGACCATTTTGACCAAATTAAGCATTTGGTCGACAAATATCCTTGGCTGAAAATTTACCGCCAAGAGGCCAATCTCGGATTTAAAGGCAATGTCGGCTTCTTGGCTCGTTCGGCCCGGTTCGAGTGGTGCATCATTCTTGGCTGCGGTGACCTGCTAGACATTGGGACCCTTGCCCAAGTCCTGCATGAAACTGAGGTAAGCGGAATCGACCCGAATATTCTTGTGACCAATGTTGTGTCGCATAATTCGTTTGATCGCAATCCGTTTACCGGCCTGAAGGCGCTCAGTGTGGCATCGCATGGTCCATTCAGTAAATGGGCTCCATATCAAGAGGCGATACCTGGGCAATTATATAAAACAGAATTTCTCAAAAGACATTGGATGAGCAATCTCCAATCGGGAGAAACCTGGCCACACATCGATCTAGCACTCCGCCTTCTTTCACGCGAACGTATTGTTATCGCGAAAACAAACGCAGCCATTGTTTCGATGCATCAAACAGTCGCGGGCTGGTACTACAGGCCAGGTGCCAATGTTTCGACACTCATGAAACACGTTTTTCTCTTGGCTCCCCACATGTTCAGAAGCTTCGGCATTTTTGCAAAGCTTTCGATGCTTCTAACTCGTGGTCTGATTAACGCATTGTCTCAAGACAAATTAGCTTCAGCCAAGAGTCGTGGATTGGAAACAAAAAATTGAACAGAAAGCGCTAATCCTGAGTCGGTTCAAATTTCGACTCGGTGCTCTCCAAAAATAGTCACTAAACCTTTGGACTCATCCACAAGGACAACCGCACTAGCGCGGATTTTGCCCTCGTGCCTATTTCTGCAGAGCTGCATAAATAATCCTTTGAAGAGCCTCTTGAGATTTCCACTTCCGAGCCGCATTCGAATTTAGGAATTTCCGTAGCTCAGCCAAAAATTCATCAGCGTCTCTGGAGAGTGCTGTTTCGATTCCTTTCTCGACTCCAAGTAAAGACGGCTCCCTAATTTGAACAACTAAATTGTTCGGAATTCCAAAGGATTCAACGAGTGGCCCGACATAAACAGGAATACAACCTGCGAACCATGCATCAAATAACTTCTCTGTCAGGAACTCACTGCTATTTTCTATAATCAGGGCCACCTTGTAGCGGCTCATCGCCTCGTTTTTATCTGAAACGCTTCCCATGTAAGCCCTTGGCGTGGCAAGGATTTTTGACATTCCTCGAAAACTGGGTCGAACTCTTGAGCGTAGAGTTCGCCAAAGCTCATAAATTCTATGTGCAAGTCGGATTCTAACAGTCCGATCCCACCCAACCCCGAATACATCGACAATGTCAAGCTCCGATGAGGCTGCAGCGCGAAGCCAATAGTGTTGCCCTTCCACATAAGACCATTTATCGGCATTAACCAGCACGGCCCGCTTCATACGCTTTCTGTTCTCAGATATGGAAAGCCAGGTTTGAGGCCATGGAAATGAGTCAGCGCCACTCGGCCTGCCAACTCGTATAACATTGTCAAAGTTCTTCAAAACCCGTTCTTGGGAGTGCTCAGGTATGACAACCTGTGGCTCATTTATTACCAGAACAGTCCAAATTCCAAGGGAATTTGCTCTCTTAATTAAAGGTGCCGAGGAGTTTTGGAAATCTACACAGATAAGAAGGTCTGGGTTCTCCTCTAGAGATTGGACCAACTGATGCCCCAGAGATTCAGCCGCTGCGGCTAGGGAGGATGGGTCTACGTCCTTGAGACCTTGGGAGTAGTTCTTCCCGGTGAAGAAGATCTTCACCGCCCACTCCAGTAAAAGTTTGATACACAACTCATATTTGTTTTGATTTCCTGTCTAATTTCCATTCTTCGACCAAGTTCTGAGAAAAAACAGTGTTTATTTCAAATTGCTTTCAAGATCTTTTTGAGCAGGGCGAAGAACACCCTTGTGAATTGTCCTTGAGGATCTCAAGAGACATTCACGATTCTCCAACTTGGCTCGAATTCTGAGTTCGGGGAAAAGTTATTAACCTTTGCAGGCCCGATGATTGGAGCAATAACTGGAGTTCCGGGGGCCGTCAAAAATGCAGCCCACCAGCTAAAAGAGCTGTTGGCTGCTACAAAAGCGGTGGCCTGACTCATCAGGACAAGATTCTCCAAGGGTCGAGAGAGGTCGCCTGGCCCTATTATCCTTTTAGGTTGCAAATACTCAAGAAGGTCTTTTGGTGTAGACGAAGGGGTGTCTGTAAAGAGCCAAATTTTGCGGCTCAAGGCCTCATCGAGTTGGTCTTCTAGAGCGTTTTTTAGAAATGACATCGAGGAACTTCCGTAAATGTGTTTCAGATTAAGGTAATCCCCTTGGCGCAAGTGGACTGCGATGGCTTTATCCTCTTTGATCTCCTCACTAAGTTGATTGAATGCGCTTGAAGGGTTCACAACGTTAGCGACTTGCTGCCGAAGAAGACCGCGGTTCATAAAAGCAATAGATTTTGCAGGACAGTAACTATTAATTAGCCTGACAGGCTTGTTCAGCTGAGGGTCCGAATCGCTGCCAGTTTCACTCGTGAGCCAGCCCAATTTTCCTACGAGCCAAGGTGCACGGTCTCCCAAGATTCGCATTGCCTGCATGCTCTTGCCAAACGAGTTTGTTTTTCCAATCGGCTGGTTAATTTTGGTAAGGATTCGGCCGGTATGGTGAAATTCAGAAATCTGCAAAGGCCACCTGGATACTCCTCCAATGGAGTCCTCAGCTTCGGGAAGAAGATCGCCCCTGAGTATGAGATCCCTGCCTTGCTCGCGAGATATCGCGAGACCTGTCGAATACTGAAAAAGTTGATTTCCGAGACCGCCCCTCAGAAAGACATTCAATTCTTTGTGCAGAGTCAACTTACGTGCCCAAGAGTAAGGAATTCTTTTATCTGGCGCGTCACTATCTCAGTCGCTGAATCAGTCGATATTCCCTCTAAGCTCCACTGAAGTGCTCTTTGAAAATCGATTCGATTTTCCCAATCCAGCACCGTCAAAGCCTGTTGAGAATCCAAAGTCAGCATCTGAGTCTCTTTTAGTGAGGGGATCACATCTGAGAGTTCAACCTTGAGTTCAGGAATCTCTGCCTTGGCAGCATCTAATACTTCCGAAACACTTCTGATGCTTTCAGGGTCAGGGCCGAAATTCAAAGCAATTGGCACGGAAGCCCCGTTCTTGACCTTGTTGAGGAGAAGTAAGTAACCCGCTAGGCAGTCCAGGACGTGTTGCCAAGGTCTAACTGCAAATGGGTATCGAATTCTTAAAACCTCGTCACTCTTGAGAGCTCTTATCACATCAGGGATAAGTCGATTCTCGCTCGCATCGAACGCGCCAATTACGTTGCCTGCACGCGCAATGTGCAATCGCAAGTTTGGGTTTGTTGCGGCCCAACTTTGAGTAAGTATGTCCGCCATTGCCTTAGATGCGGAGTATGGATCATGGCCTCCAAGGGGATCGCTCTCTACGTAAGAGCCTTTACCATCGTCGCGATAAACCTTGTCCGTTGTTATCACCAGGCTTACCGGTGGTGAAGCGAGCCCGCTAACCGATTTAAGGAAATTCAATGTCCCATCAACATTTGTGGTGTAGGTCTCCACTGGGTCTTCGTAAGAGCGCAAGACCAATGGTTGGGCTGCCATGTGAATGGCGAAGTCTGGCTTACTAGCGATAAGAGAATCCTGAAGAGTCTCCAAGTTGCGAATGTCGCCGATGAAATGGTGTTTCAGTTCTAAATCCAAACCAGCCAGTTGAAACAGGCCACCTTCCACGGGGGGAAGTGAATAGCCCGAAACTTCGTGCCCGAGTTGCCGTAACAGCATTACGAGCCAAGAACCCTTGAACCCGGTGTGCCCAGTGACGAAGTAGTGCATCCTTAGGCCTTTACGAAATCGTGAACCACTTCGCTCACGTAGCTCAACATCTCCTCCGTTAGCCCCGGATAGACCCCAAGCCAGAAGGTGTTCGTCATAACCAAATCAGAGTTCTTCAGGTCACCAATGACCCTATGTTCGATGTTTCTGTAAGCAGGCTGCTTCAGAAGATTGCCAGCGAAAAGTAGGCGAGTGCCGATTTTCTTCTCATCCAAGTGACGCAATAACTTAGTTCTGTCGATTCCGCTCTCAGACTTGATGGTGATCGGGAAGCCAAACCAGGAGGGATCTGAGTTCGGTGTTGCTTCTGGCATCACAAAATCTTGAATGTCGGACAGGGTGGCCTTCAGGTAGTTGAAGTTAGCCTTGCGAGCAGCCACGAACTTGTCTAGCTTCTTTAGTTGCGATACTCCCAGGGCAGCCTGCATGTCGGTTGCCTTTAGGTTGTAGCCAATATGGCTGTAGATGTACTTGTGGTCGTAGCCGAAAGGTAGGTCACCGAGTTGCCACTCGAAACGCTTGTGGCAAGTGTTGTCGTGACCGGTAGCGCAATAGCAGTCTCGCCCCCAGTCTCTGAATGATTCGACTTGCTTTTTAACCAATGGGCTGTTTACAAAGACAGCGCCACCCTCACCAGTTGTGATGTGGTGGGCTGGATAAAAACTAACGGTCGCCGTGTCGCCAAAGCTTCCTGTTCTCTTGCCGTCATAGGTGCTTCCTAGGGCATCACAGGAATCCTCAACCAGCCAAAGATCATGTTCCTTACAAATTGCTTTGATGGCAGCAACGTCAAAAGGGTTTCCAAGCGTGTGGGCCATCATGATAGCTCGTGTCTTGGGGGAGATAGCCTCGCGGATTTGATCGATGATGGCATCGTAGGTGCCGATTTCCACGTCAACAAAGACAGGGATCAGCCCATTTTGGATGATGGGATTGACTGTTGTAGGGAATCCCGCCGCAACGGTGATTACCTCGTCACCGTGCTTCAGGGCCCTTTTCCCGAGTTTCGGGCTGGTTAGTCCAGAAAGGGCAACAAGATTGGCGCTGGATCCAGAGTTGACAAACAACGCATTGCGAACTCCCACATAACGAGCCAGGCCACGTTCAAACTCTTCGTGGAATCTTCCGGCTGTTAGCCAACCATCCAAAGACGACTCAACAAGCGCAACATAGTCATCAGCATCTAGAACTTTTCCGGAGACTGGAACGTTGGATTCCCCCGGCACGAATGGCTTTGGAGCGAGGTCCTCGAAAGTGCTTCGTACATCGTTAAGAATCTTTTCAAATTGCAATCTGATACCCCTGGGTGGCTACAAACAAACGCGGAACTCAATACTACGATGGTATGGACCACGACTAGGGGGCATTCCATTGAAGGCAGTGATTTTGGCCGGTGGGCTCGGAACGCGGATGCGCGAAGAAACAGAGTTCAAGCCCAAGCCGATGGTGGAGGTTGGTGGAAAACCAGTCCTCTGGCATATCATGAAAATTTTGGGCCACCAAGGCATTAGCGAATTCATCATCTGTACGGGCTACAAGGGTGAGGTTATAAAGCGCTACTTCTATGACTACGGAGCAATGAGCCAGGACTTCACGGTCACACTGGGCCGTCAGGATCAAGTTGAATTCCACGGCGACCATTCAGAGTTTGGATGGAAGGTTACCGTAGCCGATACAGGCCCTTACACGTTGACCGGCGGTCGAATTAAGGCCATCGAAAAGTATCTTGATGGCGAAGACTTCCTGATCACCTACGGAGACGGCATCGCAAATGTTGACCTAAGTGCTCTCATTGCGAGACACAAAGATCTCGGGGCGGATCTGACCTTAACAACCACCCAACCTCAAAGTAGATTTGGAGTTGTTGAGATTGCTCAAAATGGAATGGTGTCAAGATTCCTTGAAAAGCCCCCTGGGACCGAAATCATAAACATTGGTTACATGATTGCCAAGCAGTCGGTATTCGATTACCTGAGTGAAGATGGCCCTCTCGAGGAAGCACCATTGAGGGAATTGGCAGCCGCTGGCAAGCTCGGCGCGTACAGGCACTCCGGATTTTGGCAGCCTATGGACACCGTGAGAGAAGCGGAACTTCTCAACTCTATTTGGAACAAAGGCACTGCGCCTTGGAAAATTTGGTAAGTCAAGTGATGGAAATTCAAGAAAAGTCAAACTTCTCGGCTGAGGCGCTTTTTCTGGGACAGCTGCTTCTCAGGGAAGGCAACCTGGCGGATGCCATCTTGGACCCAAGCGGAGCGACCGTCGGGTTCATCTCACCGATCACAGGCGCTGATTTAGACAATCACCACCTGATCCAACTGCTCACCGAGTGGCGAAACCAAAATCAATTTGCCTACCCTTCACGATTTGAGGCAACCACCGAATCCACCAAAAAGTGGCTCACTTCTCTTTTGGCCAGCGGCGGACGAGTTTTGTTTAAGTTGATGGATCCCTCGATGCAGGTGATGGGCCACATTGGTCTAGCTTGGAATGAAAAGCAGTCTCGATTAGAGCTCGACAGCGTCCAGCGTGGAACATCCGGAATGCCTGGGTTTATGGGGCTGGCAGTTGAGTGGATCGAAGCATATGCCCAAAAGGAGTTCAATTCCCAGGAGCTTCACCTGAGAGTTCTAGGCTCGAATAGTCGAGCAGTTGCCTTCTATGAGCGCCTTGGATATCACGTCATCTCGCGTGAAGATATCACGATCGTTGATGCGAGAAACGCCGATGCCTCTCACCAAGACGTCTTTCTCAGCATGGTCAAGGACCTTGAGTCTGGAATCAAGCCAAAAAAGGAAATATTGACTGCCGGTCCGTCAATTGGATATAGGGAGCGGTCCTACACTGCGGACGCCGTGAAAAACGGCTGGAATCAAAATCACTCCGACTATCTTCGCAAGCTTCAGGACAGCTTCGCAGTCTTTGTGGGCTCCAAGCATGCCCTAGCAACGAGCAGTTGTACTGGTGCTCTTCATCTTGCTTTGGCAGCCGTCGGAGTAGGTCCTGGCGACGAGGTTATCGTGCCGGCAATCACATGGGTTGCGACAGCCTCAGCCGTCGCATATACGGGCGCTACTCCTGTGTTTGCGGACGTCGACCCTCACACTTGGACCCTAGACCCAGAGTCGGTTAGGTCGAAGTTTTCTCCGAAGACGCGGGCAATCGTGGCAGTCCACCTTTACGGCTTCTTGGCAGACGTTTCTGAATTGAGAGCCTTGGCAGACGAGCGAGGCTTGTTTCTTGTCGAGGACGCCGCTCCAGCGATCGGAGCCACCCTGGGCGAGCGAAAAGCTGGAACATTCGGGCACATTGGCTGCTACAGCTTCCAAGGCGCCAAACTCTTAGTGTCTGGTGAGGGTGGAATGCTGGTAACTGATTCTCCAGAGCTGTTTGCGAAAGCTGTCAAGTTCCAAGAGCACGGAAGAAAACCCGGCACATTTTGGATCGAAGAGCTCGGCTACAAGTACAAAATGTCTAACCTAACCGCTGCACTCGCACTTGGACAGCTCGAGAGAGCCCTACCTCAGATCGAGAAGAAACGTTTGATTTCCTCTTGGTATCGCGAATCGCTTCAAGGCGTTTCTGGAATTGACTTTCAACATGAGTTGGCGAATTCCGAATCAATTCATTGGATGACTTCAATTGTGCTTTCAGGCGACAAGTCTGGCAAGCGCGAAGACCTCACTCAATTCTTGCGGTCCGAGGGTATTGACACGAGACCAGTCTTCCCGAACATTTCCAAATTCACTTTTTGGGAGAGAAGCGGGGGAGACTTCCCGGCATCCGACGCTATTGCGGATAACGGAATTAACCTACCTAGCGGAGTTGGGCTGACCAAGGCTGATGTCGAGCATGTGGCGAATTCAATCCGAAGATTCTTCAATGCCTAACGTTCTAGAATCAGCAAAGCTCGCTAGGGAATTGATTCTCGAAACGTCCGCCCGAACGAGCACTCCGCACTTGTCTTCTTCACTTTCGGTGGTTGATTTGTTGGTGACCTTGGGGTTTTTGGGGTACGAAACGGAGCCGACTCGAGATGTCTACCTCTCGAAGGGGCATGCGGCGCTTGCTATGTATAGCTCTTTAGTTGCCTTGGGCAAGTTGCCGCGCGAAGTTATGGACCTGTACTGCGCGGACGGAAGTATGTTCGAGGGCCACGTCAACTCGCGGATACCGGGCATCCCATTGTCTACCGGCTCACTCGGCCACGCAGCGCCTTTTGCCGCAGGCCGGGCTATGGGCGACCTCGTACTTGGGGGTCTAAAGCAGCACTGGGTGGTGCTATCCGATGGTGAACTTGACGAAGGAAGCAATTGGGAGGCAATGCTCATTGCGTCGCACAGGCGACTGTCGAACTTCCACATTGCCATCGACCGCAATCGAATTCAATCTCTACGTTCAACGGAAGAAACGTCCGCACTTGAACCGCTGGCTGACAAGTTGCGGTCATTTGGATTTGCCGTGGAAGAGCTGGACGGACACGATCATGAGGCCATATCTAGGCACATTGTTTGGGCGGAATCCTGCGGAATGCCTACCGCGTTAATTGCGAACACAATCAAGGGTAAAGGTGTCAAGGACATCGAGGACAATGCGGTTCTTTATCACTACAAGCCCGCAAACAGTGATCACCTATTAGCTTTTCGGTCTTCGAGCGGGTATCAATCAAAATGAGAAAACACTTTATTGAGCAGATAACCAAGCGCGCACGAATTGATGAGAGAGTCTTCCTCTTGATAGGTGACTTGGGATACTCAGTCGTAGAAGTCTTTGAGAGAGAGTTTCTTGATAGATTCGCGAATGTTGGAGTTAGCGAGCAGGCTGGCATGGGAATTGCCGCGGGGTTGGCCAAGTCTCATTTACCGATTTTCTACTCGATTGCGAACTTTCCATCTTTTAGGTGCCTGGAGCAAATTCGCAACGATGTCGCCCACGAGGGAAACCCCGTGATGATTGTTTCCCTGGGTGCCGGTTTCTCTTATGGAACCGCCGGTTATTCTCACCATGCGATAGAGGACGCCGCTGCGGTTGGCGCGATTTTTGGAATGTCAGTATTCACGCCAGCTTGCGTTCATGAGCTTGACTCAGTGCTAGAGGGTTACTGGCAGAATCCGCGGCCGATTTACCTGCGGCTGGGCAGCGCAGAAGTTTGCGAAGGGTGCTTGCCAAGCGCTGAAAACGGATTGATCGATAGCCTTCCAGCTAGTAAGAGCACCGAAGCCTCTACCGTTTTCGTAACACACGGCGAAATCGGATATTTGGTTGCCAAAGGGCTTGAGCAAACCTCTCTGAGCTATCAGATTCTCTCTGTTTCCGACTTCAATTTTTCATCCGATGCCGTACTGGAGATTGTCGCTTCGTTTAAGAACGTAGTCACGGTAGAAGAACACTCGCGAGACTTTGGATTCGGCGCTCGCTTGAGGGCGAAGCTGAGTAACTCGAAGTTTGACCATTTCGAAATCATGGGGGTCCCGAACCTAGATTTTCACATAGGCGGAAAGAGGCAGTTTCACCTTCAAAGGTCAGGTTTGACGGAATCTGATTTTCTGAGGGTTTTGGAGAAGCTCCAATAATGCCAAAAGTCGCTTTTGCCCTCGACCTCCTTCCCAGGACAGTTGAGGTCTTGTCTGCTCGCGATTTGGTCAATTCGGCCGAGTTGACTGTGTTTTTGGGCATTTACAACGCCAAGCCATTCATGGCCGATTTATTGACCAGTATTCGAAACCAGACCTGGACTCGCCATGTTAACTTGCTGATTGTCGACAACGATTCAACGGATGACTCGTTGAGAATCCTCCTGGAGTCCCTTCCAGAAATGGATTGCCAGATCACAATTGTCCGCAATCTAACAAATGTCGGCGCACTGGGCAGTCTTTATCGAAATGCGGATTTAGTTGAGACCGAGTGGCTCACCTTTATGCATCAGGACGACGTATATCTGCCCAACTTCCTGGATTCTTGCCTTCGCGAGGCTAGGGCGGCCGCAGCTGAAAAGATCAGCACAATCTCCTTTGATTACCTCACCGTAGAAGGCGACGCGAAACCTGACCACGTCCCAAATCCAACTTGGTTCGCAAAGGGTGCCCCCGGCTACAGGGTGTTTCAAGAAAGCCTGGCCAACCACTCAATCCCATGGCCGTGCTCCGTTTTTAGAACCAATTACCTCCTGGAAGAACCTGTGCCATTTCACTCCGCGGCCTTCCTTGACACAGAGATCGCCCTAAATCATTCTGGAGACGGGGCAAGTAGGTACGTTGCTGAGGTCGTCATGAACTATCGAGTCCATGGCGAGAGTGGATCCCATAGCCTCCCAACGGCGGAAGCGGAAATCCTTAGGTGTTCAAGCATGCTCAGAGTGTTCAACTCTCATGATTTTCATGAACTAGTTCGCACCGTGCCGTTGGACGCGCAAGAGGAATGGGCAGTTTCGTTGGTTGAATCAACACTCAACTACGTGCGAACAGAGCGATTGAAAGATTTGATGGTCATCTCACTCCTAGAGTCAATCGTCTTTGCCTTGAATTACATGAACCATGAGGTGAATCAACTTCTCGCCGCAGAGCTTTCTCGAATTGGAGCTAAAGGGGCAAGTTCGATCGTGATGGGAATTCGCAGCTCAGCTCAGCATGAGATCCCAAAATCGAAGTTCATTCAAGAAGCCGGATCCCACGTTCAAGAGCTGTCCAGCAAGCCAGATGCGAGTTGGGCGCGAAAAATAGCCATGAAACTACCTAGAACCCTGCTTCGACTTTTATTCAGAGTTGCACCCAAGAAATTCCTTCCACATCCTTGGTCGCAATACAAATAAGGCTCCTCTGATTTTTCATCTCAAACGGTGCCCTTAACCAAAAACTTGATGGCCATTTTTCTCAACACAAACACTGACCAATCTCGAATCCCCAGTAAACTCGTAGCAAGATGACATACGTAATCGCCCTTCCTTGCGTCGATGTAAAGGACAAAGCCTGCATCGACGAATGCCCTGTGGACTGTATCTATGAGGGCGACCGCATGCTTTACATCCACCCTGATGAGTG
>JBEENY010000029.1:0-17108 GCA_041191905.1 Actinomycetota bacterium
GCACGGCGCCCTTTGGAGGCGTCCGGTCTAGGTTCGAATCCTAGGGGCGGAGCTAGCAAGGAGGGCTAATGAGCAACCTAGCTGTGGTAGTTCTGGCTGCGGGTGAGGGGACCCGCATGAAATCTGCGACCCCGAAAGTCTTGCACCGAATCTCTGGCCTAGAACTCCTAGGTCACGTGCTATCAACTGCGACCTCGCTTTCTGCAAACCACGTGGTTTCAGTGCTGCGTCACGAGCGTGAGCGCCTTGAGAACTACGTATCTGCTTTCTACCCCCAGGTGTCCGTCGCGTTACAAGATGAGATTCCGGGAACCGGCAGAGCTGTCGAGGCTGCCCTGGAGCAGCTGGCTGGTTTCCAAGGCGATGTTGCGGTCCTCTCTGGAGATGTTCCGCTATTGGATGTGGAGTCCATTTCTGCTTTGGTTGAGATTCATCGCGAGCTTGGAAACAAGGCAACCCTGGTCTCCACTCTGCTAGATAACCCACATGGCTACGGACGAATTGTTCGCGATCGCGGAGAGCTACTGGGAATCGTCGAGCAAAAAGATGCCACTGATGCTCAGCGTGAGATCAATGAGGTGAACGCCGGAGTTTACGTTTTTGATGCTGAACTCCTGCGCCAGACACTCGCAAAAGTTGGCACCAACAACTCACAGGGTGAGAAGTATCTAACCGACGTGATTGGCATGCTGATCGAATCTGGCCATAAGGTTTCAGCTCACCAGATCACGGACCAGTGGTTGGTGGCGGGGATCAACGACCGAGTCCAGCTCTCCGAGGTTGAGGCTGAACTGAACTCCAGAATCGTTAGAGCTTGGCAGCTAGCTGGGGTAACGATTCAGGAGCCAGCCAGCACCTGGATCGACGTGACGGTGTCGCTAGGTAAAGATGTGACCCTGCTTCCTGGCACCAGATTGCATGGTTTTACAACTGTTGGCGAAGGCTCAGTCATCGGACCCGACACCACCCTGACCGACGTCGAGGTTGGCGAGAACGTAAGAATCAACCGGGCCGATGCCACCTCATCAAAGATTCACTCTGGGGCGAATGTTGGCCCGTTCGCGTTTATTCGACCTGGAACTGAGCTAGGTGCCGATGGCAAGATCGGTGCCTTCGTTGAAACCAAGAACGCCCAGATTGGTCCTGGGGCCAAGGTTCCACACCTCAGTTATGTGGGAGATGCATCGATCGGGGAAGGCGCCAATATTGGTGCCGGGACGATTTTTGCCAACTACGACGGTGTCAACAAGCACCGCACCGAGATCGGCAAGCAGGCCCGAACCGGTAGTGGAAACGTATTTGTTGCTCCAGTAAAGGTTGGTGATGGTGCCTACACCGCAGCAGGTTCCACAATCCGCCGAGATGTCGAGCCGGGAGCGCTAGCATTGAACCCAGCAGCACAGAAAAACTTGGCCGGTTGGGTGATTCAGAACCGCCCGGGTTCAAAGTCGGCACAAGCAGCAACCGATACGGAGTAGCGATGGCAATCGAGAAGGCCGCCAGCAAACAACTAGTAATTGCCTCCGGCCGAGCTCATCAGCCGCTTGCTCAAGAGGTAGCCGAGATTCTCGGCACCGAGTTGGTCCCAATGACCGCGTACGACTTTGCCAATGGAGAGACCTTTGTTCGTTACGAACGAAGTGTTCGCGGGGTAGATGCCTTTATCATCCAAGCTCACCCTCAGCCAATCAACCACTGGATCATGGAGCACCTGCTGATGGTTGATGCCATGAAGCGCGCCAGTGCAAAGCGCATCACCGTGGTCGCACCGTTTTTCCCTTATGCCCGCCAAGACAAAAAGCACAAGGGTCGCGAGCCAATCTCCGCTCGACTAATGACCGACCTCTACAAGGCAGCCGGTGCATCACGACTTATGTCCGTTGACCTACACACCCCACAGATTCAGGGTTTCTTTGATGGACCGGTTGATCACCTGTGGGCGTTGCCGATGCTGGCTGACCACATCGCGGCAACCTTTGGCACTGAGAACCTGACAGTTGTTTCGCCAGACTCCGGTCGAGTTCGCGTAGCTGACATCTGGGCAGATCGTCTCGGAACTCCACTCGCAATTGTTCACAAACGTCGTGATCCAGATCGTCCAAACCAGGTTCAGGTCAATGAAATAGTTGGTGAGGTCTCTGGCCGCGACTGCCTACTAGTTGATGACATGATCGACACCGGCGGCACCATCCTCGCAGCCGCCAAGGCCCTGAAGGCCAATGGCGCCAAGCGAGTGATCGTGGCGGCAACCCACCCAGTATTCTCACACCCTGCGGTGGAGCGACTGTCTGACCCGGTAATTGACTCGGTGGTGGTGACCAACACCTTGCCAATCACTCCGGACAAGGAGTTTGCTTCCCTGACGGTGCTATCGATTGCTCCTTTGATTGCCAAGGCAATCGCAGCGGTGTTCTACGACGACTCCGTAAACTCGCTGTTCCCTGGCCACGCCTAGGCTTGCCAGCTCAGCCCGCCCTGGGCTAGGCTATGCGAAGCAGCGGCGAGGAGTCCTAAGGGCTCGTAATCGACGGGGTCTCTTCCTCGCCACGAACTATTGAGGAAAAGATGTCAGAGATCAAGATCGTTGCAACTGTCCGCGAGAGCTTTGGTAAGGGTGCAGCCCGCAAGCTACGTGCCGCAGGCCAGACTCCAGCCGTTATTTACGGACACGGAAACGCAACCCGCCACATTTCACTACCTGCCCACGAGATTCGTTTGGCACTTCGCCACAAGAACGCTCTGCTTGAGCTGAACATCGCTGGTAAGACCGAGCTGGTTCTAGTAAAGAGCGCAGCCAAGGACCCAGTAACCCAGATCATCGAGCACGTTGACCTAGTAGAGGTTGTAAAGGGCGAGAAGGTTCACGTTGAGGTTCCAGTTCACGTAATTGGTGAGGCCATGGGCGGCACCATCGTTGACCTCGAGCACAAGACCGTGAAGCTTGAGGCTGAGGCAACTCACGTTCCTGAGTTCGTTGAGCTTCACATCTCCAAGGAGGCCGCAGCTGGCCACCACTACACCGCAAAGGACATCGTCCTTCCAAAGGGTGTATCACTTGACCTACCTGCTGGTGAGTTGGTTGCTTCGGTCGTTGAGACCCAGGCAGGCGCAGCAGCAGAGCCTGAGGCCGCTGCTGAGTAATTCGATCTATCTGATAGCTGGGCTCGGTAACCCCGGGCCCAGCTATCAGCACAATCGGCACAATGTTGGCCACATGGTGGTCGACGAATTAGCCTCACGGCTGGGTGCAAAATTCAAAACCCACAAGGCCCTTGCTTTGGTAGCTGAGGGCAAAATAGGTGGCCAAAAGGTAGTTCTCCTAAAGAGCCTCGGCTACATGAATCTCTCGGGCAACCCAGTATCAGCGGTTGCAAAATTCTTCGATGTGCCTGCGAAGAACCTCATCGTGGTTCACGATGAGTTAGACATTCCATTTGGCGATATTCGATCAAAGTTTTCTGGCGGACATGCCGGGCACAACGGTTTGCGGGACATCATCAAACACCTTGGAAATGACTTCCATCGAATCCGTTTCGGAATCGGCAGACCTCCGGGCTCCATGGAGGTCGCTGACTTTGTGCTGCAAAACTTCTCTAGCGTTGAGAAGAAAGAGCTGGATGTGCTGGTGGCAATTGCCGCTGATCAGGTCGAAAAGCTGATTTCAGAGCCTAAAATTCTCGGGTGACCCTCCGTCCCCTGATTGAAGAGGTGGCTAAGTCACACCCGTTTCAGAGTCTGGGCGGTAGTTTTTCGAAGTCCAAAGAGCTTTACGCCCCGCCAAAAACCCAAGCTCTTGCCATAGCTGCACTCACTAAATATCGAGGTCTTTCCCTAGTTGTGGTGCCATCAGGCAGGCAAGCGGGCGAGGTGGCGAGCCTGCTTTCAGTAGTTCCAGACCTCGAGCTAATCGAACTTCCGTCTTGGGAGACTCTCCCGCACGAACGCCTCTCTCCAGCGCCTGAGACGATTGGTCGCAGGCTTCGAGCGCTCAATCGCATGCACGAGGTTTCCAAGGGTGTGGACCACCCGGTTGTGGTCCTGGTTTCGGTTCGAGCTGCCCTTCAACCAATCATCGGCGGTTTTGAAAAGCACCCACCTTTCACTCTTGAGCGAGGTGGTGAGTATCTACTTCCAGAGCTTGGCTTGAAGCTGATCGAGCTGGCCTATGAGCGCGTTGACATGGTTTCAAGACGCGGAGAGTTTGCTATTCGTGGTGGGATAGTCGATGTCTTCCCAACCACTGCTGAGCATGCACTTCGCTTGGAGTTCTTCGGTGATGAACTGGACGACATCCGTGAGTTCTCGGTAGCCGACCAAAGATCCATCCCATCAAATGTGAACTCGGTGGAGCTCTACCCGGCGAGAGAGTTGTTGATCACCCCGGTGGTGGCTCAACGTGCCAGAGAGATGATGGGCGAGTTTCCCAATCTTAGGGAAATGTTAGAAAAGATTGCCAACGGAATTCCAGCCTCTGGCATGGAGTCTTTGGCTCCTGTGTTGGCAGAGCGAATGGGTCCCATCACTGACTATTTCCCTAAAGACGCCAATGTGTTTTTAGTTGACCCGGAAAAGCTTCGGGCTAGAGCAGAAAACTTGGTTCAAACCAACTTGGAGTTTCTCCACGCCGCCTGGGATGCAGCAATTGAGGGATCGCAAGCACCGATCGATCTCTCGACTGGTGGCTTTATGGAGTTCGACCAGTTGCTGGATCTAATCAAGCAACCCAAGATCTCCATTACGTCGCTGCCAACCGAGGAGAGTCTTGATCTTGGGCTTCGAGAAATACCTCGACACACTCTCGAGGAGGGTCTTCAGTGGCTCGGAGACCAGCAATCCTCGGGGGCGGCGACGGTGGTTGTGGCTCAGGGGCACGGCACCGCCGAGCGCATGGTAGAGCTGCTTCAGAAATCGGAGATTCCAGTTGTGTTGAGTGAGTTCTTGGGCACTCCGACCGCAGGTCACGTGACTGTCGTCGTTGGCGATTTGGCCAATGGTTTTGCCACTTCAAAAAACGACTTGATAGTGATTTCCGAGTCCGAGTTTTTCGGGGTGAGCGCCGGCTACGTTGCAAAGTCGGATCGCAAGCTCGCCAAGCGCAGGGGTCAGCAGGTCGACCCACTTCAGCTCAAGCCAGGGGATTTTGTGGTGCACGAGATTCACGGCATCGGCAGGTTCAAAGAGCTCGCTCAACGCTCCAATGGCTCCGGTCCGAGGCAGCACACTCGCGAGTACTTGGTCATTGAGTACGCACCTCCAAAGCGCGGATATCCCGGCGATACCTTGTTCGTTCCAACCGATCAGCTCGACATGCTCACCCGGTATGTGGGTGGAGAGGCACCGGCGCTCTCAAAGATGGGGGGCACTGATTGGGCCAGGGTCAAGGGAAATGCTCGTAAGGCAGTTCGCAAGATAGCAATCGACTTAGTCAAGCTCTATTCAGCCCGCATGAAATCTAGGGGCTACGCATTCGGTCCAGACACCACTTGGCAGCACGAACTCGAAGAGGCATTCAGCTTTCAAGAAACCCCAGATCAGCTAAACACCATCGAGGAAGTAAAGCGCGACATGGAAAAGGATATCCCGATGGATCGCCTTTTGGCTGGTGATGTTGGCTATGGCAAGACCGAGGTCGCGATTCGAGCAGCTTTTAAAGCAATTCAGGACGGCAAGCAGGTAGCCATGTTGGTTCCAACCACGCTGCTGGTTCGTCAACATCTGCAAACATTCACCCAGCGCTACCAAGGTTTCCCGGTGAGCGTGAGACCGCTCTCAAGATTTCAAAGTGAAAAAGAAGTCAAGGAAACCCTTCGTGGTTTGGAATCCGGAGCGGTAGACCTGGTGATTGGCACCCACAGACTCCTCGCTGGTGGAGTGAAGTTCAAAGATCTGGGGCTAGTCATCATCGACGAGGAGCAGCGCTTCGGAGTCGAACATAAGGAAAAGCTCAAGGAGCTAAAAACCAATGTGGATGTTTTAGCCATGAGCGCTACCCCAATCCCAAGAACTCTCGAGATGGCAGTAACCGGCATTCGAGAAATGTCCACATTGGCAACTCCACCAGAAGAGAGGCACCCGATCCTCACCTACATCGGTGGTTACTCCGAGGCTCAGGTGGCGGCTGCAATCAGACGCGAGTTGATACGTGAGGGGCAGGTTTTCTTTGTCCATAACCGAGTGTCAACGATCGACAAAGTTGCAGCTGACTTGGCGCAGCTGGTACCAGAGGCGAGAATCGCGGTTGCCCACGGCCAAATGCCAGAGGCGCAATTGGAGCAAATCGTGGTGGATTTCTGGGAGCGCAAGTTCGATGTTTTGGTCTCCACCACGATCATCGAAACCGGAATCGACATCCCCAATGCAAACACCTTGATTGTTGATCGCGCAGAGCATTTTGGACTCTCGCAGCTGCATCAGATTCGTGGTCGAGTGGGACGATCCAGAGAGCGTGCCTACGCCTATTTCTTCTACGACCCATCCAAAACCTTGTCTGAGACTGCTCACGATCGATTGGCAACCATTGCAACCAACAACGAGTTGGGTAGCGGCATGCAGGTTGCCATGAAAGACCTTGAGATTCGTGGCGCTGGAAACTTGCTTGGGGGAGAGCAATCCGGTCACATTGCAGGTGTTGGGTTCGACCTTTACCTGCGCATGATTGGTGAAGCCGTCGCCGAATTCAAGGGCGAAGACACCTCTTCACCTGCAGAGCTGAAACTAGAACTCCCCGTCGATGCTCACATCCCAAGTGCCTATGTTGACTCAGAACGGCTGCGTCTCGAGGCCTATCACAAGCTCTCTGCCGAGTCCTCGGCAAAGAGTGACAGAGGCAGACTTGATGCGATCCTGGCCGAGATTGAAGATCGCTACGGTAAGGCACCGCAGAGCGTGAAGAACCTCATCGAGGTTACCCACCTTCGCCAGCAGGCAAATCGCTTTGGCCTAAAGGATGTGAACCTACTTGGTCTGCAGGCAAAGTTTGCGCCGGTGGAGCTCACCGAGACCGAACTTGTAGCGCTGAGTCACAAAATCCCAGGGGTGAGGTACCTCCACTCCTCAAAACTCTTGACTATGCCCGCACCAACATCCAATGACCTAGAGCCAATTCGGGACGCTGAGGTGATTGACTGGCTCTGGAAGACCTTCGCGCTTATCTACCAAGGGAAGTAATGGAAAAGCTAAAGAGCCTGATCGATACCGCCCACCAACTGCGTGCTCCAGGTGGCTGCGCCTGGGATGCTGAGCAAACTCACCGCTCGCTAATTCAGTATCTGCTTGAGGAAACCTATGAATTGATCGATGCCATTGAGTCCGGATCGCGCGAAGAGGTCATCGAAGAGTTGGGCGATGTGCTCTACCAAGTTATTTTTCACTCCGACCTAGGCTCAACCGGAACTCTTGGCGAACCCTTCGACATCGAAGATGTTGCAGCTTTTATGGAGCAGAAGATGCGCTCTCGACACCCACATGTCTTTGGAAGTGATGAGGAGCAGGAGAAATTCAAGGCGCAAACCGGTGACGAGGTCATGGTCAACTGGGATAACCACAAGAAAAAGGAAAAGCCAGGTCGAACTTCAGTTCTAGACGGCATTCCTCAGGCGATGCCGGCTTTGGCTCTGGCCAGCAAGGTGATGGGTAAGGCGCAGAAACT
Source organism: Actinomycetota bacterium (assembly GCA_041191905.1). Lineage (GTDB taxonomy): Bacteria > Actinomycetota > Actinomycetes > Actinomycetales > Microbacteriaceae > Aquiluna. Next base: position 7,649 of record JBEENY010000029.1, read on the forward strand.
CGGGATGTTAGATCTGGATGAACCAAGCATTCCGCTTGAAACAGAAGCCGAGCTTGGAAAGTTGTTGCTGGCTGTTGTGCAATCGGCTAAGGCGCAGGGGCTGGATCCAGAGCGAGCGCTGCGAGAGGCAACTCGGGAGTTGCAGGTTGAAATTCGCAGCTACGAACTATCCGATGCAACAGATGCAGGAGTTATAGGAATAGCTGACTAGCTAACCTGCGCGAATACCTGCTCAAACTGAGCAAAGGACTCGTCTAAAACCTCAGAGGGGTGACGCGGGTCATTGGTCTCGGCCCACCAGGTGAGTACTGCCATCGAGGCTGCCATCAAGGCCGAGGATATCATCTTCGCTCTGACGCCTTCGCCCTCGCGTTTTGCGATGAAGTGCTCAAGTACTTTTCGTGATGCCTCGAGTTGTCCGGTTCCCCAGCCATAAACCTCAGGGGAGCTGGAGATCAACTTCAGCCTCAATCGCACCGTCTCGAGCGAGCTGTCCATAACCTGCATGGCATTCACCCAGGATTTGTGAAGCACCAGAACGAGGGATTTTTCGGTTGAGGATTCAAGTGCCAAGGTGAGTGCCTCATTGAATCGTTCGACGCCACCCCAGACAACCGCTGCTTTGGATGGGAAGACTCGAAACAGATTTGATCTTGAGATGCCGGCAGCAACGGCAACCTCATCCATGGTGACTTTGTCAATGCCACGCTCTACGAATAAACGCAGCGCGGTAAGACCTACCTCTTGCGGGTCGGTGGTGACCGGTCTACCGCGGCCACGCTTTTCTTGAGACATGGCAAAACACTAGCAACGAAGGGCCCAATTAGACACAGTTGTTACGAGCCTTATGAGAAACTTGCCTAATGGCCCCTCAGATAAATGCACCGCGCGGAATGCGTGACTTTCTCCCAGTTGAGAAAGCCAAGCGCGAGCATCTGATTGCAGCGGCGATCAGCGAGTATGTGGCTCGAGGGTTTCAACAAATTGAGACTCCGATTCTCGAGGATTTAGATCGGCTTCAATCTGGCCAAGGCGGCGATAACGAAAAGCTGGTTTTCAAGGTTCAAAAGCGCGGCGAGGAGTTCACTCAGGCTCTTGAAGCAGGCAGTGAACTGGCTGATCTAGGTCTCCGCTTTGACCTAACCGTTCCCTTGACTCGCTACTTTGCCTCGAACCAAGGGAAGCTCCCCAGAGTTCTCAAGGCGATCCAGACCGGCCCTGTATTTCGCGCAGAGAGACCTCAAAAGGGTCGCTATCGCCAATTTGTTCAATGTGACATTGACATCATCGGCGATGACTCGATGCTCGCTGAATTTGAATTGCTTTCCGCTTCCCTCGCAGCGCTCAGGGCTATGGGTGTCGAGGGGGCAACCATCCGGGTGAATCACCGAGAGTTGTTGACCGCCTCGATTCAAGGGCTAGGGGTTGAATCTAAGGATGCGCTCAGCGCCATGATTTCTATCGACAAGCTAGACAAGATCGGTGTCGATGGAGTTTGTGGCGAGCTGGAAGAAAAGTTTGGTAGCGAAGTTTCACAAAAAGCGAGAGCGTGGCTCTCGGGTATCGAAGACCTCGCGGCACCAGAACTGATCAAGCCGCTTTTTGATGCCTTTGGTCAGAGCCTTAGGTATGACCCAACACTAGTTCGTGGAATGGGTTACTACACCGGCACCATTTTCGAGATTGAGCACCCCGCAAGCAGCTCATCAATCGGGGGCGGCGGGCGCTATGACGGCATGGTTGGTCGCTGGCTTGGAACCGAAGTGCCAGCGGTTGGCATATCTCTGGGCATAGAGCGCATTGTTGATCTAGTTGAGGGCAATGGTCAACAAGCACCGGGACTGGTCTTGCTGGTGGATGAAGGTCAATCAATCACCCGAGCTCTAGAGATCCAGAACTCATTGCTCGGTGATTACCGAGTTCGACTGGATAGAAAACCAAAGAACGTCAAAGCCCTGCTTTCAGAGCTCTCGGAGCAAGGTTTTAGTCACTTTGCATTTTTGCCTGAATCTGGCGAGCTAGATATCAAGCCAATCGGCTAAGTCGCTAGACTTTAACCCGAATACAGCGAAGTTTTCCGCCCTGTTTTGGGCAATCACAAATCCACCCAATAAGGAGATTCCTTTGTCAATCATTACCGCAGTTGGAGCCAGAGAGATTCTTGACTCCAGAGGAAACCCAACGATCGAGGTTGAGGTTTTGCTATCTGACGACAGCTTTGGCCGCGCAGCGGTTCCATCGGGTGCATCAACCGGTGCTTTTGAAGCTCACGAGTCGCGCGATGGTGACAAGGGTCGCTACTTGGGTAAGGGTGTTCAGAATGCAGTCAAGGCTGTAGTCGAGGATATCGACGAGGCTTTGGTTGACTTCGATTCAACCGACCAGCGCTTGGTCGACGCAGCACTTATCTCACTGGATGGCACCGAGAACAAGAAGAAGCTCGGAGCGAACGCAATCCTGGGTGTTTCACTTGCCAATGCTCGCGCTGCTGCAGAGAGCGTAAACCTTCCGCTCTACCGTTACCTAGGTGGTTCAAACGCCTATGTGCTTCCAGTTCCACTGATGAACATCATCAACGGTGGCGCTCACGCTGACACCGGTGTGGACATCCAGGAGTTCATGATTGTCCCTCACGGTGCACAGAGCTTCTCCGAGGCAATCCGATGGGGTGTTGAGGTTTACCACTCGCTCAAGAAGCTTCTATCCGAGAAGGGGCTAGCAACCGGCCTAGGTGACGAGGGTGGATTTGCGCCTGATCTACCAAACAATGCCGCTGCACTAGAGCTAATTTCTGAGGCCATCGCGAACGCTGGCTACAAGCTGGGCAGCGAGATTGCGCTTGCTCTGGACGTTGCGTCAACTGAGTTCTTCGATGAGAAGACCGGTAAGTACACCTTCGAGGGCGTGGAGCGCTCTTCAGACGAGATGATTGCTTACTACGCAGACCTGCTAGCTCGTTTCCCACTCGTATCTATCGAAGACCCACTAGCTGAGGATGACTGGGCTGGTTGGACCAAGATCACCGCAGAGCTGGGATCCAAGGTTCAGCTCGTTGGCGATGACCTATACGTAACCAACCCTGCTCGCCTGCAGAAGGGCATCGACCTAAAGGCCGGTAACGCAATCTTGGTTAAGGTAAACCAGATTGGAACCCTGACCGAGACCATGGACGCCGTATCTCTTGCGCAGCGCGAAGGCATGAAGGCAATCATTTCTCACCGCTCTGGCGAGACCGAGGACACCTTCATTGCAGATCTTGCCGTAGCTACCAACGCAGGTCAGATCAAGACCGGTGCGCCAGCTCGCTCCGAGCGCGTTGCAAAGTACAACCAGCTGCTGAGAATCGAGGAGGAGCTAGCTGACGCCGCGGTTTACGCCGGTCGCAGTGCTTTCCCTCGCTACCAGGGCTAAGAATTCGCTGATAGCCCGAGTGGGGTTACGCCTCACTCGGGCTTTCTCTTAAACTGAAGCTCTTATGCCACAAAAACCAATTCAGCCAAAGGTGCCGGTCGCCCTGTCTCAGGGCAAGCTGCTGGCACGCATGCTCAAGCTGAATAGCGTTTCCGTGAGCGTGATTTTGGTAATTGTGCTCGGCACTTTTCTGGTCTCGCAAGATGTTCAGACCTACCTTGATCAGCGCAGGCAGATTACAGAGATGGAGCAGTCCATCAAGCTTGCCGAGCAGGCCGTGGCTGACATGCAGGCAGAGCGCGACAGATGGCAGGATCCGGTCTACATCCGCTCACAAGCCAGAGACCGGCTCTACTACGTGCTTCCAGGCGAGGTTTCCTACCTGGTGATGAACTCCGAAGGAATGGACTTCTCGGATACCTCTGGCACCTTGGGTGCGGCGCTCGCGAAAAAGCGCAATGCGGACGAAATTTCCCTTCAGGCAACAGCCGCTAGAGAGAACTGGGTCGACTCGATTGTTGAGTCCGTTCTCCGCTCCGCGCTAGATACCGGAGTAAAAGAAAAGTGAGTGTGTCTAAGGAAGACATCGCCGAGGTTTCAAGGCAACTTGGGCGTCCAGCTCGAGACATTCTGGATATCGCAGCGCGCTGTGTTTGCGGTAGGCCGCTCGTTGTAAAGACCAAGCCAAGACTCGGTAATGGAACTCCATTTCCAACTCTCTACTACCTCACCCAGCCGGCTGCGACAGCCGCAGTTTCAACACTTGAGGCCTCGGGTGTGATGGTGCGATACCAGGACCTTCTCTCCGAGGACGAGTCGATTGCTAGCGCCTACCAAAACGCTCACCAAAGCTACCTGGCAGAGCGCGAGGCAATTGAAAAGGTTGAAGAAATCGAGGATTTTTCAGCCGGTGGCATGCCGCTAAGAGTCAAGTGCCTCCACGCACTTGTCGGGCATTCCTTGGCAAAGGGACCAGGGGTGAATCCGATCGGAGATTTGGCCTTGAGTGAACTCGACTGGTCACCGAGTAGGTGCCAGTGCGTTTAGTTGCAGCCATTGCTGCAATCTCCGCTCTGGTCACGCCTGGGCAGCAGTGGTGGCTTACTGACTATGGATTTTCCGAACTTCCGTTTACCGGCAAGGGTGTAACCATCGCGGTTATCGACACCGGGATAGATGACACCCATCCTGATTTGTCTGGGACGGTTATCGCCGGTCGTGATTTCTCGGGAGTTGGGTCACCCGATGGCACCGCAGGGGTTGGACCGGCAGGACACCACGGCACGATGGTTGCCTCCTTGATAGCCGGACAAGGTAGTGATTTGGCTGGGGTCAAGGGCGTTGCCCCTGGCAGTAAATTGCTGGCCCTGAGTGTTGCTGCAGGCATCAAGGGCGCAGACACCGATGCTCAGATTGCCCAGGCGGTGGTTTGGGCGGTGGATCAAGGTGCAGACATCATCAACATCTCGCTCTCCAGGAATTCCAAGACCTGGCCCAAGAGTTGGGATAGTGCTTTCAGCTATGCCTTTGAAAATGACGTGGTTGTGGTAGCCGCGAGCGGCAATCGATTAGGTGAGCAATCAAAGCCCAGCGCCCCAGCCACGATTCCTGGCGTAGTTGCGGTTGGTGGCGTATCTAGGGAAAGAGTTGGGGCTGAATTCGCTTCTACGACCGGTATTTCACTCGCCGTCACTGCACCAGCGGAAGATTTGATTGGTAGCTACCCAGGTGGTGAGGTTCGCCAGTGGGCTGGCTCGTCAGCCGCAGCACCCTTGGTTTCTGGATTGCTTGCTCTGATGCTCGAGGCAGATCCGAGCGCCTCCGCAAATGATTTGATTCAGCGGCTCATAGCCTCCAGTAGTGATTTGGGGGAGCCAGGGTTTGATGCGGTTTATGGCTTTGGTGTAATTGACCCAAAGGCTGCAGTTGAGTCCAAGCTGACCTCACAGCAAAATCCGCTTGGGTCCTTGGCGGAATGGGTGAGACTCTATCGGCCAGGCTCAAGTGAGCAAGAGGCTGAGTTGGTTACCCCTGATCAGCCAGCTCAACCTTCGCCCGATGCGACGGTGGTTTCTGAATCGATCTCGAATCCTGATTTAACGAGCTCTAATGCTGTTTCATGGTGGCTCAATCCGCTACTGTATTGGGTGTTAGCCCCCCTTGCACCGCTGCTTTGGATCTTCTTGCGTTCAAAGCGCGGCAAGAATCAGAGCTAGATCAAAACGAGAAGGTAATACTCGAGCATGAGCGAAGTGACCAAGAAGTCCCGCACCCCAAAAGCAGTAGCTGAAGAGATTTTGAACCCCAAGGGCCCTCAGCGCATCCTCATCATCGGTGGTGGTTACGCTGGTTTCTACACGGCCTGGAAGTTGGAGAAGCTACTGGGTAAGAATGAGGCCGAGGTCACCATGGTTGACCCACTGCCCTACATGACATACCAGCCGTTCCTGCCAGAGGTTGCAGCCGGTCACATTGAGCCTAGACACGCTGTTGTCTCCCACCGCCAGCACCTCAAGAAGACCAAGTTGATTTCCGGTCGAATGACCAAGGTGAACCACAAGCTTCGCAAGGCAACAATTCAGATTGAGGGCGGCAAGCCAATCACTCTGGAGTATGACCAGATCGTAATGACCGCGGGTGCTGTAACCAGGACCTTCCCAATCAAGGGCATCGCCGAAGAGGCGATTGGTCTAAAGACAATTGAGGAAGCCGTTGAGGTCAGAAACCGCCTGATCGGTAATTTCGAGCGCGCAGCGGCATTGCCGGCTGGCCCAGCTCGTGACCGCTTGCTGACCTTCGTCGTGGTTGGTGGTGGTTTCGCCGGTATTGAGACCTTTGCTGAGTTGCGCTCAACCGCAACCTACCTACTACGCCACTACCCAGAGATTCAGTTCGAGGATGTGAAGTTCCATCTCATCGAGGCAATGGGTCGCATCATGCCTGAGGTTTCACTCAAGACCGCTGAGTGGGTAGTAGCGAACCTAGATAAGCGCGGTGCAAAGATTCACCTCAACACCCAGTTGGAGTCAGCTGAGGGCGGCATCTGCAAGCTGTCATCAGGCGAGAGCTTTGCCTCAGACCTAATCATTTGGACCGCTGGTGTTGCGGCAGCTCCAGTTGCGAAAAACTGCGACTTCCCACTTGACGCTCGTTTCCGCATTAGCGCTAACGCCAAGCTTCAGATTGTCGATGGCGAGAAGGTTTACCAGGGTGCATGGACCGCGGGTGACGTATCTGCAGTGCCAGATCTTTCAGGTGGCGGAGTCGGTGGCTACTGCGTTCCTAACGCACAGCACGCTGTGCGTCAGGCAAAGCTCTTGGCTAAGAACATCGTGGCCTCGATTCGCGGCGAAGAGATTCGCGAATACTTCCACAAGAACCTCGGTGCAGTTGCAGGACTTGGTATCGGAGTTGGTGCATTCCAATCCGGGAAGATCGGCCTGACTGGATTTGTTGCCTGGATCTTCCACCGCGGTTACCACGGTCTTGCCATGCCAACCTGGGAGCGCAAGATTCGCGTTGTCTCTGGCTGGGTCTGGAACTTCATCCTGGGTCGTGATTTGGTGTCTATCGAGCAGGTTCGCAACCCTCGATTATTCTTCTCAACCTGGGCCACCAAACCCGGTAAGTAAGCTTGCCGAAGGCCCGGGGTCTCCCCGGGCCTTTTGCATTGCCCCGATAGCCCAATGGCAGAGGCAGACGACTTAAAATCGTCACAGTGTCGGTTCGAGTCCGACTCGGGGCACAAAATTCTTCTAGCCTGCGCTCAGCAAACTGCCAGTTCTGACTCATAATGTTGAGTGGTTCAAGCTAGGAGAGCTATGGAAGTCTTTCTAATCATCCTCGCGGTTGCTGCCGTAATCGGTATCTACCTCTGGGTCACCTACAACGCACTCGTAACACTCAAGGTTCGAGTCGATGAAGCCTGGAGTGACATCACAATCCAGCTAAAGCGCAGAGCCGATCTGATTCCAAACCTCATCGAAACTGTTCGTGGCTACGCCACCCACGAGCGTGAGGTATTCGAGAACGTAACCAAGGCAAGGGCGGCTACCGTCTCTCCTGAAGCACTCGCTCACCCAGCAATGGCAGCAGAGGCTGAGGGCATGCTCCAGGGTGCTCTAAAGAGCTTGTTTGCGGTCTCAGAGGCTTACCCTCAGCTAGTTGCATCACAGAACTTCCTCGAGCTGCAGCGCGAGCTCACCGATACCGAGGACAAGATCATGGCTTCACGCAGATTCTTCAACGGGGGAGTGCGCGAGCTAAACACCAAGATTCAGCAGTTCCCAAACAACATCTTTGCCAAGAACCTAGGTTTCTCAGAGCGTGAGTTCTTTGAGGTCGAGAATCCTGCGGCCATTCAAGAGCCACCTCAGGTCAAGTTCTAGGAGAGCTTTGTGTATTCGGCGATAGCTGCCAATAAGCGCAACACCGTAATCATCATTGCGGGCTTTGTGATCTTGCTTGGTGCACTCGCCTACTGGTGGGGCGAGGTTTCCGGCAACGGATCCAGCGCTCTGATGATCATTTTGTTTGTTTTTGGGTATGCGCTCTTTCAGTACTACGCAGCTTCCTCGCTTGCCATTGCGATGAGTGGTGCATATCCAATTCAGAAATCCGACAACCCAAGACTTTGGAACATAGTTGAGAATCTGAGCATCGCCCAAGGCATGCCGATGCCAAAGGTCTACATCATCAATGACCCAGCACCGAACGCCTTCGCAACCGGCAGAGATCCCAAGCACGCTGTCGTTGCCGCCACGACCGGTCTACTCGACATCATGAATGACAACGAGCTTGAAGGTGTCATGGCTCACGAGCTTGGCCACGTGAAGAACTACGACATTCGCGTTTCAACCATCGTGTTTGGTCTGGTTTCTGCAGTTGGAATCCTTGCTGACTTCGCCATGCGCATGGCTTGGTTCTCAGGCATGGGTGGCAACAATAGAGATTCAAACCAGGGTCAACTTCAGGCCTTCATGATTTTGATTGGCATCGTCGGATGGATAGTTGCCGCTCTCATCGGGCCCATGGTTTCGGCTGCGATTTCTCGTCAGCGTGAATACCTTGCAGATGCCTCTGGTGCCGAGATGACCAGGTACCCGCAGGGGCTTGCATCGGCGCTGCAGAAGCTTGGTGAGTATGGTCGCCCAATGCGCAAGGTCAACTCATCAATGGCTCACATGTACATCAGTGACCCAGTCAAGCCAGGTTTTGTTGAGCGCGTGTTCTCGACCCACCCACCTATTCCAAAGCGCATTGAGCGCTTGACCAAGATTGGCACCAGCTTCTAAATCACTAGACTTTGACTCATTCGAAGTTCTAAGGTCTCTGAGATGACAAACAAGCTGCCCACTCTCGACGATTTCTACACCACCTACGAGAACGTGCGCGGCATTGCTATCAAGACCCCGATGCTTCCAAGTCACTGGCTCTCGGAGCTCACTGGAACCGATGTTTGGTTCAAGTGTGAGAACCTGCAGCGCACCGGTGCTTACAAGCTTCGCGGCGCCTACAACATGATCTCCGGCCTCAGCGCCGAGGAGAAAAAGCGTGGAGTCGTCGCAGCTTCTGCTGGAAACCACGCCCAGGGCGTTGCGCTGGCAGCCAAACAACTGGGCATCAAGGCAACAATCTTTATGCCGGTTGGGGCATCTTTGCCGAAGTACCAGGCAACCCTGGGCTACGGCGCAGAGGTAATACTCGCCGGGGCAATCTTCGATGAAACCCTCGCGGCTGCAAAAGAATTCACGGCTAAGACCGGCGCAGTCTTTGTTCCACCATTTGACCACCCCGAGATCATCAAGGGGCAGGGGACTGTCGCTCTCGAAATCATGGAGCAGCTGCCAGAGGTTGACAACATCCTGGTCTGCCTAGGTGGTGGTGGACTGACTGCCGGTGTCGCACTGGCAGCAAAACTGAAGGCCAAAGCACTCGGTAAAAAGATCAAGGTTTATGCGGTTCAGGCCGAGGCCGCCGCCGCTTACCCGGCAGCCCTTAAGGCTGGAAAGCCAGTGGATGTGAAGGTGCAACCAACTATTGCCGATGG
>JBEENY010000030.1:0-16631 GCA_041191905.1 Actinomycetota bacterium
AGATCATCAAGCGTGGTCTCAAGTTCGACAAACTACTAATTGTTTTTGCTCTGATGTTTGCCCTCGAGGGATTCATCGTCTCCTCGGTGAACACCACCCTGCCATTTCTGTTGACCGAGCTCGGGGCCAGTGAGCAGCTGGCACTCTTGGCTGCAGTGATTTTGGGCCCCTCGCAAGTCTTTGCTCGCATCTTGCTAGTCGCTTTGGGCAAGAAGACTGGCCCGCTCATGGTCGCAGCGATATCGATTGCCGCTCATCCGCTGGGTGTGATTCTGATTCTTCTGTTTGGAGTCCATGGCCTACTTGGTTTTGTGATTTTGCATGGCATCGGGGTTGGCCTCAACCCTTTTATTAGGGGATCGCTGCCCCTTTTGTTCTTCGGCGCACAAAGCTACGGACAGCGCCAGGGCTATGTGATGATGCTTAGCAAGATTGTTGGAGCGCTGTCTCCAACCCTGCTGACGCTGATGGTCTTGGCAGATCCAAAAGCGGCAATCACCGCAACTTTGAGCATGGGATTGATGGCTGGGGTTTTGTTGATTTGGGTCGCTTCAATAGCCAAAAAACGTCAAATTCACTAAAACCTTCGGTATTCCGTAGACACAGCAGATTTGTTTATTTATTCCTCTAGGTTCATGTGTGGAAATCCTCATAGGCTGGTGCGAGGGGAGAAATGTTCCGTCCTAAACACAAAAAGGGGAAAAATGAAATCTGTAGCAAAGTGGCTCGTTGCCGCCCTTCTGGCGGCGGGTCTTTTCCCGCTCTCAATCACAGCTAGCGCAGCCCCAGCTGCTACGAACTTAGCGCCAACCTCTGGTTCGAAGTTCGGCGGAACATCTTTGGTTATCTCTGGGTCGGAGTTCGAGGACGTCTCAGGCAGCGACAACGTGATCGCTGTCGAGCTCAGTGTGAGCAACACGGTCACTTCCTTGAGCTTCACCGTCGCCTCCGCGACCCGAGTGGATGCAGTGATTCCTGCAGGAACGTACGCCGCCGGTTCTGCAAGCATCATTGTTTCCTACACTGCATCTCCTTCAACGACTTTCAATTACAACTTTTTGGGATCATTGGCTACGCAATCGGACGTGGCTGTTGCGCCAGCAGTCGGATCCTTCACCATCAATCTGTCTGGCTACGGATTCAACGGCAAGGTGGCGTCTGCTTACCTATCAACAAGCACAGCTGTTATCCCTGCAACCTTCACTGTGACCAGCGACTCGGTTACCTCTGTATCGCTTCCTGTTATTGATGCTTCAAGCCGAAGCAAGCAGGCCTTCGTCGGCCTTACATTCAATGACGGTACCCCAGACTCCCAAGTCGCTATTCAACTCGTCGGACCCACGGTTTCAGGAACCGTTCCAAGCTCCGGAACAGCTGCTGGAGGGAATTCAGTAACAATCTCGGGTCAGGGTTTCTTGGATGGATCTGGAAATCCAGCGGTTACGAAGATCATGTTTGGTTCCGACCTGGTGACCAGCTCAAACTTCACCGTGGTTAACGACACAACAATTACGCTTTCTCTTCCAGTTCGTTCTGGAAACGCAAAGACCGTGGGTGCGAACAAAGTTGCGGTCTTCTATTCAAATGACATTTCGTCGTCTCAGACTGTCTTCTACTACTTCACTCCTCGGAGAGACGCATCCAAAGACGTGGCGGGTCTCGTAATGCTTCGTGAACTCGCTTCGCGAAGCGAGCGTAAGCCAGTCTTTAGAACAACTGCTGCTCCATTCATGGTTTACGGAACAGACTCGCTAACCAAGCAGGCTTATGAGTATGAGACAAACATCAACTACGGTGCTAACTCCGCTTACCAGCGTGAAGGACACCAGCCCGGATACACAAAGTATGTTTCGGGAGGGCAATTGCTCACAACTACCATGCCTTCTCTGTCATCAGCCAACATCACATACGGCGCTTCGGGAACAACACTCAACTCTTTGAGTCTCGACCGAGATGCAGTCTCGTTGGTTTCAAACGGCAGTTGCGGTTACAACAACAACAACTTTGCCTCTGAGGTTGGAGGAGCGGTCCTAACTTCATACTGTTCAGTATTTGGGCCCGAAATCTACTCAGAAGCCTTCTACGGCAAAGCGGGTCAATCCCTGGCCTTCTCTTGGCGAGCTCGAGGAGATCAGGACGACTACTCCGTTTATGCATATTTGGTTGCAGTTCAGGATGAAACGAGCATTCCTTCGACGGACGTGGCCAGCCACACCCTTGTCGCTCACGGTGTAGGTTCTCGCACCGCTAGCGTTGCATCGTGGCAAAATTCGGTCGCTGACATCCCAACTGATGGTCTTTACCGATTCAGGTTCACCAACGGTAGTTACGACGGCACTGGTGGCTTTGCAATTGGATCCACCTTCTTCGTTTCGAATGTTTTTGAGGCTGGCCTGACCAACCGAATAAATTTCGGCCCAATCTCCGATCAATTCCCAGCCAGCGGAACGTTCACCAAGAGCGTTACCGCCTTGAGTGGTGGCGAGGTGACGATTGTTTCCCGCACTCCATCTATCTGTACAGTCAGCACGAGTTACTCGAGACCAACTACTACTTTGACTGTAACTAAGGTGTCAGCTGGCACATGCATCCTTGTCGCCTCGCGCGGTCAGGATGGAGAGTACGCACCTGCGGCAGACAAGCTGGTCGCATTTGAGGTGCGAGCGGCAGCGACTTCGGCTACTGCGCCGGTCATCACACAGGTGAACTCTGGAGACCAACAGCTTGGAATCGTGTTTGCGCCACCATCCCGTGACGGTGGTTACGAGGTGACGAGCTACGAATACTCGACAGACGGTGGTGCGACATGGGCTAGTGCGAGCCCAACCTCGACCGCCTCATCGATGGTAATCACAACTCGATCCGACAACGGGGTTTCCCTGTCCAATGGTGTCACCTACAGCATTCAGGTCCGAGCAATTACAAATCTTGCCGTCCCAACTGGTGCCGCCTCAAACACGGCGACTGGTGTTCCGAATGCGCCTTCCGCACCTGTTCTCAATTACAGCAGCGCGAGCGTGCTCAGGACGGTGGGTGTACCAACCCAAATCCTCGCTCCAACTAACACTGGTGGTGCGGTAAGCACATGGGCGATCTCTTCGGGCTCGTTGCCTGCAGGTCTGACGCTGAACTCTGTGACTGGAATTATCTCGGGAAACCCAACAACATTAGGTTCCTCCGTTGTTGGAATAACTGGCACGAATTCGACAGCCACGTCCAACGTCGCAACGCTATCAATAACCATTGTTGCGATTGCCAATAACCCTCCCTCGATCACTTGGTCGGCAGGAGTTACCGGCGAGTACACGGCATACGTTGGAACCCTGTTCACTGCAGCTGCCCCTTCGAATTCGAACACTGCAGACTCCGCGGTTTATAGCATTCAGCCTGGGCTTCCAAGTGGGCTATCGATTGACTCCATCACTGGAGTGGTCTCTGGCACTGCCACGATAACCAGCTCTTCAGTGGCATACGTCATTACGGCGACCAACGGAGCTGGCTCCAGCACCGTGTCCTTTATCCTCACAGTTCTACCAGCAGTTGGAGGCTCTGGAGGATCAGGTGGCTCTGGAGGATCTGCACCAACCTACAACGGCCCTGAAATAACCAGCATTCTTCCTAATCTTGTTCTCACTTCTGGTGGAGAGACTGTTGTCGTAGTTGGGCGAAGGCTAGGTACGGGAATGGACGTCACTATTGGTGGCGTAACAGTAGCAATCAGGAATGCATCGGCGACTGGCTTCACGTTTACGATGCCTGCTCTATCTGCAGCGGTCTATGACATGGTCTACCGTTACGACGGTGGTGCACGCTTGACGTACCTGTCAGCTATTAGAGTGGTCGCTCCGAGCTCGGTGATTACTGACGGTTCAACTTCATCGTCGGAGTCTCAGCCCGTAATTCCAAAACCTGAGCAGAAACCTTGGAGCGCTTTAGGCGTGGCAAGCATGTTCGACCCTGGATCAGCGGTTATCACTCCAAGAGTCAGAGCACAGGTAGTCAGTATGTTGCAGAAGTACTCAAGTCGTGCCACGCGAATCGAATGCACGGGCTTCACTATGGGTCCTAATGTGCTGGCCCGTGATGCAAAGCTCTCTCGTGACAGAGCCAAGGCGGTCTGTAGTTTGATCAAGGAGCTAAGGCCTCGACTCACTGTAGTCAAGGCTGAGGGAAAGCAGGAAACGAGGCTTGGTGGAGCAATCCGTCGAGTAGAGGTTCGTTTTACCCGGTAACTATCGGGAGAGAAGGTCTCTGGAGTCAGAGGTGTCAACCCAACTCCAGAGACCTCTCCAATTGCCGAAGCCATCATCCAGCGAGAAGTGTCCTGCACCCGGGAAGATGACTGCCTCTAGCCCAAAGGCCTCTTCGTAGATGCCAATTCCTTTTGGGAGCCAGTGATCTTTATCGCTGGCGACAATGGTCAAACTCTTTGCAAAGGCAAAAGCTGCGTTTACCAGGTCTGAGTCATTCAGTCCCAACGGTTCGCCCTCGATGTTCGGGTTCTGACCAATTGGGTCTGGATCAGGCGGAGCAACAAGTAATACCCGGTCAAATGGTTGTGCGAAACGACCCTCTTTTGCAGCCAGCAACCAGTTCATGCATCCTAGGGAGTGGGTGATTGCGATCTTCTCCCCACCCGACACCTCATCCATCATTGCGGCCTCTTGCGAGATGAGGTTTTGCCAGTCTGAGGTGACCGGAGCATCGGGAGCTGGAAACTGCGGATACCAAACCTGATGACCGCGATTCCTGAGCGTTTTTGCAGTCAGCCGCAGCCAATGGCCCTCCGGGCGCTTATTGGTGTAGCCATGATGCAAGAGAACTCTGTGCCTGGCTTCCATGACTTAACTTAGACAGTTGGGTCCGCGATACCTACGTAGACGGTCTCGAGATACTCTTCGATTCCCTCTTGTGAGCCCTCGCGACCAAGGCCTGACTGCTTGACGCCACCAAATGGACCTGCAGGGTTCGAGACCAAGCCGGTGTTCAGGCCAAACATTCCAACTTCGAGGCTTTCGGCTAGGCGCAATCCTCGGTTTAGGTCCTTGGTGAAGGCATAAGCGACAAGGCCATATTCGGTGTTATTCGCCATCTTGACTGCCTCAGCTTCAGTCTTGAAGGTGCAGATAGGTGCCACCGGACCAAAGATCTCATTTTGCAAAATGTCACAGCTCTCTGGGACCGAGACCAGCACTGTTGGTGGATAGAAGTAGCCCTCACCGGAGGGGATCTCACCACCGAGCAATACCTTCGCGCCCTTCTCCTTGGCATCTTGAACCAGGGCGTGAACACCTAGACGAGCACGCTCCTCGATTAGCGGACCAATGTTGGAGCCCTCCTCGAGGCCACGGCCAACCTTGAGGGAGGCCATGCGCTGGCTTAGTTTCTGACCAAACTCTTCTGCAACGCTTTCGTGGACGATGAATCGGTTTGCTGCCGTGCAGGCCTCACCCATGTTGCGAAGCTTTGCGAGCATCGCGCCCTCAACTGCCTTATCGATGTCGGCATCTTCAAAGACCAAAAACGGTGCATTGCCACCAAGCTCCATCGAAACGCGCAATACCTGGTGGGCAGAGTCTGCAATCAGCTTGCGACCAACTGGGGTAGAACCGGTGAACGAAAGCTTTCTGAGTCGGTCGTCTTTGATAAGTGGACCGGTGACCTCTTGAGGGTTAGTGGTCGTGATTACATTCAGCACACCCTTTGGTAGACCCAGGTCCTCCAATACTTTTGCAAATAGTTGGGATGTGAGTGGGGTGAGTGCGGCAGGCTTTAGAACCATGGTGCAACCCGCTGCAATAGCTGGAGCAATCTTTCTGGTTGCCATCGCTAGTGGGAAGTTCCAGGGGGTGATCAGAAGCGCTGGGCCAACCGGTTTTTTCAGAACCATCAGGCGATTCTTGCCATCTGGAGCAGTTGAGTAGCGGCCATAGATTCTTGGTGCTTCTTCGGAGAACCAGCGCAGGAACTCGGCTCCGTAGGCAACCTCGCCCTTGGCTTCGGCAAATGGTTTACCCATCTCCATCGACATCAACATGGCAAAGTCATCCGCCATTGCGGTCACTTTTTCAAAGGCTGCGCGCAGTAGCTCCGCTCTTACGCGAGGAGCTGTCTTGGCCCAGTCTGACTGCGCTTCGTGAGCGGCCGCAAGGGCTGCTTGACCATCTTCATAGGAGGCGTCAGAGATGGTCTTTAGGACCTTGCCAGTTGCAGGATCGGTGACATCTAGAGTCTTACCGCTTGATGACTCTCGCCACACACCACCAACAAAGACACCGGTTGGAACAAGGTCAAGAACACGTTTTTCATCTGCGGGGGTAAACACTTACGACTCCTTCGTCTTACTACCATCTTGCCATCTCAACCGAAGTGCATTGGCCACCACCGAGACCGAGGAGAAGGCCATCGCAGCCCCAGCAAGCATCGGATTTAGTAGCCCCATCGCGGCCACCGGGATCAGCAAAACGTTGTAGCCAAAGGCCCAGCCGAGGTTCTGGAAGATGTTTCGATGGGTGCGCTTGGCAAGCTTTAGAGCAAATGGAATTGCGGCGGGGGAGTCATCCAAAATCGTGATTGAGCTGGCTGCTTGAGCAGCGTGTGCTCCAGAACCCATGGCAATCGACGCTCTCGCAGCACTGAGTGCTGCGACATCGTTGATGCCATCGCCAATCATCACGCTGTCTGAGGTCCGTTTCACGACCTCAAGCTTTTCCTCTGGGCTGACACCGCCTTGGAACTTTGTTATGCCAAGCTCCTTCGCAACTGCTTCCACTCTTCTAGGAGCATCTCCAGAGAGCAGCATGCTTTCAAAACCAAGCGCAGTGAGATCGGCAATAACCTCCTTGGCACCTGGCCTGAGTTCATCGCTGAGTTCAATTAGGCCGTGGGCCCATCCCTCCCAAGAGACCACGACCAAAGTGTTTGGGCCAGCTAGGGCCAGTGCCTCATCAAGTTCGGTTTGGTTTTCATACTGCTGCGGTTTGCCAACATGGACTTCAATTCCATCCACCTCTCCAACCAACCCAACGCCAGCAACCTCCTTGACACCAGTCGCGGCCTTAGCGCTAGAGAGCTTCGAAATTGCCTTCGCGACTGGGTGCTTGGACCCCGCCTCGACTGCTGCGGCATAAGCCAGCATGGTTGCGGCACCGACACCTCCAAGACCCCTCGAGTTCACAACCCTGAGTTCACCATCGGTGAGGGTTCCGGTCTTATCGAAGACGACGGTCGTGGTTTTAGCCAGATCCCGCAGGGTGTCTGGATTGCGAATCACTACCGACCGCTTAGCTCCAACCGATGTGGCAACTACCAAGCTCATTGGCACTGCAATTCCCAAGGCACAGGGGCAGGCAATTACCAAAACTGCAACAGCAGCCTCGAAGCCCTTGGTCCAATCCCCAATAAGCCCCCAGACAACAAATGTTGCAGTTGCAATAACGATTACCGCTGGCACAAACACAGCCGAGATGCGATCCGTCAAAGATGCCAGCTTGGTCTTCTGGCTGGTTGCCTCACGAACTAAATCGGCAATCTGACTAAGTCTTGAGGTTGAACTGGTGGATTGGGCCAGAACTCGAATCTCACCCGAGAGTGAGGTGGTGCCGGCAGTGACTAGAGCACCCGCTACCAACTCGACCGGTAGCGATTCTCCGGTCAGGGTTGAGGTGTCTAGGGTGGCGTTTGGGCTTTGCAAGATTCCATCCACTGGCACTCGCTCACCGGCTGCCACCAAAACCAAGTCGCCCTTTTTGATTGCAGATGTGTCGATCTCGACTCGCACGCCATCGCGCTCAACGATTGCCTTTTGGGGGATGGCGCTGAGTAGTGCTCGCACCGAGTCGGTAGCACTTCGTCTGGCTCGGACTTCGATGTAGCGACCGATCAGCACCACGGTGGGGACCACGGCTGCGACCTCAAAATAGGTGTGGTGCATGCCCGAGAAAATCAGATAGACCGAGTATGCATAGGCGACTGTTGACCCAAGCGAAACCAGGGTGTCCATCGTGCTACTGAGATGACGTAAGTTTTTGATTGCAGCGATGTGAAATGGTGCCGCAACATAAAAGAACACTGGCGTTGAAAGAGCAAAAACCAACCAGTGCACGTCAGGGAAACTCAACTGCGGGATCATGGCATAAGCCATGGCCAGTGCTGATAGCACCGATCCGATCCAAAGCTTGGGCTTCAGAGCTTGGAGTTCAGGCTTGCCCTCACCAACTTTGTAACCGGCATCCTCAACTGCCCTTTTGACCAAGTCGAGATCGACTGCAGACTCAAATTGAAGATGCGCCTTTTCGGTCGCAAAGTCAACGTAGGCGCTGACTCCGGGAACCTTGTTCAGGCTCTTTTCAACCCTTCTCGCGCATGCCGTACAAGTCATGCCCTCGATCTCGAGCTCGGTCAGGTTGTTAGGCATTTAGGGTTGCGAAGCCAGTTGCCTTGTAGCCAGCTTCGGCTACTGCATCGGAAAGCTGTTCGTTGCTAACGCCATCAACCTCGACCTCGGCCTTGCCAGCAGCGTGGTCAACACTTACTGCTCCTACACCGGCAAGGGCGGTTAGCTCCTTGGTGATGCTCATTGCGCAGTGGCCACAGGTCATGCCCTCGATCTGAATTTCTACTTTTGCCATTTCTAGCCCTTTCTTTTAGTTGAAGAGATTTGCAATTTGGCCCCATCGATCACGATTGATCGAGTACCAAACCCAAGTGCCTCGGCGCTCGCGGGATATCAACCCGACGTCCGAGAGCTTCTTTAGGTGGTGACTGACTGTTGGCTGGGTCAAAGCCAATGGCCCAGTTAGATCGCAGACGCAGGACTCTTGCTTCTCCGCTTGGGCGATCATGGCAAGAAGCTGCAATCTAGTCGGGTCAGCGACAGCCTTTAGAAGCTCGGCAATGCTCTCAGCACTGGTTCGAGCCAACGGTTCTGCGCCTGGTGCGGGAGCGCACTCCAGAAGCTGAAGTGGAATCTTGGTCACCAATTGTTCACCTAACCCTTATAGACAGTCATCTATGTAGACATAGATACTTGTCTATGTTCAACACTAACCCAGGATTGAAATTCCATGTTCGCTGTTCGCCCACTCTTTGCTGAGTATTTGGGCACTGCACTTATCGTCACTACGGTTTTGGGCGCCGGTCACATGGTTGTGAATCTAGATGCTCCCGCCGCACTTGGTCTATTGATGATTGCGGTCTGTGTGGGCTCCGTCTTGTTTGGGCTTATTTCTGCCCTTGCTCCGCTCTCCGGAGCTCACTTCAACCCGCTGGTCTCGTTGGCTTTTCTCATCAGACGCGAACTTGATGCTCCCAGGTTCTTTGGATACGCAATCGCTCAAGTGTTGGGGGCACTAAGCGGTGCTGCCCTGGCGAACCTGATGTTCGATAGGCCAGCTTTTGTCATTAGCTCGGTTGACCGGCTCGGCACTGGGGTTTTCCTCGGCGAAGTGATCGCCACCTTCGGGTTGGTGCTATTGATCCTTTTGCTGGTTGACCAAAAGCCAAACCTAATTCCAGCGGCGGTCGCACTGTGGATTGTCGCTGGGCACATCTTCACCTCCTCAACCTCCTTTGCAAATCCAGCTGTGAGCTTGGGTCGCATGCTCTCCGACGCCCCCAGCTCAATCTCCCCAGCCTCAATGCCCAGTTACCTACTAGCCCAAGTTGTGGGCTTGGGATTGGCACTAGTTGTTTCAACCATCACCAAGAAGAAAGAAGAAAATGTCTAACCCAATCGCATCCGTAATGTTTGTCTGTGTTCACAACGCGGGAAGAAGCCAGATGGCTCAGGGCTTCTTGCAGCACCTGGCGGGCGATCGCATCGAGGTGCGCTCCTCCGGCACCATGCCTGGCAACCAGGTGAACCCCTCAGCCGTTGAGGCAATGGCCGAACTTGGTATCGACATCTCGGCAGCCAAGCCAAAGGTATTGACCGATGAGGATGTGCTGGCATCAGATTACGTGATCACGATGGGCTGTGGCGATGCCTGCCCGTTCTACCCAGGCAAGACCTATCTCGACTGGAAGCTGCAGGATCCAGCCGGCAAGGGCGTTGCGGATGTTCGTCCAATTCGCGACGAAATCAAGGTTTTGGTGGAAAACCTAATCGCTGAAATTGATGCAAAAAATAACTCATTGACAAACTAGTTAGGTTTACCTAACCTATTCAGAGCAGAGGGGCGACCCTCTGCTCTTTTTAGTTAGGAAGCAATTGAAGAAATCACTTGGAGCCGCCATCGCACTGATGGCAGCCGTATCTTTGGCAGGTTGTGCGCCTGCCGCCGAACCTACTGAGTCGGCCTCAGAGACCACTCAAGCTGAGCCGCTGGTGGTCTATGCCGGTCGCAGCGAAGAGCTGGTCCAGCCGCTGCTAGATCAGTTCACCGCGGACACCGGTATTGAGGTTGAGGTTCGCTATGCCGGAAGTGCCGAGCTAGCCGCTCAGATTTTGGAAGAGGGAGCTAATTCCCCCGCTGATGTCTTTTTTGCTCAGGATGCCGGAGCGCTGGGTGCTGTCTCAAAGGCGGGATTACTGAAGACTCTTGACCAAAGCATCCGCGATCTGGTTCCTGCTCAGTTTGGGGCAAGCGATGGTAGTTGGGTTGGAGTATCGGGTCGCGTTCGAGTGCTCAGTTACAACCCAGCCAAAGTAACCGAACTGCCAACCTCTGTTTTTGATCTGGCCAAGCCGGAATATCAGGGCCGAGTTGGAATCGCTCCAACCAATGCTTCCTTCCAGGCCTTTGTGACCGCTATGCGCGTGATCGAGGGTGATGCGAAGACTCTGTCGTGGCTTGAGGCCATGAAGACCAATGGCGTTGTCTACGAGAAAAACAGCGCGATTTTGGATGCAGTCGAGGCTGGTGAGGTCGACATGGGTCTGATCAACCACTACTACTGGTATGCCAAGGCCAAGGAGGTTGGTGCCGAGAACATGACTTCAAAGATCGCTCAGTTTGCCGCCAACGACATCGGAAACCTAAAGAACGTCGCAGGTGTAGGCATCCTCAGTGATAACCCAAGTGCCAAGGTGTTCGTGGAGTACCTACTATCCCAAAAGGGTCAGCAGTACTTTGTTGAGCAAACCAACGAATATCCGCTAGTTGCTGGAGTCGAACCTGTTGCCGGATTGATTCCACTGAGCGACATCCCAGCTCCAGATTTTGACCTGAATGACCTAGATTCTCTTGAAAAGACCCTAGAGCTCATCAGGCAAGCTGGGCTAATCTAGCCAGATAATGCGTAAACCCCCAGTCCTTGTTGTGGTGCTGGGGGTTTTCGCTTCCCTCGCGGCCTTGCTGCCGCTTGGCTATTTGCTGCTTCGCTTAGGGCAGGGTTTTGATAAGGCGGTTGACGAGCTATCAAGACCTAGAACCCTCGAGCTACTGGGGAACACGATCGTTTTGGTGGTCAGTGTTACTTTCACCGCACTAGTGATTGGTTTCCTGCAGGCTTGGCTGGTTACTAGAACGAACCTGAAGGCAGCCGCATCTTTCGCTGTTTTGGCAACTCTCCCACTAGCCATTCCAAGCTATGTGATGGCGTTTGCCTTTACAGCAACGTTCTCAGGCTTCAGCGGATTCTTTGCCGCCTGGCTGGTCCTCTCGCTGGCAACTTCTCCCTATGTATTTATTGCCGTGTCTGCCGCTCTGGTGAGGACCGATGTTGCCGCTGAAGAGGTGGCACGAAGTCTTGGGCTATCGAAATTACAGGTGCTGCTCAGGGTCACCTGGCCTCAGGTCAGGCCGGCAGCTACTGCCTCTTCACTGCTTGTTGCGCTTTACACCTTGAGTGAGTTCGGTGCCATCTCAATCCTGCGTTTTGATACCTTCACTCGTGCCATTTACAACGCCTATCGCCTCAGCTTTGATCGCACCTCAGCAGCTGCCTTGGCCCTGGTTCTAATTGCCCTGACTTTGATTGTGATCTGGTTTGAGCGTCGCTATCGCGGCGATTACCTGCCTCAGCGCACAGCCATGCAAAAACCCAGTCGAATTTCACTGGGCAAGACTCAGCCAATAGCTGTAATTGCGCTGACATCTGCAGCCATCATCGGAGTCGGCATTCCGCTCTACTCGCTTATGAATTGGAGCATTATCGGATCCTCGACCGCAGACTTGGGCGAGATTGCCGAGGCGCTATTGGGTTCGGCCCTGGTGGCCTTTGGATCTGGTTTTCTTGTTAGCTTGGTCGCCTTGGCAGTGGTTATCTGGGTGGTTAGATTCCCATCGAGGTTTTCACGAGGCATTGAGTTTTCGATCTGGGCAACTCACGCATTACCTGCGATTGTCGTCGCGCTCGCCTTGGTTTTCGTTGGGGCTAACCTCTTGCCAGGGATTTATCAAACCGTGTGGATGTTGATATTCGCCTATCTGATTCTCTTTTTACCAAACGCCCTCAGCGCCATCTCCACCCCAATCGCTCAGGTTCCCAGAACCTTGGAGCAGGTTGCTAACTCGCTCGGGGTGAAGGGAAACCGGACGCTTTATAAGGTCGTGCTACCCATGGCCACACCGGGGATTATTGCTGGCGCGGCCCTAGTTTCTCTGACGGTGCTGAAGGAACTCCCAGCAACACTGCTTCTTCGTCCAACCGAATTGCACACGCTGGCCATCAGGTTGTGGAGCGCAACCGAGGAGCTGCAGTTTGCTCAAGCCGCCCCTTACGCACTGCTTCTGGTAGTGCTGGCTGGAATTCCTGCCTTAGCCTTAAATGCCCAGGCCAGAAAAGCGGTAGCGCAGGTGAGTAACTGATGTTGAAGATCTCGAACCTCGCCATCTCCTATGGCGAGAAAAGCGTGCTCAGTGATCTGTCGCTGCACGCCGCTCGAGGAGAGCTAACTGCGATTCTGGGAGCGTCGGGAGCCGGCAAATCCACACTGCTTCGACTGATTGCCGGTTTTGAGAGACCCACCTCGGGTGAGATTTGGCTTGATGACACACAGATTGCCGGTGATCAGGTTTTTGTCGCCCCTGAGCACCGTGGAATAGGCATTGTGCCTCAGGACAGTGCTCTCTTTTCTCACCTCAGCGTTGCAGACAACATCGGATTTGGTCTGCCAAAGTCAGCCCAGCGAGCTGCTCGAATTCAAGAGCTTTTAAAACTGGTTGGACTTGAGGAGCTTGCTAACCGCAAGCCAGCATCACTTTCTGGTGGGCAACAACAGCGAGTTGCACTGGCTCGAGCACTAGCACCAAAGCCCAAACTAATTCTGCTAGATGAACCTTTTAGTGCCCTGGATCAAGAGCTCAGAGCGCGACTACGTGATGATGTGAAACGAGTTCTCAAAGCGGAGAATGCAACCGCAATTCTGGTCACTCACGATCAGGAAGAAGCGCTCTCATTGGCCGAGAAGGTAGCGGTGCTCAGAGATGGCCGGATCATTCAGGCAGGTGCTCCAACTGAGATCTACAACGCACCCGCTGACCTTGGCATCGCAACTTTCTTGGGCGACTCAGTGTTGGTTGACGGAGTGGTGGTTGGCGACAAGATCGAGACCGACCTAGGCAAACTCTCTGCTTTGAACTCAATCACCGAGGGTGAGCGCGGGGTAGTGGCAATTCGATCTGAGAACTTCTACCTGCAACCCAATCCAGCCGGGGACTCCGAGGTGGTGGGCAGGGTGTTCTTTGGTCATGATGCCGTGGTTGAAGTTCAGACGCCGAAGCTAAAGATCAGAGCCAGATCAAATGGACCCTTTGCACCAGAGGTCGGGATGCGAGTAACGGTCTGGGTGCGCGGTGCGGTTAACTTCTATCCCAGCAATTCATAGGGCATTTACCCACTCATCTCCAACTGGTAACGCCCAGTTTCTAGGTTCATCGAGTGAGCCTGAGAGTAGCGATAGTCACCGAGAGCTTCTTGCCGCAAATCAATGGCGTCACCAACTCAGTGGTCAGGGTTTTGGAAACCCTGAAAGCCAGGGAGCATGAGGCGCTGGTCATCGCACCCACTGCCCCAACCTCCAGACATTTAGGTTTTCCGGTTCACCAGAGCCCAAATTTGCCACTCTTGCAGTTCGCGGTTGGAGTGCCATCACCATCGATTTCTAGGGAGCTCGATGAGTTTCAACCAGACGTTGTTCACGTGGCCGCACCATTTCTTCTTGGTGCCCAGGCACTGGGCTGGGCAAAGCGAAATGGAGTTCCATCGGTAGCGATCTACCAAACCGATGTTGCCGGTTACCTGGAGCGCTACAACCTCAGCTTTGCTAAACCGGTTATGGAGCGACTCACCGCTGCGATTCACTCATTAGCGACTTTGAACCTCGCTCCCACAAAGTTATCTGCGGACTATCTCAAGCGGCTTGGAATCCCGAGAGTCGGTGTTTGGGGTAGAGGCGTGGACCTAGACCTTTTTACTCCGCAGAACAAAGACTTGGCCGAAGCAAAGGCGCTTCGGGCAAGGCTAGGTGACAAACCAGTCATCGGCTTTGTCGGTCGCTTAGCCCAGGAAAAACAGGTGCACCGAATGGCAGAGCTCTTTAGCCTGGACTGCAATTTCTTGATCGTTGGTGACGGTCCAGAGCGAGTCCGGCTCGAGAGTGAGCTTGGCCATCGAACTGAGTTTGTGGGTGCCAAGACCGGACTGGAACTGGCTGCCCACTATGCAGCGATGGATATCTTTGTTCACTTCGGAACCGAAGAAACCTTTGGCCAAACCATTCAAGAAGCCATGGCCTCGGGAGTGCCGGTGGTTGCTCCAAACCGCGGTGGCACGGCAACTTTGGTAAAGGATCAGCAGACCGGTTTCTTGGTCGATCCATTTGCACCCGGCTCCTACGAAATTGCAGTGGTCCAACTGTTAGACCCAAAACTAAGAAATCGATTTGGACTCTCAGCAAGGTCGGAGGTGCAGGGCCGAAGCTGGGAGGCCAACAACGCTAAACTTCTCGGGTATTACGACTTAGCGCGAGCGCTAGCTGGCACCCCCGAAGTGGAGCAAATTGAACTGGCTTGACGCGCAAGAAATCATCAATGCCTTTGGTGATTATGTTGCGGTAGCGGTGATGGTCATCATCTTCTTCGAAACAGCTTTCATCCTGACTTCTTTTCTGCCTGGCGACTCACTTTTGTTTCTAACTGGCTTGGCACTCGCCACCTCAACCGCCTGGCTTCCAGACTGGATCGGTTTTATTTTGATTTGGTTGGCTGCCTTCTTGGGCACTCAAACCGGCTACTGGGTTGGCTACAAAATTGGACCGCCACTGTTTGAGGGAAACCGCAACTTCATTCTCAATGAGAGGGTGTTGGCAAAGACCCACGAGTTCTTTGAGCGCTATGGCACCAGGGCGATCGTTCTGGCTAGGTTTGTGCCAATCCTTCGAGCTCTGATTCCAATGCTTGCCGGCATCTCCAAGATGGACACCAAGCGCTTCACCAAGTTGAACTTTGTCGGAGCCACACTGTGGATCGCGGTTTTTATGTTCCCTGGTTATCTTCTGGGTAACGTGCCATTGGTGAAGGAGAACTTAGAGACGACAGTGCTTCTGATAGTGATCTTCACTTCGCTACTGCTACCGGTCGAAATCCTTCGCGATCGCATCGCCAAGTACTTCAAAAGGCGCTAGTCAACTCCAGCCGCTCGCTGGGTTTTAGAACAGTGAGAGTTTGGTGTTTTGGCTCTAGGCCATCGCCCGATGTGACCCCGCGAAGCTTGCGGCCAAAGAACGGCACCACATCTCGCTTCACCCAGCGCAGCGTTTCCAACAGTCCTCGCGAGATGGCTGGTAATTCGTGATCTGGGATCTCGTGGTAGCGATAGGAAAGATCTAGTAGCTCCGCTGCTCGGTTGGCAATTTTGATGTGACCGTGACCTGAGAAGTGCACCATGTCCTCAGCCCAGTAGATCAACTCCTCAAAACTTTGAATCCCGTGCACATCTAGGACCGGGATTTCAAACTCCCCAGCCACCTCGGCAATCATGTCGCTGAATCGTTGGGCTGAAGCCAGAAGAGGTCGAAACACCCGTAGGTGTCTTGGGTTGATTGTGTTTGCAACAACGACATCGCAGCCAGCGGCTAGGAGCTCCAGGATTCCAGTTCTAAAAATGCCCCTGAGTTCATCAAGTGATGCTCCGGAGAGAAAGTTGTTGTTGCCCGCCATGACTGTTACGAGATCTGGCTGCAATCGAAGAGCACGATAAACCTGCTGTTGCATGATGGTCTCTAGTTTTGAACCGCGTAGCGCTAAGTTCGCATAGTGAAATTCATACCCGTGGTTTTGAGCCTCTTGAGCCATTATGTTGGCTAGCCGATCAGTCCAACCGTTCTCATGTCTTTGGTGATTGAAGGTGAAGTCACCAAGGCCTTCGGAGAGGGAATCTCCGATTGCTACGTAGGAGCGATATGGCTTACCGATCACGTTGCAATCAAATGAGTCCAGCGCAAACTTGGGTGGATGCTTCGGCAACGTGTTGTGAACGAGTGGGTAAACAAGAATGGTTGCAATTGCTAACCCCGAGCGCATCAGGTTTTACACTTGGTCAAATGCAAACTGGCTCAAAACTTCTAGCAATCGCAGCACTGATCGCACTACCCCTAGCAGGTTGTTCGGCTCCGGTTCTCACCCCAACCCCAATGGCAACTCAGACTGTAGAGCCTGAGCCAGAACCAGTATTCATTCCAGCCCCAC
>JBEENY010000031.1:0-15835 GCA_041191905.1 Actinomycetota bacterium
TTCCGAGCTAGCGGGGTTTCTCACCTATAATTTCGGGGTATCTGTCGGTAAGGAAAGCTATTGGATTACGTTCTGCTTGGCGTGCTCGCCGCAATGATTCTGCTGCTGATTAGCCAGAACCGTAAGCGCCGCAAAGACGCCGAAAAGCTCCTATCGAGCATTACCGAAGGATCTAAGGTCATGCTGCACTCCGGGATCAAGGGCACCATCAACTCCATCGATGGTGATGACTTGATTATCGAGACCACACCGGGAGTTAAGTTGACCGTTGTAAAGCAAGCAGTTCGCTCAGTCGAAGCTGCCACTGAGGGGAACTAGTTTTGGAGAGAAGCACCGAGCAGTCAGCAAAACGCAAGCTGACCTGGACCGCTGGTATTGCGGCCTTTTTTGCTGGACTCTTGATTTGGGGTACCGCCACCGGTCAGGCCGGAGCATCACTCACCCCTGAGCTCGCATTGGACCTCCAGGGTGGAACACAAATCATCCTTACCCCAACCATTGCCGATGGCAGTGAGGCGACTCTGGAGCAGCTAAACCAAGCCGCGACCATCATTCGTCAACGTGTTGACGGAAGCGGTGTTGCTGAGGCCACCGTTACCGTCCAGGGTGAGCAGAACATTGTCGTTGCTATCCCTGGAACCCCTGATGAGACAACTCTTCAGCTGATCAAGGCAAGCGCACTGCTTGAATTCCGCCCGGTAATCACCTTCGCCGCAAACACCCCAGCCTCTGAGAGCCAAGCGGTGGACCTAGAGTCGCTGAACAACACTCCAGCTACCACTCCAGTAAACGCTTCTGACCCCGCTTGGATTACTGAACGTGTTCAGGCTCAGTTCGACGCTCTTGACTGCACCCAGGCTTTCCGTCAACCTGGCCAGGTTGACGATGCGACCCTGCCTCTAGTCACCTGTGACGAATCGCTTACTTTCAAGTACGTACTTGGCCCCGTAGAGGTCAAGGGTCTGAACATCTCTGACGCATTCGCGGGAACTATCACCACCACCACTGGTGCATCGACCAATGACTGGGCTGTGAACCTTGAGTTCGACCCAACCGGCACCGAGGCGTTTGGCGCAGTTACCTCAAGGTTGTTTGGCCTGCCTTCCCCGCAGAACCAGTTCGCCATCACCCTTGACGGTGTTGTCATCACTGCACCATCAACTAACGCAGTTATCACCAATGGGCGAGCTCAAATCACTGGAAACTTCACGCAAGAGACTGCAACTGTTTTGGCAGACCAGCTCAAGTAC
Source organism: Actinomycetota bacterium (assembly GCA_041191905.1). Classification (GTDB taxonomy): domain Bacteria; phylum Actinomycetota; class Actinomycetes; order Actinomycetales; family Microbacteriaceae; genus Aquiluna. The sequence continues at coordinate 1,251 of JBEENY010000031.1, forward strand.
GGTGCTTTGCCGATTGGATTTGAGGTTCAGTCACAGGAGAACATCTCTGCAACCCTGGGTGACGAATCGCTTCGCGCCGGTCTTCTTGCCGGTCTTATCGGTCTGATCATCGTGGTTGTCTACATGACCTTCACCTACCGTGGTCTTGCCTCGGTGGTTCTTGGCTCGCTAATCGTAGTTGCGCTTCTGGTTTACCTCGCTATTGCCTTCCTTTCTTGGAGACAGGGTTACCGCCTATCGCTTGCGGGAGTCGCGGGTCTAATCGTGGCTGTGGGTATTACGGCGGACTCGTTCATCGTTTACTTCGAACGTATTCGTGATGAGCTTCGAGACGGAAAGTCGCTTGAAGTTGCCGTAGAGGCGGGTTGGAAGCGTGCGTTCAGGACCATCCTGGTCTCTGACGCAGTGTCGTTCACTGCTGCTGTAACCCTTTACCTCCTAACCAGCAGCTCGGTTCGTGGATTCGCATTTACCTTGGGTCTGACGACAATCATCGACCTATTGGTGGTCGCACTATTCACGCACCCAATGGTTCAGCTCCTGGCTCGCAACAAGTTCTTCGCCTCCGGCCACAAGTGGTCCGGATTTGATCTCAGTGCGGCAAAAGCTGCCTACAGAGGTCGTGGGGAGTTCAGAATTTCTGCTTCGGTTGCCGAGGACAAGGTTCTCAAGTCCTCGAAGGAAGCTCACAAACGTCAGACGATCGCCGAGCGCAAGGCAGCGGCAGCAAAGGGTAGCGATGAGTAAGTTCAGAGAACTCGGAAACCAGCTTTACTCTGGCGAGCGTTCCATAGACTTTGTGGGACGCCGCAAGCTCTGGTACGCGATTGCCCTGGTCGTTGTCATTCTTTCTGTAGCTTTGCCAGCAGCACGCGGTGGCTTCAACTTCGGAATCGAATTCCGCGGAGGATCAGAGTTCCGTCTAACCAACGCTCAGTCACTGCCTCAGAATCTCGCTGTGGATGCCATCCAGGAAGTTGTGCCTGGTGTTCAGGTTGTAGTGACCGAGGTAGGTGCTAGCGACCTTCGCATTCAGACCGAGCAGCTTGAAGATGTTGAGTCCGAAGCGGCTCGCCTTAACCTTGCAGAAGCCTATGGAGTTGACTCCTCGGAGGTTGCATCAAGCTTCATTGGGCCTAACTGGGGAGCAGATGTGACCAGACAGGCCCTAATTGGTCTTGTGGTCTTCTTGCTCGTGGTCTCACTTCTGATGGCCCTTTACTTCCGTTCGTGGAAGATGTCGGCTGCCGCGCTTCTAGCACTGGCTCACGACTTGATTATCACAATCGGTATTTACGGTGCGGTGGGCTTTGAGGTCACACCGGCAGCGGTCATCGGCTTCTTGACGATCCTGAGCTACTCGCTGTATGACACCGTGGTGGTATTCGACAAAGTTCGTGAAAACACCCTCGAGATCGAGTTTTCCGAAACTCGAACCTTTGGTGAGATGGTCAACTTGGCAGTAAACCAGACCCTAGTTCGCTCCATCAACACCTCGATTGTGGCCGTGCTGCCGGTGGGTTCGATTCTGTTCATCGGATCGATTGTCCTGGGTGCTGGAACCCTACGTGACATCGCACTGGCACTGTTCGTGGGAACCATCGTGGGTACTTACTCTTCTGTATTCCTCGCTGCCCCAATCTACGTGCACTTGCGCGAGAAGGAGCCAGCTCTGAAGGCAGCCGCCGAAAAGGTCCTAGCCGCCCGCGCGTAAGATACTTCCTAATAAGTAGGAGGTCTCGATGAGTGATTTAGCTTCATCATTGAGATCGAGGCTGCCGAGGATTTTTACCCGATCCTCAACGGCTTACTCTCAGGACCTTGCGGAGCTGATCCGAATTGTCAGGGCAAACCACCCAAAAGCCGACTCTGCTTTCATCCAGCGCGCTTACAAGACCGCTGAACACCACCACACTGGGCAGAAGCGTAAAAGTGGCGAGGACTACATCACCCACCCACTGGCTGTAGCGCGGATTCTTGCAGATCTTGGGTCCGGTCCCGCAACCATCGCTGCCGCTTTATTGCATGACACCGTTGAGGACACCTCCTACTCAATCGAACAAGTCAAAGCCGAATTCGGCGAGGAAGTCGCACTACTTGTTGATGGTGTTACAAAACTAGACAAGATGAGCTTTGGGGACTCGGCCCAGGCAGAGACCATGCGAAAGATGGTCGTTGCGATGTCGAAGGACATCAGGGTGCTTGTAATCAAGCTGGCCGATCGTCTGCACAACGCGCGAACCTGGGGCTTTGTCGCACCTGAATCAGCAAAGCGCAAAGCGCAAGAGACCCTGGAGATTTACGCGCCACTGGCACATCGTCTCGGTATTAGCACCATCAAAACCGAGCTTGAGGACATTAGCTTCGCGGTTCTCTATCCAAAGGTTTACGAGGAGATTGTGAACCTTGTGGGCCAGCGGAATCCATCGCGATCTGAGTTCACGGAGCGAGTGATTCAAGAGATCGATGATGAGCTTCGCGAGAACCGAGTCAAGTCGAAGATCGATGGTCGCCCTAAGCAGTACTACTCGATCTACCAAAAGATGGTGATGCGCGGAAGAGAATTCGATGACATTTATGACCTGGTTGGCATCAGAGTAATCGTTTCAAGCGTGCGGGACTGCTATGCAGCACTTGGGGCTATCCACGCTAAGTGGTCCCCGATTCCAGGGCGCTTCAAGGACTACATTGCGATGCCCAAGCTAAACCTCTATCAGTCGCTCCACACCACCGTGGTTGGGCCTGAGGGGCGCGCAGTTGAGATTCAAATACGAACTCAGGAAATGCACCAGCGTGCTGAGCTGGGAGTTGCAGCACACTGGAAATACAAGCAGGGAACTTCAAAGGGGGAGCAGGAGGTCGACTTTGCTTGGCTGAAGCAGCTCAGTGACTGGCAAGAGGAGACCTCTGATCCGACTGAGTTCCTAGACAACCTCAGGTTTGAAATTGGCGCCAAAGAGCTCTACGTATTCACTCCAAAGGGCAAGGTCGTCGGGCTAGCCGCGGGATCAACTCCAGTTGACTTCGCATATGCGGTCCATACCGAAGTTGGTCACAAAACCATCGGTGCCAAGGTAAATGGCAGACTGGTGCCGCTTGAGACCAAGTTACAAGCCGGTGACGTGGTCGAGGTTCTAACTTCAAAGTCTGAAAGTGCTGGTCCGAGCAAAGACTGGCTAAGCTTCGTAGGCTCTCCAAGAGCGCGAGCCAAGATAAAGCACTACTTCACGGTGGAGCGCCGTGAAATAGCCAGTGAAGAGGGCAAGGAAGCGCTCACAAAGGCGCTTAGAAAACAGGGTCTTCCGCTTCAGCAGATTCTGAACTCCGATGTCATTTCCAAGATTTCAGGGGAGCACAAACTCGCCGATGCGCACGCACTGTTCACCGCCTTAGGTCAGGGCCAGATATCCGTCACCAGCGTCATTGAGCGCATCAAGGTGCTCCAGGGGCTGACTTCAGAGCCTGACACCGAAGAAATACCGATTCAAGCGCCGAAGTCACTGCGCGGACCACGCAATCCAAACCAGGGAGTGCTAGTCAAGGGATCTCCAGATGTTTTGACCAAGATGGCCCGATGCTGCACACCTGTGCCGGGGGATGAGATCACTGGATTTATTACACGTGGGGATGGTGTTTCCATCCACCGCACTGATTGCAAGAACGTGGATTCTCTGAACAAAGAGCGGGTTGTAGAGGTGAGCTGGGCAGAGGACTCCAAGGGGGTTTTCATGGTCCAGATTCAGGTCGAGGCACTCGACCGATCCGGATTGTTGTCAGATATCACCAGAGTGCTTTCGGAAAACCACGTGAACATTCTCAGCGCTTCGGTATCAACTTCCCGTGACCGGGTGGCACTGAGTAGGTATGTTTTCGAAATGGGAGACCCATCACACCTGGATCACCTACTCAACCAGGTAAGACGAATTGAAGCCGTCTACGACGTGTATCGAGTAAAAAGCAACTAGCTGTTAGTCAACTGCTTTTTGAGCAGCTTCTAGCCACGCCTTGCGGGCGTCAATCTGAGCCTGAATGTCCTTTTTCTTTGTAGCAGGTGCCTTAGCAAGCTCTGCTTCAAGGTCGGCAATCACGGACTCGAGCTGAGTCACCAGGGAATTCGAACGTGCCTTGGCGGCAGGATCGGACCTGCGCCACTCATCAGCCTGAGCCTCAGAGATAGCCTTTTCGACCTTGCGCAGTCGTTCTTCAATGCTCTTGACCTGGTCCCGAGGAACATGTCCAATCTTTACCCAACGTGCTTGGATGTCAGACATTGCTGTCTTGGCCTTGGCAAGGTCCTTCACGTCGATCTTCTCTGCCTCAGATAGCAGAGCATGTTTCGCTGTCAGGTTCTCCTTCTGGGCAACTGCTAGCTCAGCGTCTTTGGCCTTCTTGTCGCTGAAGATTGCGTCTCCGGCGGCACGGAAGCGAGCCCACAGCGCATCTTCAACCTTGCCTGCCTTAGGGGCTGCCTTCCAGGCATCCTGAAGCTTGCGGTAATCGGCGGAGGCATCGCCACCCTTGACAACCAGAGCCTCGGCCTGATCAACAAGCTTGCCCTTCACGCTCTTTGCCTCTTTGAACTTAGAGTCAAGTGTCGAGAAGTACTGACGGCGTCCAGCCTCAAACTTGGCGCGCGCTTGAGAAAAACGCTTCCAAATTGGGTCGGTTAGGTTCTTAGCAATCTTTGGGCCGGTCTTCTGAAGCTCCTGCCACGCAGTAAACAGGTCGTTCATCTCCTGGGCGGACTTCTTCCAGTTGATTGCGGCTAGGTTGGAGACGATCTGCTCTGCCTTGGCAGCGATCTCTTCCTTCTTTGCCATCGCTTCCGAAACCGCACCTTCGCGCTCAGCCTTGAGCTTCTCTGCAGCCTGCTCAATCGTTGGAGCGAGCTTTGCAAGACGCTCGCGCAGGTTGGCTAGGTTTCCAACTGCCTTTGGTTCAACTAGTTCGGTTGCGATGTGATCGTGAGCGGTCTTCAAGCTCTTCGCATCGGTCACACCCGCTGCGATGCGCTGCTCAAGAATGCGAAGCTGAGCCTCAAGGTCCTCGAACTTACGAACAAAGTAGCCAAGAGCCTCTTCAGGAGAAACGTTTGGGTACTGACCAACCTGGCGCTCAACGCCGGCATCGATTACGAAAACATTGTTCTCAGAGTCGACGCGACCAAACTCGTTGCTAGACAATCTGTTTCTCCTTGAAATTGAGGTTTTACTCTACCGAAATACCACTCATCAAAACTGGCTCAAGCGGACTTCCATCGCTTGAACCATCCGTGACACCCTTTGCGGCAATCGCCTTCACGGCATCAAGACCAGAGGTGATCTTGCCCATGATGGTGTAGCCGCCGGCGATGTCAGACGGAATCATTGAATCCTGGTAGACGATGAAGAACTGCGAACCCATCGAGGATCCATCGCCACCCTTGCGGGCCATCGCGATCACACCCTCTTTGTACATGTCATCGGCAGGAGCGTTCTCAATAGGACCCCAGCTGTAACCAGGGCCGCCGGTGCCATCACCGGAAGGATCTCCACACTGCAGCACATAAATGCCAGCTGTGGTTAGTCGGTGGCAGCTGACGTTCTCGTAGAAACCGTCTTTAGCCAGGGTGACAAAGTTTGCAACCGCCTGAGGAGCAAGATCTCCCGCGAGCTCAAACTCGATCGGGGCGCTGTTTAGCGAGAGCTTTCCAGTCCAAGTGCGGTTCTCTGCAAGATCTGGTGAGGGTGCCTGGGAGACGGTCTCTGACTCAGTTGCAGTCTCGTCACCGGCAAGTTCCTCAACGGTTGGAACGTAGCCAGGGCCGAAGTTGAAATACACGAGCTGTCCCGCAAAGGCCAGCACCAGAGCGCCAGCCGCGGCGATCAGCGCAATGCGATTGTCCTTAGGGGCGTTCTCGGAGCGGCGCTTTACCAGCTCCTGCTTGGCTTGGAAGGCAGCAAGTTTCTCGTTGTTTTTCATTCAAACCTCGGAGTAAGTGACGACTGGCAATTCTAGGCGTTGCCTACAATCTGAGTGTGGAGAAACCGCTAGCAATCAGAATGCGCCCAAAGTCCGTCGAGGAGGTCGTTGGGCACGGAAAGTTGCTGGCTAGCGGCTCACCAATTCGCAGACTCATCGAGGCTGAACAGACCGGGGCTTGGAGCTCAGTCATTCTCTGGGGACCCCCAGGGTCGGGCAAGACCACCATCGCAAGGCTCTTGATGGAAAGTAAAGGCGCTGACTTTGTTGAGCTCAGCGCTATCTCAGCTGGGGTAAACCAGGTTCGTGAAGTCATCGATGCCGCTAAGAGACAGCGCGAGGTCTTTGACCGGCCAACAATTTTGTTTCTCGATGAAATTCATAGGTTCTCCAAAGCTCAACAGGATTCACTTTTGGGTGCCGTGGAGAGTGGCTTGGTGACGCTGGTAGCTGCGACAACTGAGAATCCCTCCTTTTCGGTTATTCGCCCGTTGATCTCGAGGTCATTGGTTTTCCATCTAGACCCACTGCGTAAAGAGCAAGTTGTTGAGCTGCTCGAGCGTGCAGCGAGGGCACCTGAGGGTTTGAATCTGGACTCAATAGATAGTGATGCCATCGACTACATCGCGGAGATCTCATCTGGGGATGCCCGCAGGGCGTTGACGCTCCTCGAAGCTGCCACAGCAGCTGGCGACCTCTCCCTCCAGAGCGCCAAACAAGCTAGCGCAAATCAGATCGCCTATGACTCCAAAGGCGAACTGCACTACGACACCATCAGTGCATTCATCAAGTCAGTCCGTGGATCTGACCCCGATGCCGCGATCCACTACCTAGCCCGCATGATTGAGGGTGGGGAGGACCCAAGGTTTATAGCCAGGAGACTCATGATCCTCGCCAGTGAAGATGTAGGGCTAGCTGACCCTGGCGCGCTTTCGCTCGCCGTGTCGGCCGCTCAGACAGTCGAACTGATCGGCATGCCGGAAGGTCGGATACCTCTTGCCGAGGCAACGATCTATCTCGCCTTAGCGCCTAAATCCAACCGGGCATACAGCGCTATAAATGAAGCACTTGCGGATCTGGAGACTTCTGAACTCAAGCCGATACCTCCGCAGCTCAGATCAAGCGGGGGAGTCGGCTATCAATACCCCCACGATGACCCCAGGGGGGTATTGAAGCAGGTTTATGCGGATCTGGGTAAGCGCTACTACTCGCCCTCGAATCATGGATTTGAAAAAACCTTGGCCGAGCGGCTCAGACAGATTGACGAAATTCTTGGCAAGTAGTGACACCAATTAGCTCAACTGGTAAGCTTTCGAAGTTCTGATCCAGCGGCTGGGAGACGAACAAGCCCCAATTACAAATTCGAAAGGTACCTTTTTGTCCAAGACAACTAGAACCCGTAGCAAGACCCGTTTGTCGCGTTCGCTCGGAATCGCTCTAACTCCAAAGGCTGCAAAGTACATGGAGAAGCGCCCATACGCACCAGGTCAGCACGGCCGCACCAAGCGCAAGTCCGACTCTGACTACGCAGTTCGTCTGCGTGAGAAGCAGCGTCTGCGCGCACAGTATGGAATTCGCGAGGCTCAGCTTCGCAAGACCTTCCAGGAGGCAAAGCGCACCGAGGGTCTAACCGGTGAGAACCTAGTAGAGCTTCTAGAGATGCGCCTTGACGCACTAGTGCTTCGCTCCGGCTTCGCTCGCACCATGGCTCAGGCTCGTCAGATGGTTGTTCACCGCCACATCCTTGTCGATGGCCAGCGCGTTGACCGCCCATCTTTCCGCGTAAAGCCTGGTCAGATGATTCACGTTCACTCAAAGAGCGAGAAGACCGAGCCTTTCCAGGTTGCAGCAGCTGGCGGAAACGCTGACGTGCTAGCGACCACCCCTGAGTACCTAAGTGTTCAGCTAGACAAGCTGCAGGCAACCCTCGTTCGTCGCCCTAAGCGCGCCGAAGTACCAGTGACCTGTGAAGTTCAGCTGGTCGTTGAGTACTACGCAGCGAGGTAAATCTTTATGAGCGGTGGCGAAATTGCCGGCATCATCTTTGCCAGCAGTTTCGCCCTGCTCATTTTGTTTATCGGCTTTGTGCTGATCAAGGTCGCCAAGCTAGTCGATGAGACAGCGCGAACCGTCAGCACTTTCAACCAAGAGCTCGAGCCTATGTTGGCTGAAGCCCGTGTCACATTGACCGAGGCAAACAAGCAACTAAAGCGCATTGACCAGATCACCGAGGATGTTGAACAGGTAACCGAGAACATCAATTCTCTGGTCGCTGTTTTCACAGCTTCGGTCGGTGCGCCGCTAACTAAACTGTTTGGTGTAACCCAAGGTGTTCTAAAGACCCTAGGAAAGCGGAGGTAATCATGTCCAAGCTTGGCTGGTTCGTAGCTGGAATTTCGCTAGGTGCTATCACCGTGATTCAGCTTCGTGACAACCCAAAGGCCCAGGTCGCCCTGGACGAGGCCATTGAGGCCGCCAAGGAATTTGCCTCTGCGGTCAAAGAGGGATACCTGGAGCGCGAGGCCGAGCTTGAAGCTCCTGCAGCCAAGCCAGTCCGCACCAGCGCCGCAAAGCCTGCCGCTAAAAAGCCAGCAGCCAAAAAGCCTGCCGCAAAGCGCACCACCACTACCGCGAAGTAGATAATCCATGAAGACTGCCGAAATCAAACGGCGGTGGCTTGAGTTCTTTGAGCGCAAGGGCCACACCGTTGTTCCCAGCGCACCGCTAATTTCCCAAGACCCGACTTTGATGTTCGTGGTTGCCGGCATGGTGCCATTCATTCCCTACATGACCGGCGTGCTGCCAGCACCATATCCACGCGCCACAAGTGTCCAGAAGTGCGTCCGAACTCTAGACATTGATGAGGTGGGCAAGACCACTCGTCACGGCACCTTCTTCCAGATGAATGGAAACTTTTCTTTTGGTGACTACTTCAAGGAAGAGGCAATCGGTTTTGCCTGGGAGTTGTTGACATCCAAGCTTGAAGACGGCGGTTTAGGTTTTGACCCGGAGAAACTCTGGGTGACTGTCTACCAAGACGATGATGAGGCCATCGAGTATTGGCTCAAGCACTCATCGGTGCCTCGCGAAAGAATCCAAAAGCGCGGAATGCGCGATAACTACTGGTCCACTGGGCAGCGCGGTCCAGCCGGGCCTTGCTCCGAAATCTACTTTGACCGCGGCCCCCAGTATGGTGTCGAGGGAGGCCCGGAGGCCGATGAGGACCGCTACATCGAGATCTGGAACCTCGTGTTCATGCAGTACGAGCGTGCGGATGGCGGAACTAAGGATCACTACGAGATTCTGGGCGAGCTTCCCAAGAAGAACATTGACACTGGAATGGGACTCGAGCGAGTTGCCTTCCTGCTCCAGGGTGTTGAGAACATCTACGAGATCGACCAGGTTCGACCTCTGATTGACATTTCCGCCGAGCTAAGCGGTAAGAAGTACGGAGCAAACGAGCAGGACGATGTCCGAATGCGAGTTGTTGCCGACCACATTCGCTCGGCCCTAATGCTCATGTCGGACGGAGTTTCTCCGTCTAACGAGGGTCGTGGCTACATCCTTCGTCGCCTGCTCCGTCGCTCAATCAGAGCTCTTCGACTCATTGGAGTATCTGAGCCAAGCTTCGAACGCCTCTTCACCGCATCTAAGAATGCGATGGTCGAGGCATATCCAGAGCTGGAAGAGAGCTTCCCTAGAGTCTTGCGCTCCGCCCTGGCCGAAGAGGCGGGGTTCCGCCGCACGCTGGAAGCGGGAACCGTAGTTCTAGACCAGGCCATCGCAGAGGCCAAGGATGTTCTTAGTGGCGAGGTTGCCTTCCTGCTCCACGACACCTACGGTTTCCCGATTGATCTGACTCAGGAAATTGCCGAGGAAAATGGCCTAAGTGTCGATCGCGACAAGTTCAATGCACTCATGACCGAGCAGAAACAGCGCGCTAAGGAAGATGCAAAGAGCAAAAAGGTTGGCGCGGCCGGACTGCAGGTCTACAGCGAATTTAGACAAAAGGGTGAGACTCAGTTCCTTGGTTACGAAACTCTGGAAGCCGAGGGTCGGGTTCTTGGACTAATTCGAGACGGTGAAGTCAGCTCTGCCCTTGTCGAGGGCGAGCTGGGGGAGCTCTTTATAGACAAGACCTCACTCTATGCAGAGTCTGGTGGCCAGGCCGCCGACGCCGGCATAATCCGTGGCGATGGCTTTGAGCTTGAAGTTCTGGATGTACAAAAGCCGGTAAAAGGTCTGTTCTCTCACAAGGTTCGAGTGCTCAGCGGTGAGGTTACCGTCGGCACACTGGCGCAGACGATTGTCGATCCACAGTGGCGACTAGGGGCCTGTCAGGCTCACTCAGCAACTCACGTTGTTCACGCAGCCCTTCGTCAAGTACTGGGCCCTGAGGCACTGCAGTCCGGATCTTTCAACAAGCCCGGCTACATGCGTCTCGATTTCGCCTGGGGTGAAGCGCTCTCTGACGCCACAAAGAGCGAGATCGAAGAAGTTTCAAACTTGGCTATTCGTTCAGACCTTGCCGTTTCGGCACAGTTCATGACGCTACCTGAGGCTAAGGATTGGGGCGCGATCGCTCTGTTTGGCGAGACCTATGACGAATCAGTTCGCGTGGTACAGGTCGGTGGACCTTGGTCCAGAGAACTTTGCGGAGGAACTCACGTTTCACGCTCGAGCCAAATTGGTCTGGTTTCGATCAGCAACGAATCATCGGTTGGGTCTGGAGCGCGGCGCATAGAGGCCCTAGTGGGCATCGATGCGCTACGCAGCCTAACGAAAGAGCGCGACCTAGTCAGGAGACTTGCTGCCACCATCAAGGCGCCTGCAGCTGAGGTTGAAACCAAGATTGCCGATGCACTCGAGGAACTGCGAATAGCTAACCGCAAAATCGCAGAACTTGAGGCTCAGGCTGCGTTAGCCAAGCTACCCGAGCTAATTGCCAGCGCTCAGCAGATCGCCGGGCTCAGGGTTGTTAGTGCCGCAGTGGAAGGCTTGAACGCCGACAGCCTGCGCAATTTAGTCTCAGCTACCCGAGATCAGCTCGGGCATGACTCCGTCGTTATTCTCGGAACCGCGATCGAGGGACGTCCAACCGTGATGGTTGCGTGTGGTCAACAGGCCATAGATAAGGGTGTCAAGGCTGGTGACCTGGCGAAGGCCGCTGCCGCAGAACTAGGTGGTGGCGGTGGTGGCAAGGCCGACCTGGCCCAGGGTGGCGGAACCGATGCCTCCAAGCTCGACAGTGCAATTCAGATTGCTGCCGGTCTAGTCAGATGAGAAAGTTGGCAGTCGATGTCGGTCAAAGCCGAATCGGGCTTGCCATCTCAGAAGGTTCGCTAGTGCTGCCCCTTGAGGTGATTCCAGCCGGTCAGGCTGCGGCTGCCAGAGTTCTTGAACTTGCTCGAAATAGAGGGGTGGGAGCCATCTATGTTGGTCTACCACTTTCACTCAATGGGTCCTTCACTCCTTCAACCACAAACTCCATCGAGTTCGCGAAGCTACTGGAAGGTTTTGAGGTGAGAATGATCGACGAGCGCCTCACGACTAAGACTGCACACTCAAGACTTCGCGAGGGCGGAAAGAACTCTAAGCAGTCACGTGGCATAGTCGATGCTCAGGCTGCGGCCCTGATACTTGAGTTTGCGCTGCAAAGTGAGCGCGATGGCGAGCTTTCGGGAAAGACAATTGGTGAGCTAGATGACTGACCAGCAAATACGAGGCAGAAGAAACCTGCTGATTTCAGTCGTTACCATCATTGCCCTGTTGGTGGGCGGTGGGATAGCCGTTGCCTTTAGCTATGACTCCATCAAAAACTATCTCTCCAGATTTGTGATTGAGGATTACAACCAGGAGGCGGGCCCCGAGACCACCATCACAATCATGGAGGGAGATGATGGTGCTGCGGTAGCGAGGAAAATGCTGGACGCTGACATCGTAAAGAGCTTCGATGCGGTTTACCGCGAGATGCTAAATGCCGACTTCACTATCTACCCCGGCACCTATAAGTTCCCAACCAAGATCTCGGGAGCTCAAGCGCTAAGAATTCTCATCGAGGGAAAGAATCGTGTAGTTAATCAGGTGACCATTCCAGAGGGAATGCGGATTCAACAGATCGTCCCGCTGGTCGCAGAAGCCCTAGGTTTGGAAGAGGCTGACCTCGTTATGGCGCTGGATACTCAGCTCGATCGAGTTGATGAGCGGGCACCAAGTCTCGAGGGCTACCTATTCCCAGCCACCTATACCTTTGACCCAAACGCTAGCGCTGAAAAAGTGATCGCCACGATGGTTGATCGCATGGAGGCTGAACTCCAAAGTTTTGGTCGGGAGCTCAAAGATTCACACGATTTACTCTCATTGGCAGCCTTGATTCAAGCCGAGGGTAAGCACAAAGAAGACTTCTTCAAGATTTCCCGAGTTTTTGCAAACCGCCTTGACAGGGGGATGTTGCTGCAGTCTGATCCAACGGTGAAGTATCGCTATGAAGGCGAACAATCTAACTTCACAGATGGAGTGAAGGACGCCAGCAATCCATTCAACACCTACATTTACAAAGGTGTCCCGGTTGGTCCAGTGGGTAACCCTGGATCTTTGGCAATCGAGGCAGCCCTCAGGCCTGCAGATGGCAATTGGCTGTTCTTCGTAGCTATCAATCTCAAAACCGGTGAAACTGTTTTCAGCGAGACCCTTGCCGAGCATGAGAAGGCTGCCGAACTCTATCGACAGTGGCTCAGAGATAATCCGGACTGGAATGAGTAAGTTTGCGGTGCTTGGCTCACCTATTAGCCACTCAAAGTCCCCGGTTATCCATACGGCGATTTTTCGAGAACTGGGCGAGGATCACAGCTATCAAGCGTTTGAGCTTGCCACCGACCTTAGTTCATACCTTTCCAAACTGGATGACTCGTGGCTTGGGCTAAGCCTCACGATGCCCCTGAAGGAACAGGCACTAGATGCTGCAGAAAGAGCCGACTTCGTAGCTATTCAAGCCCAGGCGGTAAACACCCTGATTCGAACCGAATCGGGTTGGGATGGCTATAACACCGATGTGTTTGGAATCCAAAAAGCACTACTCAGTAAGAAATTCAGCTCAGTCGCTGTGCTTGGAACCGGCGCAACTGCCAGGAGCGCAATTGTCGCAATGCTGGAGGCTGGAAAGAATGTTTCGGTCTGGGGGAGAAGTGCCGAGAAAGCGAAATCCCTTGCAGCTGAATTCGAAATCTCAGTGATCGACAAGCTCCACACCGCCCTGAGTCAACCTGCAGTAATCAGCACTGTGGTCGCGGGTGCGCTGGATGATCAGCTAAAAAACGAATACAAGGGTTTGCTACTGGATGTCATCTACCATCCATGGCCAACCAAGCTTGCACTGCACTTTCCCGAGAAAAACAGGATCTCCGGTTTGGAAATGCTGCTCTGGCAAGCGATCGGTCAGCAGCGTTTGTTCCACCAGCTCGAATTAGATGAGCCCCTTCAAGACGAAGCGAAACTAGTTCTCGCGGCTCGCAAGGCCCTCGAGATGGCAAAATAGAGAAATGTTGCGCTTTCTCACTGCAGGTGAATCCCACGGCCCAGAGCTAATTGGCATGATCGAGGGACTTCCCGCTGGGGTTCCAATCCTCAAAGAGGACATTCAAGATGCCCTGGGGCGCAGACGCTTGGGTTATGGCCGCGGAGCCCGCATGAAGTTCGAGCAAGACGAGGTAACACTCTCTGCCGGGGTGAGGTTTGGATTGAGCCAGGGTGGCCCAATTGCCCTGCGAATCGCCAACACCGAGTGGCCAAAATGGGAAACCGTAATGAGCGCCGCACCAGTTTCCGAGGAGGAACTAACTGGTGCTAGAGCAGCTCACCTTACCCGTCCTAGACCTGGACATGCCGATTTCACCGGCATGCAGAAGTATGGGTTTGATGACGCTCGTCCGGTTCTAGAGCGAGCAAGTGCTCGCGAGACTGCGACCCGTGTCGCGCTTGGACGCGTTGCACAAAACTTCCTTCGTGAACTGGGAATTGAGCTCGTTACACATACCGTGGCGATTGGACCAGTTGCCAACAGTTCAGAATTGCTGCCGCGTCCAGCTGACACAGAAGCTCTGGACACCGACCCGGTGCGATGCTTTGACAAGAGCGCCTCCGAAGCCATGGTTGCCGAGATTGACCTATGTCACTCGCAGGGAGACACCATCGGCGGTGTGACAGAGACCTTGGTCTACGGTTGCCCTCCTGGACTTGGAAGCTATGTGCACTGGGATCGCCGACTTGATGCACAGCTGGCTGCGGCTGTCATGGGCATTCAGGCCATGAAGTCTGTTGAGATCGGTGACGGCTTGGAAACCACCAAGCGTCGCGGCTCTGTCGCACACGATGAAATCGTCCGTGAGGAAGGTGAAGTCTCGCGCATTACCGACCGTGCCGGCGGCATCGAAGGTGGCATGTCAAACGGCGAAATCATTCGTGTTCGAGCCGGAATGAAGCCGATCTCCACTGTTCCCAGAGCCCTAAAGACCCTTGACACTGCGACCGGCGAGGCTACGACCGCTCATCATCAGCGCAGCGATGTATGCGCAGTTCCAGCGGCTGGTGTGGTCGTTGAGGCAATGGTTGCGTTGGTGATTGCCAAC
>JBEENY010000032.1:0-15689 GCA_041191905.1 Actinomycetota bacterium
AGGGCCTTTTGTCCCTGGAGTGCAAGGAGTGCAGAATCCAGAGAGTGATCCTGTAGTTCAACATTGAAGTCTTTTGCGAGCTTTGATAGCTGCGAGAAAACTGCCTCTCGGTTCGAGGCGTTGGCGATAACCAGGTAGTCGTTGTCGTGAATTCGATAGACAATCAGGTCATCGATGATGCCACCCTGATCGTTACAAATCATGGTGTATTTGGCGCGACCATTTGCCAGGGCTGAAACCTTTGATACAACTGCGTAGTCAAGGAAGTTCGCCGCATCATCCAGCACGCTGATTTGTGCCATGTGGCTGATATCAAAAAGCCCTGCGGAGTTTCTGACTGCGTGGTGCTCATCTAAGTCAGAGCCGTATCGGACCGGCATGTTCCAACCACCAAAGTCGGTGAAAGCTGCACCTAGATTTTGGTGTTTTTGGAATAGCGCGGTAGTCCTCACAAACAAACACTAACCAAGATTTTGAGACGCAATTCCAGCTTCGCTAAATCGTGATTAGTTTGTTTTTTAACTCGGCATATTTCTGTGCCGTTAGGGTCACAACTTCCTGTGGCAGGGTCGGTGGCTCGCCCTGCTGATCCCAGTTTTGTGCCAGCCAGTTTCTGACAATCTGCTTGTCAAAACTTTGGTCTCTGACGCCCTGCTCCCAGAGCGCTTTATCCCAGTACCTGGATGAGTCGGGGGTGAGAACCTCATCGCCCAGTGTCATCAAATTCGTTCTTGGGTCATTGCCAAACTCGAACTTGGTGTCGGCCAAGATCAAGCCCGCCTTTTGGGCAAGGCGTGAGGCTGTGATGAAGATCCCAATGCTTAGGTCCCTCAGTTGCTCGGCAATCTTTGGACCAACCAATTCGATGGTTTGCTCAAAGGTGATGTTCTCATCGTGCTCACCCTGCTCGGCCTTGAAGGCTGGAGTGAAGATTGGATGCGGCAGCTTGTCTCCGAATCCAAGCCCGTCAGGTAGTTCGATACCGCAGACCGTTCCGGACTGCTGGTATTCCTTCCAGCCAGAGCCAGAGAGGTAACCGCGAACCACGCACTCGACCGGATACATATCCAGTCGCTTTGCTATCATCGCCCTGCCGGCTACTTCCTTGGGGATTTCTAGCTGGTCACTGCGGTGGTTTGGAACATCCAGTCGGTCAAACCAGAAGTTGGTCATCGCGGTTAGGTTTTCACCCTTGCCCGGAATCTCAGGAGTCAGCACATGGTCAAAAGCACTTACGCGGTCGGAGGCAACGATAAGAACTAGATGTTTGAATTCGGAATCTGTCGGTTCATACAGTTCACGAACCTTGCCGGAGTAGATGTGGCGAAAACCCTGGAGCTCCACTAGCTCACCTTGAGCCCGATGTCGTGGCGATAGAAACCGCCCTCTAGCGAGATGCGAGAGATTCCTTCATAAGCCAAAGTTCTTGCTTCGAGGAAGGTCTTGCCACAACCAACGACCGAGAGCACTCGACCGGTTGGGCTTGCCTTGCAGACCTCAACGTCATCCATGGCCTCCGCCGACTCGATGCCAGATACTTCGCGCACGGGTGCGTTGGAGACGGGGTAACCCTCGGAGGCCAGCACCACTGTCACAGCACAATTGTTAGAAAACTCTGCGCTTGGGCCGTTTTCTAGTTTCCCGGTTGCACTTCGCATCAGCAGATCTGCGAGGTTCGATTGCAATCTGCGCAGCACAACTTGAGTCTCTGGGTCACCAAAGCGAGCATTGAATTCGATTACCTTTACGCCTCTTTGGGTGACGATGAGTCCGCAGTAGAGCAGGCCAATAAACGGGGTGCCGCGTCTGGCCATTTCGTTCACGGTTGGCTGAGCAACCCGATCGGTTACTTCTTCGATAAATCCCTCTGGCAGCCATGGGATTGGTGAGTAAGCTCCCATGCCTCCGGTATTCGGACCTTCGTCATTGTCATAGGCGCGCTTGTAGTCCTGAGCGGGAGAAAGTGGCATCACGCTCTTGCCATCACTTAGGAAAAACAGCGATACCTCTTGGCCATCGAGGAACTCCTCGACGAGCACTCCACCTTCGATGAATTTGGCTGCGTGATCCAGGGCAGCCTGTTTGTCGGAGGTGACAATCACACCCTTACCCGCTGCAAGCCCATCGGCCTTCACAACATACGGAGCACCAAATTGATCCAGAGCACTCTCCACTTGACCCAGGTCTGAGCACTCTCTAGCCATGCCGGTTGGCACGTCAGCTGCGGCCATAACTTCTTTGGCAAAGTTCTTGCTGCCCTCAAGCATTGCTGCCTCTTGACTGGGGCCAAAGACCGCGATGCCCTGCTCGCGCAATGCATCGGCAACACCCGCAACCAGCGGTGCTTCCGGGCCAATGACCGCAAGGTCAATGCTGTGTTGGAGTGCGAGGGTCGCAACCGCAAGCTTGTCGGTGGCAACTAATTCGGGGTGGGTTTCAACCTCTTTGCCGATCAGCTCGTTGCCTGGAGCGCAGATGATGTTTGTGGCAGGGGTGCCTGTGCGAATGAGGGCTTTGACAATTGCGTGCTCTCTCGCTCCGCCACCAACCACCAAGATTTTCATCCTGGTGAGTTTACCGCTCGAGCTCTTTTAGAACCTGGATGGCTTGGATGTAGACGATTCCTCGCTCCCTAGGGCCAACAACGAGAACCCTTGCGTCCAACTCCTGAAATTCATAAACCAACCTCAGTCTGTGATTCAGACCAACCCTGATGGCATAGCAGTTGTGGAGCTGTCCGGACAGGCGTTTACCGAAAGGAATATCTGTTAGCTGCAGCCGACTCAAGACCGCACCTACCAGTTTTGCGTCAGCACGATCCATGGTGAGGGCTTGCTTTTGGAATGTCGCGGAGAACAAGACTTTCATCAGTCTCCAAACACTTCTGGGTGCTGCTTTTTGAAGTCTTCAAAGTCGACTAGATCTAGCTCGCCACGATCCAACAGTCGAACCATTTTTGCCACCTTGGCGTATTCCCATGGGTCTGGGAACTCGCCCTCCTCTTCGATGCGTTTCCAGTCGCGGCAGGCGTCTTCCAGTAACAGCAGAAATTCCATGTCAACAATTGCCGCCACTACTTTGTTGCGCTTGGCGATGTATTGAACGTCGCCTTTTTCAACCTTTGCAACAATCTGCGAGCTTCGCTGGGACAACTCGGTGATCGACACCATGTTTTCAATAACCTCTCTCGAATCCATTTCTCACCTCCTCTCTATATAGAAATTTGTATATAAATCTATTTAGAAAAAAGCATGACGACAACAGTCAATTGCCCAAGTGGTTCCCCAACTTTTTGGTGTTTGAATCCGTTCAGAAGCGGAGGGATTGGCTGTATGTGGATAATTGGCAAATGGCAAAAAAGCAGATTCCCTCCGCTGAGGGTTTGGCTGCGATTGAAAATCGGGATCTGCCCACTGCCACCAGGTTTCTACTGCAGGAAATCGAAAAGCGTTTCCCTGGTGGGACCGTTGAGTTGAGGGTCCCTCCCTATGGAGCCATTCAGTGCATCGCAGGTTTGGATCACCGCCGCGGCACACCACCAAATGTTGTCGAGCTTGAGCCTGAGCTGTTTATCGACCTCTGCCTAGGTAAAGCAAAGTGGCAAGAGGGTTCTAGTGTCGGCGCCAGTGTCAGTGGTGCCATGGCAAATGAAGTCGCCTCGATTTTTCCGCTGACACTGTGAGTTAATGGACACCATGGAAAAGCGCGAAGAAGTTGAAATTAGAAGAGCTCCAAAGCTTTTGGCTTGGGCACTTACCGGAGGCATTTTCGGTGTCATCGTTGCGACTGTGCTCTACCTTCTGATTCCTGCCGAGAATCGCTCAGCGGAAAATGTTTTCGGCTTGCTTCTAGTAGCGCTCGGCTCTCTGGGTCTTGGGTTGGGAGTTGCCTTCTCACTTGCGTTTGATTTACTGAGCTCGAAGCGGACCAAGCGCGCAGAGGCCGTGCGTTCTGAGAACAAGTCTGAGTAGTTCTAATTCGCAGGTAAACTAAGGCCATTCTTGGTGGTCAGGGGTCAAAATGCGCGGTGACGGTCTTCTCAACCACGACATCCTGCCCAATGAAAAAGGTCCTCAAGACCAGTGTGGTGTTTTTGGAGTTTGGGCTCCTGGTGAAGAGGTAGCCAAACTCGCCTACTTCGGCCTCTATGCACTTCAGCACCGCGGTCAAGAATCAGCCGGCATCGCAACCTCAACCGGCGAGAAGATCATGGTCTACAAAGACATGGGCCTGGTCTCTCAGGTTTTCAATGAGGCTGCTCTTGAATCACTAACCGGGCACATCGCGGTAGGTCACACCCGCTACTCAACAACCGGAGCCTCCCACTGGCGAAATGCCCAACCAACCTTGGGAAAAACCGCTTTCGGAACCATCGCCCTTGGTCACAACGGAAACCTCACCAACACCGCAGAGTTGATGCAGCTCCTCGAGGAGCGTTACCCAAACCACGAGTCTGAACTGCGCGGTGGCAACACCACCGACACCGCAGTGCTGACCGCATTGCTCACTGGAAACCAAGACAGCTCGCTTGAGGCAACCGCTCTTGAACTACTGCCTAAGGTCAAGGGTGCCTACTGTCTCGCCTTCATGGATGAGCACACTCTCTACGCAGCACGTGATCCGCAGGGAGTGAGACCGCTTGTGCTTGGACGCCTGGAGCGCGGTTGGGTCGTGGCGTCGGAATCTGCGGCTTTGGATATCGTGGGCGCTTCGTTTGTTCGCGAGATCGAGCCAGGCGAGCTTATTGCGATTGATGAGAATGGGCTTCGCTCCCAGCGCTTCGCGCAGGAGAAACGAGCCGGTTGCGTCTTTGAGTATGTGTATCTGGCTCGCCCCGATACCTCTATCTCGGGCCAGGTGGTTTACGAGTCCCGCGTTGAGATGGGTAGAACCCTGGCTCGTGAGTACCCGGTTGAGGCTGATCTAGTAATGCCAACTCCGGAGTCTGGAACCCCAGCAGCTATTGGTTATTCGGAAGCTTCAGGGATCCCGTTTGGCCATGGGCTAGTTAAGAATGCCTATGTTGGTAGAACCTTTATCCAACCTTCCCAGACCATCAGACAACTCGGCATCAGACTCAAACTAAACCCACTTCGCGAGGTAATTGCGGGCAAGCGCTTGGTTGTGGTTGATGACTCAATCGTTCGCGGTAACACTCAGCGAGCACTGGTCAAGATGTTGAAGGAAGCCGGCGCTGCCGAGGTGCACGTGCGAATTTCTTCGCCACCAATTACCTGGCCATGCTTCTACGGAATCGACTTTGCTTCCAGAGCTGAGCTGATTGCCTCCGGGCTTGGGGTTGATGAAGTCAGGCAATCAATCGGCGCTGACTCACTGGGTTATCTATCCAAAGAGGGCATGCTCGCGGCGACCAAGCAGCCGGAGTCAAAGATGTGTACGGCGTGCTTCACGGGTGAGTATCCGATCGAACTTCCTGCAGCCGAGAGACTTGGCAAGAACTTGCTTGAGCGTGGAGTTGCAACCATTCGCGAGGAAGGCCACGTTCACGCTAATGACTAACCCTTATGCCGCAGCAGGCGTCGACACCGAGGCTGGAGACAAAGCCGTAGAGCTTATGAAGGCTGCGGTTTCCGCAACCCACAACTCGCTAGTCCTCGGAGGAGTCGGTGGCTTTGCTGGCATGATCGATGCGGGCTTTCTAAAGAACTACGATCACCCAATCCTCGCCACCTCGACAGACGGTGTCGGTACCAAGGTTGCAATCGCCCAGGCGATTGAT
This sequence comes from Actinomycetota bacterium, assembly GCA_041191905.1. Lineage (GTDB taxonomy): Bacteria > Actinomycetota > Actinomycetes > Actinomycetales > Microbacteriaceae > Aquiluna. The sequence continues at coordinate 5,741 of JBEENY010000032.1, forward strand.
AAGCACGACACCATCGGGCAGGACCTGGTTGGAATGGTGGTCGACGACATCGTGGTATCCGGCGCTCGCAGTTTGTTTATGACCGACTACATCGCAACCGGAAAGCTACATCCGCAGCGCATCGCCGACATTGTTCGCGGCATCGCAAACGCCTGCAAGGCAGTTGATGTTGCGCTGGTTGGTGGCGAAACCGCCGAGCACCCAGGTCTTTTGGCTGAGGATGAGTACGACGTGGCGGGAGCTGCGGTCGGCGTGGTGGAGAAGTCAAAGATGCTTGGCGCTCACCGAGTCCAGGTGGGGGATATTGTCCTCGGGCTGCGTGCATCAGGTCTGCACTCAAATGGCTATTCCCTGGTTCGAAAGATTGTTGCCGACCGGGGTGTGAAATACACCGATTCGGTGCCTGAGTTTTCTAGGTCGCTTGGCGAGGAACTTCTCGAGCCCACAGCTCTATATACCGGTGTGCTGAACAAGCTTCTGGACAACCCAAAGTTTGACGGGCAGGTTTCAACCCTGAGCCACATCACTGGCGGTGGCATCGCAGCGAATCTGTCGAGAGTTTTGCCTCAGACAGTTTCGCTAGATGTGGATCGTTCAACCTGGGTGCCCAACCCAGTTTTCGCAGTACTCGCTGACTGGGCAGGACTGAAGCTAACCGAGCTCGAGAGCACCTGGAACCTAGGTCTTGGTTTTGCCGCTGTTGTTCGCTCCGGAGCTGCAGCCGAAATCTCAGCGGAGCTTGAAAACCTTGGTGTCGCCACCTGGCAGCTTGGAGTTGTTGAGTCAACTCCTTGCGACGCAGAGCTGCCGGGCTATGTCTCCGAGGCTAAGGGTGTGCGTGGCGGCGCAGTTCGAATGGTTGGTAGCTATGCCAGCTAAAGCAACCGTTGCTGTCGGTGCCATCGGTGCGCTAGCAGCGTCAATAGCCTTCGTGGTCGGTTTGATTACCGGTGCCAGCAATGCCCAAGTCTCCAACCCAAGGTCCGAACCTGCACCTTATTGTTTTGAGGATCCGGCTCCGGATCAGTTCTCTGAGAAGCATGTCCAAACCAAGATCGTTGCCTGCCAGGTAATGGGCATGACCAAGGCCGAGGCAATCTCAAATATCGAGTCCAAGGGTTTGACATACAGAATCGCATCGGAGGACGGTGAGAGCTTCGCCCTCACCGAGGATTACACCGACTCCAGAATCAACCTCGACATTTTGGTTGGTCTCGTGGTTGGCGCTACCGCCTGGTAGTTAGTCTCTATACACCCGGCTTCGGTGATCAATCCGGATGACCAATACCAACACTTGCTCATGGCTGACTTCGTACACAATTCGGAAATTACCAACCCTGAGTCTGTAACTTTTTGAACCGGCTAGGGCTTTAACGCCTCGAAGTTGGTTCGGCCGGCTAAGTTTCTCGAGTGCTGGGAGTAGCCGCCTCCGATCTTGTGGTTCTGTTTTGTTCAGCCACTGTCTAACGGAGGGTTTGAGCTTAACTTGATAAGTCTGAGGAGTTTCGCTCATCACGGCCGTCGAGCTCAGCTAGCACAGTTTCCAGAGGGATCCATTCACTTGGATCACCTGGGTTGAGCTCATGCTCCAAAACGGAGATGGTGTCTTCCAGGTCCTCAACGTAATCCAGCAACTTCTCGTAGTTCATGACGTTGAGGATAACTACGGCCGGTTTTCCATGCTTATGGATTTCCACAGCCTCGGTTTTGGCAATCTCGAGAACCTGATTGAAGTTTGCTCTTGCGTCAGAGGCTGAAAATTGGGCCATGTATGAATTGTACGAAACTGTGTCAAGTTTTGTACAAAACTACGCGCTTACCTCTAATCCGGTTGGGACCTTGGCGTCTTTTAGTAGTTCCCACTCTTGATCCGTGTACATCCTTGAGCGGGTGAGAAATCTTTTGTTCTCCGTGGTTTCGAGGGAGAAACCAGAACCCCTGCCTGGCACCACATCGATCGTTAGGTGGGTGTGCTTCCAGTACTCAAACTGCTCGGCTGACATCCAAAATCTGATTGGCTTCTCGATGCCCTCGACCTCAATTTCCTCGAGCATGACATCGGATCCTCCGGTTCTAAACTCACCCGCCGGATAACACATCGGTGCAGAGCCATCGCAGCATCCACCAGATTGGTGAAACATAAGTGGGCCGTTTCTGCGGGTGAGGGTCCGCAACAGCTCCTTGGTCTCCTCAGTGAAGTCGACTCGGCTTGGTAATCCGTGCATCTTTGCCTCCCTATAAAAGTATGAAACAGGGCCGAGTTTCCCCGGCCCTGTTTCGTTGCTTTTTAGAAGAATCCCAGCGCGTTCTCCGAGTAGGAGACGAGCAGGTTCTTGGTCTGCTGGTAGTGCTTGAGCATCATGGCGTGGGTCTCGCGACCAATACCAGAGGACTTGTAACCACCGAACGCAGCGTGTGCTGGGTAGGCGTGGTAGCAGTTGGTCCAGACACGTCCAGCCTGGATGGTGCGTCCAGCGCGGTAGGCGTTGTTGATCTTTCTGGTCCAAACACCGGCTCCCAAACCGTAGAGGGTGTCGTTCGCGATTCTCATGGCATCGTCGTGACCGTTGAACTTGGTTACGGATACGACTGGACCGAAGATCTCCTCCTGGAAGATGCGCATGTTGTTGGTGCCCTCGAAGATGGTGGGGGTTACGTAGTAACCACCAGAGAGGTCGCCACCGAGGTCATTGCGCTCGCCACCGAGGAGAAGCTTGGCGCCCTCCTGCTTACCGATGTCGATGTAGCTCAGGATCTTCTCGAGCTGGTCGTTTGAAGCCTGCGCACCAATCATGGTGTCGGTGTCTAGCGGGTTGCCCTGCTTAACATTCTTGGTTCTCTCGACTGCATCGCCTAGGAACTTGTCATAGATCGGAGCATCGATGAGTGCGCGGGAAGGACAGGTGCAAACCTCACCTTGGTTCAGCGCGAACATCGTGAAGCCTTCGAGGCACTTGTTGTAGAAGGCGTCATTCTCGTCTGCAATGTCTGCATAGAAGATGTTTGGGCTCTTACCACCAAGCTCGAGGGTGACCGGAATGATGTTGTCGGCTGCGTACTGCATGATCAGTCGACCCGTTGTGGTTTCTCCGGTGAATGCAATCTTCGAGATACGGCGCGATGATGCCAGCGGCTTGCCAGCCTCAACACCAAAACCGTTGACGATGTTGACTACACCCGCAGGCAGCAAGTCAGCGATTAGCTCCATCACATACAGGATTGAAACTGGGGTCTGCTCAGCAGGCTTCAGCACCACGCAGTTACCCGCTGCCAAAGCAGGGGCGAGCTTCCAAGTTGCCATCAGGATTGGGAAGTTCCACGGGATGATCTGACCGACCACACCTAGTGGCTCGTGGAACTGGTAGCTCACGGTGTCGTGATCTAGCTCACCCATGGTGCCCTCTTGGGCACGGATTACTCCAGCGAAGTAGCGGAAGTGGTCGATTGCTAGCGGGATGTCGGCGGCCAGGGTCTCGCGAACCGGCTTACCGTTCTCCCAGGTCTCTGCAACCGCGATCTTCTCAAGGTTTGCCTCCATGCGGTCGGCAATCTTGTTCAGGATGTTGGCGCGCTCGGTCACCGAGGTCTTGCCCCAGGCTTCCTTCGCTTTGTGAGCTGCATCGAGAGCCTTATCGATGTCAGCAGCGTTACCGCGGGCCACCTCACAGAAGGGCTTTCCGGTAACGGGGGTGATGTTTTCGAAATACTCGCCAGAGGATGGGGCGACGTACTGTCCACCGATCCAGTGATCGTATCTGGAGCGGTATTCCATTACCGCGCCGGCGGAACCAGGTTGTGCATAAACAGTCATCTTTGACTCTTTCTCCAGTTTCTGATGCAGCTTTGCACCATTGGACTTGAACTTACGCCTGTCCAAAATGGATGGAAATCGAATCGCTTCGAACTAACCTTTTGCGCGACAAAGGTCTAGACAACCACCTAGCCATATGGACAGGTGGGGCAAAGTTTTCTACTATTCAGATGTGAGCAAAGAAGTTCGTGAAGATGTCGCCCTAGGCCGTCGTTCACCACTTGCTCAAACCCGCGTAGTTGTTGCTGACAAAACCGTCATTGCCCGAGTGGGAATCAGAACAATTCTTGAAAGAGCGCACTCCACGGCTGTGATTGCTGAGGCTGTCAGCTATGAACAAGCGCTGATGGCTGTCGAGGAGCACGGACCTGACGTGTTGGTGATTGACCTCGACCTAGGCGATGACACCACCAAGGGCCTACAGCTTTGTGAGACGGTCAGTAATAGATTCCCTGACACAAAAATCTTCTGCCTGGTTAGGTCAGTATCTGAGTTTGTGGTTGTTGATGCACTTCGCAGAGGAGCAACCGGCTTCTATCTCAAAGACCAGATCACCGCCGATGAATTGCAAAAGGCAGTCAAGTCGGTTCAGCGTGGTGAGACGATGCTGGGCTCGGGGGTTTCCAAGTTGATTGCCAAGTCACTGAATTCCACCAACACCAATGACCAGCTCTCAGACCGTGAGTTGGATGTTGTGAGGTTAGTGTCCAGAGGGCTAGGCAACAAGGAGATTGCGAAGTCTCTGTTTATTTCGGAGAGCACTGTGAAGTTCCACGTCCACAACATTTGTAAGAAGTTGGGATGCGTGAACAGGGCTCAGGTTGTGCACTTTGCAACCAACGCGGGATTGCTAACTAATTAGTCTCGATCTAGATCGACGACGCGGTCGTCATCTGATGCAGGCTCGTCATCGTAGAGATCAGCCCACTTGTCTTCGTAGTCATTGTTGTCATCCGCAGCCTTTTTCGATAGCTCGGCTTCTAGTGCGGAATAGTCGGTGGCTGGACTGAAGTACTTCAGCTCGCGAGCAACCTTGGTGTTCTTCGCTTTTTGACGGCCACGCCCCATGGCGAGCCCCCTAATCTCTTTGTCTCTATCCGGGCGTTAGCCCTTCAAACCTTTGGAAACCTTGCGAGAGATACTACCAGCCCTACAGCAACCAAAGCACCAACAGCAGTGCGGTAACTGGGAACAAGATGTTGGTGGCGAGAGTCAGCAACATCTGGACCAGTCGACCTCGGTGCCAAAACTCCCAGGCAGATTGTGAGACCCCGGAGAATGTCGAAAGACCACCCGCAAAACCCGCAATTCCCAGTGTGAAGATGGCCTGATCAAAAGTTGCGGTATCAAGCACCAACCCAAGGAAAGCCCCAGCTAAAACGTTTGCCGCCAGCAGCCCAAAGTGAAGTGCGCCCTTCCAGTTGTTGAGTAAGGCCCTCACAACCGCACCTAAGCCACCAGCTAGGCCGACCAATGGGAAGAACCACCATTCGGCGATCATGCATCACGCTTCTTTGCAACTCGGCGACCCTGGTGGTAACCAATGCCGTAGAGAATCACTCCGGCAAAGAGCATGACGGCAAACTCGTAAGTGAGGAAGTTGTAGTCAACGAACAGCGTTACCGCACTCATGGTTGTGAAGCCGCCTGCAAAGCCGACGCCCCATAGATTTCTGCACCACTCGGATTGGAAAATTGGGTGCCTTGCGGTTAGCCCCAAAAAGTAAGAACCGATCAGGTTCACGATGAAGATTGCGATAAGTTCGCCCGTTGGATAACTGATCGATTCGTTGATCAATTCAAAAATCAGGTAGCGGAGCATGGTTCCCAACGAGCCACCTAGGAACACATACCCGAGCATTCTCCAGTTGCCGGACATGGTCACACCCTAGCGAAGTTATCGCCTTGGGCAATAGCCTTTGAGTCAAATGAACGATAACTATCTGCACGCCGGTCTCTACCACAACAAATACACCGAGCAGGAAAACCGACAGTTCACCGCCGAGTTCGGTGCCATCACTCAAAAGATGGCTAATGCACTACACGCTGGCGAGGCATTTGATTCAGAGGTCATGCAACAGGCAGTGCGAGAGCACTATGAGTTTTGCCTGCGATTTTGGACCCCGAACCGCGAGGCATATAAATCCCTTGCGATGAGCTTCATTCTCCCCACGGAATACCGAGACAGTTATGAAGCGGTTACACCGGGTTTAGGTAAGTACGTCTACGACGCGATCACCCACTTCGCCGACACTAACCTTTCTTGACTCTGCTTCCGAGGCGGAAAGTAGAGAAGAAGCCCAAAAGTAGGAACGCCGCTGCAGCCCAGGCTGCCAGCTTCGCACCATCGGTGAGTGCCTCTTCAGAGGCAACCACGATCTGCTGAGCCTGCTCCTGACCAACCTGCGGCGTTAGTACCTGCTCTAGAGCTGGAATCGCACCACCTGCGGAGTCCACCACCGCATCCACGATCATTACCTGACCTGACTCAGGGACCGCTAGTTCATCGAGTCTGGTCTCCAAGGAAGCTTGGGTTCCAGAGAAGAGCATGGTTCCCAAGACAGCGATACCGAGTGCCGATCCAACCTGGCGAACGGTTGATTGTGAACCAGATGCCTGACCAGCCTGCTCGTTTGGAACATCAACCATGATCACTCCGGTGAGCTGAGCGGTGGCCAGTCCAACTCCGATGCCGTAGACAAACAAAAGCGGTGCTATCGGACCCCAACCCGCTCCAACCGAAGCAAAGATGCCAACGCCAACTGCTCCGACAAGCTCGAGTAGGACACCAATCTGAACCGCCCTAGCGGGAGGCAGCTTGCCACTTAGTGCACCGCCGATTCCAGATGCCAAGAACGCACCACCTGCAAGCCAGAGCAAAACCAAACCTGAACTGATCGGGCTCAGGCCAACTACGTTCTGCAGCCATAGTGGGATTGCGAATAGCAAACCAAACTCACCCATTGAAATGATTAGGGCAGCAATTGAACCGTTTCTAAACGATGCAATTGAGAACAGCTTTAGGTCTAGCAGCACTGCCTTGCCAGCCTTAGCCCTCGAGTTCTCGACTGAAACAAACAGCACTCCAGCTACCAGTGCAATTGCTAGGGCTACCGGAATAACCGATACCCACTCACTTGGCCAGGAGAAGTCACCAAGGGTGAAGACCTTGCCCTCGACCTGATCCCACCAGCCGTAGATGCGACCTTCGATAAGTGCGAATACCAATGGGCCAAAAAGCAGTACCGAGAGCACAGCACCGGGTATGTCGATACCTCGAGCACCTGACTTCGATTCATTAACCAAAAGCCAAAGGCCAATCAAAATCAAGATTCCAATCGGAAGGTTAATCAAAAAGGCCCAGCGCCAGGAGAAGTCAGTTGCTAGCCAGCCGCCAAGAACTGGTCCGATAGCAACCATGCCGCCGATGGTCGCACCCCAGACTGCAAATGCAATGCCACGCTCTTTACCCTGAAAGTTTGCGTTCACTAGAGACAAGGTGGTGGGTAGAACCATTGACCCACCAAACCCTTGAATCACTCTCGCCAAGATCATCTGATCGGCGGTCTCGGTCTGACCTGCCCAAACCGATGAGACGATGAAAATCGCGATACCAATCATCAACAGTTTTCGTCTGCCAATCTGGTCACCCAGCGATCCCCAAACCAACAACAGGGCAGCAAACACCAAGACGTAGCTCTCCTGAACCCACTGCACCTCAGTGCTGGTGAGGCTTAGGTCCTCGATGATTGCCGGAAAGATTGTGTTGACGATGGTGCCATCGATGATGACCAACGAGATGGCCATAGAGATAACGACGAGTCCGAACCAGCGATTTTTAGCCATAGCTATCAACTTTCAAGTTTCGTCAGAGCACTAGTGTGATGCTGTGTTGACAACGGCTAACCTACTCGGATTTTTGGCACTTGCTCTAGTAATAATCATCGTGCCAGGCCCGAGTGTCGTTTTCACAATTGGTAGAGCATTGGTTTTAGGCCCTGGCCCGGCGGTCTTGAGCGTCGCTGGAAATGTGCTCGGTGTTGGGGTTCAGATTATTGCCGTAGCTCTTGGAGCTGGTGCAATCGTGGTCGCCTTGCCGCCGCTATTTTTCGCCATCAAAGTCCTTGGCGCTGCCTTTTTGATCTACCTCGGCTACTCCGCATTTATGCACCGCGCTGACCCGCTTGAGGTCTCCGAGGAGGGCGGCAAAGTCGATAGGAAAAAGATTCTGAGTCAATCCTTTTTGGTTGGCATAACTAATGCCAAGACACTGGTGTTTTTCTTGGCTGCGTTTCCACAGTTCGTTGACGAGAGTGCCAATCCAGTTCTTCAGATGCTGCTTATGGGTTTGATCTTTTCGGTGATCGGTTTCTTCTCCGACTCGATTTATGCAGTCGCTGCAGGAACAGCTAGACACTGGTTTGCGGATTCAGGGAAGCGACTTGCTGTTTTGCGAGGAGCTGGCGGGCTGATGCTTGCACTTCTTGGTGGATACATGTTCATCACAGCGATCGTCTAGGACAGTGAGATGACCCCGCTTTTTCTGCTTGGCATTCTTGGGCTTGCGCTGCTGGACTCACTCAATCCCGCCACAATTGTGACCGTTGGTTTGATTCTGCTGTTGCGCGAGGACAAACCATTCGTTACTGCGAGCTCTGCCGTGCTTGGCGCATTTGGGTTGGTTTTTGGATCCGGGACGCTGCTTTACCTAACCGCTAAGTGGTCGTCTACGCAGGTAGTTGGATTATTGAGCTGGATCAGCACCGCAGTGTTTGTGGCTGCAGGAATCTGGCTGTTCTGGCATGGAGTTGCTCGTCTAAAAACTAGACCAAGAAAAGAGATACATCTGCCCGATTGGGTAAATCCTGGGACCGCCTGGTTCTTCGGCGGCTTCTTCACTGCAGCTGATCTTCCGAACGCACTTCCCTACCTGGTGGCAATTGAGCGCATGGTCAATGCAGACATTGGCCTCAGTGCAATTTGGGTAATCCTTGGCTACAGCTTGGTTTACTGCATTCCCTGCATTGTGCTATTGGTCTTTTTCAAGCTCAACCAGACCAGGGTGCACCAACTCGTAGTGACACTCCACGAGCGCTTTGGCAAGGGAGAGCGACCTAGATCGCTTTGGCTTGCGGTGGTGCTGATTCTTTTGGGTGCTTCGGTTGCAACCGCACCTTTTTTCCTTGAGCTCTAGCCAATCGCAAGCAGCCCACAAGCTATCATCGCGAGCACGATTCCAACCGTTTGGCTAGCTGCAATTCTCTCCTTGAGAATCACCCAGGCCAGCAGGATTGTGCCCACCGGATAGAGAGATGTCAGAATCGCGGCGATAGCCAAAGCTCCTTCGCGGGTAGCAATTAAGAACGCCACATTGCCTAACACGTCACCTGATCCGGCAACAAGAATCAGAGCCAAGGTTTTGAATTCGAAGGCCGATTTTTCAATGAATCGCACCTTGTTCCTAATTGCCAAATAGCTCAGTCCAAGAACTAGCAGGGTGAGGCCTACAGCGCGCATGACGACCAAAGGTCCTAAGCCCGAGTCCTTCGATGTGGCATCCAAGAAGACGAAGATTCCGGCAAATCCAAGCCCTGCACCGAGCGAGTAAACAAGTGCCGGAACCGACGGAAGTGTCACCTTCTCTCCAGGAACAAAACCAACTAACACCACCGCGACCAGCACCAGCACAACTGCGAAAACCGCAAATGCCGAAAGGGTTTGCCCCGATGCGACATCCACTACCACCGGGATCATCGCACTGATCACCGCGGTCAGCGGGCTGACTATAGAGATGGGTCCGAGTGCGAGGGCTGCATAAAGACAGGAGATAGCGATTGCTGAGCTGATGCCGGCATAGATGCTGGTCTGGATGGTCTCAGCTGAATAGGCGGCTCCCAGGAACTGACTAAGCACCAGAGCGATTACAAGACCGAAGCTGAATGAAATTGCCGTAACAGCGAGAGCTCTTACCTTCTTGGCGGCAAGTGCTCCTACGAAATCTGCCAGGCCATAGGAAAAGGCGGACAGTAGACCGAAGATTATCGTCACTGTCCGCCTCCTAGCGGTGGCTCCGACCGGCGTCGATCCGGTGACCTAACGATTTTCAGTCGTTCGCTCTACCAACTGAGCTACAGAGCCT
>JBEENY010000033.1:0-15265 GCA_041191905.1 Actinomycetota bacterium
TTCCCTGCAACCACCGGCGAGATGATTCACGTCGATGGCGGACTTCACTCAACCGGCGCCTAGGGCAAAAGCGGAATTAGCATTGCAAGATCGCGCTCATTGAGCGCGATCTTTGCATTTTCACGAACCACTGGCTTGGCGCAAAATGCGACCGATAGTCCGGCGACGCTCATCATGCCAAGATCATTTGCACCGTCACCAACAGCAATAGTTCTCTCCAGCGGCACTCCAAGCTCGATTGCCCAAGCCTTCAGCGCCCGTGCCTTCACCTCGCGGTCGACTATTTCACCCCGCACTTGGCCAGTCAACTTCCCATCGGAGATATCGAGGGTGTTGGCCTGAGCAAAATCGAAGCCTATGGCCTCGCGCACCGGCCCTAGCAGCTGAATGAAGCCACCGGAAACGGCAGCAGCCTTGCCACCCCTTTGGTGAATGGCATCAACCAGCTCACGAGCTCCCTTGGTTGGCCTGAGCTCGCTGGCTACCTGATTCAAAACCTCTTGACTCAGTCCCTTTAGCGTCGCAACCCGCTCAATCAAACTCTCCGAGAAATCAAGCTCGCCGCGCATGGCGCGCTCGGTTATCTCCGCTACTTCTTTCCGCTTGCCGCAACGCTCGGCCAATAGTTCAATCGCTTCGTCTTCGATGAGAGTTGAGTCGACATCAAAGACAACTAGGAATCTCGTCAAGGCTTAACCAACAAGCCCTTCGCAACAACCACGATTCCGGAGTCGGTCACTGTTAGACCTCGCTCCAGATCACGCTCTCTATTCACGCCAATGCTTGCACCGTCCGCAACCACAACATCTTTATCCAAGATCGCTTTGCGTATGGTGCAGTCTCTTCCAACCTGAACGTTGTCTAGGAGCACCGAGTCTGTGATCAAACTTCTTGAAGCAACTCGGACATTGGGGGAGAGCACGCTGCGCTCAACTATGCCGCCAGATACCACGACCCCAAGTGACACGATCGAGTCGTTGGTGCGACCCTGGTTGCCTTCCGAGTCGTGGATGAACTTCGCCGGAGGCATGTTGATCTGCTGGTTATAGACCGGCCAATCTGAGTTGTAGAGGTTGAAGATTGGCATGGTGGAGATCAGGTCCATGTGAGCGTCGTAGTAGCTATCGATTGTTCCTACGTCGCGCCAGTAAGACTTGTCTCGCTCGGTAGCGCCGGGTATCTCGTTGTAGGTGAAGTCGTATGCTCCTGCGGTTCCCTTGCTCACGAAGTAAGGGATTATGTCCCCTCCCATATCGTGAGATGAGTTCTCGTCTTGACCATCCAGTTCGATGGCCTCGATCAGGGATTGGGCGTTGAAAATGTAGTTTCCCATCGACACCAATGCCTGGGATGGGTCACCCGGCACGGTTTTGGGATCAGAGGGTTTCTCTCTGAAGTTTTCGATTTTGGTTGGGTTCGCAGGGTCAACCTCAATCACACCAAACTGAGGAGCAAGTGCTACTGGCTGCCTGATGGCAGCAACCGTCGCTTCCATTCCAGACTCGATGTGAGACTGCAGCATTTGATCAAAGTCCATTCGATAGACGTGATCAGCTCCAACTACAACTACATAATCTGGACGCTCGTCACTGAGTGCATTCATGGACTGCAAAATCGCATCCGCGCTTCCGGTGTACCAGCGCTTACCCAGTCTTTGCTGTGCCGGGACGGATGCAACATAGGCGCCTAGCAGAGGTGACATTCGCCAGGTCTGTGAAACGTGACGGTCTAGTGAGTGAGATTTGTACTGGGTTAGCACCACGATTCTGCGCAAACCAGAATTAATCAAGTTTGAAAGCGCGAAATCAATCAGGCGGTAACTGCCCGCAAATGGGACTGCCGGCTTTGCTCTGTCGGCTGTCAATGGCATCAATCTCTTGCCCTCACCACCGGCGAGGACCATTCCAAAAACACGAGTACGTCCCATAGCCAAATGTTAGTTGCTTGATTTGGGCGGGGACTAGCATTTTGCTATGAGAGTCGATTTCGTTACCAAAGAGTATCCACCAAACATCTACGGTGGTGCGGGTGTGCACATCACTGAATTGGTGAAGGTTCTCAGATCTCGAATTGATGCCCGAGTGCATGCCTTCGGTAATCCCTTATCTGAGCAGGGCACGATTGGATACCAAACCCCCTCAGAGCTCGCGAATGCAAATGCAGCTCTGCAAACCATGGGCGTAGACCTGGTGATTGCGGACGCGCTGGCGGGTGCCGATTTGGTCCACTCGCACACCTGGTATGCGAATTTTGCTGGCCACATCGGCTCCGTGTTGCACGGAATCCCTCACGTTGTGACCGCGCACTCACTAGAGCCTCTGCGTCCCTGGAAGCGCGAGCAGCTCGGTGGTGGCTACGAACTTTCCTCCTACATAGAGCGCACTGCGTATGAAGCAGCTTCTGCCGTGATTGCCGTTTCAAACGGAATGCGCAACGACATACTTCGCAGTTACCCCGACTTAGACCCAAACAAGGTGGAGGTCGTTTACAACGGGATTGACTCAAATAAGTGGCAACCCGTTGAGGACCCTGAGACAGTTAGGTCACTGGGCGTTGACCCAGACCGTCGCTCGGTGATCTTTGTTGGTCGAATCACTCGCCAGAAGGGTCTGCCTTACTTCTTGCGCGCCGCCAAAGAGCTGCCCGCCGATGTTCAGCTGGTGCTCTGTGCTGGGGCTCCCGATACCAAGGAAATACAGGTCGAGGTTGAGGGGCTTGTCGAAGAACTGGCGAGAACCAGAACCGGTGTGGTCTGGATTCCAGAGCACCTGCCACAGCAAAAGTTGGCGGCCCTCTTGACCCAAGCGGATGCGTTTGTTTGCCCCTCTATTTATGAACCTCTGGGGATTGTGAACCTTGAAGCAATGGCTTGCGGCGCTCCAGTTATCGGCACGGCCACGGGCGGAATCCCGGAGGTAGTTGTTGAGGGAGAGACCGGCTGGCTGGTTCCTATTGAGCAGGTCCAAGATGGGTCGGGTGCCCCGATAGACCCCGACAAATTTGTGTCGGACTGGGCAAACACTCTCAATTTGGCACTTGTCTCGGGGAAGCTCGAGCAGTTCGGTGCAGCTGGTAGGGCGCGTGCGATGGAGGCATTTAGTTGGGAGTCAATCGCGACTCGCACCATAGAGGTCTACCAAAAAGCGCTTGGTCGTTAGGCTTTACGCGATGTCTACGGTTATTGATCTTCAGAATGTAAGCGTTGTGAGAAATGGCAACGCCATTTTAGATTCCGTGAGCTTTCAAGCGGATTCGTCCCAGCGTTGGGTAATTCTTGGCCCCAATGGAGCTGGAAAAACCACAATGCTCAGGGTTTGTGCCGCTCAGATTCAGCCAAGTAGCGGCACAGCTGAGGTACTGAATCAAAGACTGGGTGAGGTCAACGTTTTCGAACTTCGAACCCGAATAGGATTTGCCTCCTCTGCCTTAGCAAACCAAATCCCCAATAGCGAAACTGTGTTGAACGCCGTCATGACCGCGTCCTACGGCGTGACCGGACGCTGGAAAGAGGAGTACGACTCAGTAGATGAGCGTCGCGCAATGCGAGTTTTGGGGGAGTGGGAACTTAGTGATTTTGCTTCTCGCCCCTTTGGCACGCTCAGCGATGGGGAGCGTAAGCGAGTCCAGATCGCCAGAGCCATAATGACCGACCCGGAGCTTCTTTTGTTGGACGAACCGGTGGCATCACTCGATCCAGGCGCTCGTGAGCAGACGATTCGTCTGCTGGGCGGCTATGCGACCTCACCATATGCACCTGCGATGGCAATGGTTACTCACCACTTGGAAGAAATTCCGGCTGGCTTCACTCACGCGATGTTGATTCAAGACGGGAAGATTCTGGCTCGAGGTGAGATTGGAACAACCATCACATCTGAGAGTGTTTCTGAGGCTTTCCGTTACCCGCTAACGGTGACCTACGAAAACGGCAGATTCTCTGTCCGATCAGCCTAGACTGAGCAGATTTTCTCTGCTAGGCTTCTGCGCTGTTGCGTTTCGCAAAAAGAATTCAAACCTAGAAGGAAACCATGAAGGCTGAAATTCACCCAAGCTACGAGCCGATCGTATTCCGCGACTTGGCATCTGGCGTTGCCTTTCTGACCCGCGCTACCATCACCAGCGACAAGACCATCGAGTGGGAAGACGGTAAGACTTACCCTGTCTACGATGTGGAAATCAGCTCCGCGAGCCACCCTTTCTACACCGGAAAGCAGCGCATCATGGACTCCGCTGGTCGCGTAGAGCGCTTCAACGAGCGCTACAAGAACTTCGGTTAGTCTCTAACCGGCCAACCCAACTCCGCCCGGAAATCCGGGCGGTTTTGTGTTTTCATCCACTTTTCAAAATCCAGAGCCTGCGCCTTAGCCCACTCAATCTGGGCATTATGCAGTGCTTCTAGGTCCATGTTTAGACGCTCAAACTTGCTGGCCATGCGCTGGGCTAGACGCCCTGCCGCAACGGCGTCAGCAGTTGAGTTATGAGCGTTTTCCAGGGGCACCTGATAATCGCTAGTTAGCGCACCAAGGGTTCTACTGCCCTTGCCAGAGCGATATTTGACCATCTCTCTATCAAGCACCAGGGGATCAATAACCGGTTTTGGGGAAACCGGATCAAGTCCGTGACGAATTGCCTCGTGGTGAAGGATGGAGAAGTCATAGGCGGCATTGAATGCCACCACTGGCATTTCTTTGAAAAGCCCTGCAAGTGAGCGAAGGATCTGCGCGATAGCAAGCTCAGGAGCAGAACCGTTGGCTTCAGCAAACTCGGTTGTAATGCCGTGGACTGCAGCAGCGGCATCTGGAATCTCTATCCCCGGATTGACCAACCACTCTGAGAGAAATTCGACCTGGCCATTGCTGTCTAAAACAGCTACACACGCAGTCACAATTCTCGACTCCCGAAGATCCAACCCTGTGGTCTCTAGGTCGAATGCCGCCAAGCGCTTGGCCCAAGCGGGCGATTGTGGTTCAAAATCAAAATCCAGCACGTATCAAAGACTAGGGCGACCCCCTGTCAACCTAGACTGGTTGAATGCAGGTGTTGAAATCTTCCGCGCCGGATCTTATGGAGTTGGCCCGAAGCCGCGGCACAAGATCCGATGTCGGCAACACCGCAACCTGGCAATACCCAGGACCTGGCCGCACAGTGATTCTGATCCATGGATTTAGGGGTGATCACAACGGGCTAAGCGCAATAGCCGGCGCTCTGGCTGAACACCATGTGGTGATCCCGGATTTGCCCGGCTATGGAAAGTCGCCGGTCTTGGCGGGGGAGCACAACCTTGAAAACTATGCCCACTGGCTGACCGAATTCGTTACGAATTTTGAAGATCCAATCGTGCTTGGACACAGCTTTGGTTCGCTTGTTGTTTCCAAATCATGGGGACTCGGTATGAAACAGCCAACGGTCTTACTCAACCCAATCAGTACTACCCAGGGGGATTCAGTCGGTGGCAAGCTGGCAAGCCTTTACTACCGCCTGGGGTCAATTGGTGCGCTTGGCTCTGCCCTACTTCGAAGCACCATGGTCGTGCGAGCGATGTCGATGGTTATGGCTACCAGCTGGGATCTCAAACTGCGCTCTTTCATCCACGATCAACACCATCGTTACTTCTCCAACTACCGCTCGGACGCAGTTGCTCTTGAGGGCTTCAAGGCTGCAAGTTCTGGGAATGTCCTGGATTACGTCGACCAGGCTCCGCAGCATCTGCTACTGATTGCCGGTGCCAAGGACTCAATTGCACCGCTGACTGGTCAGCTAGAACTACAAAGACGCACCGGTGCAGAACTTAGAACCCTGGACTGTGGTCACCTCACCCACTACGAGACACCCTTTGAGGTTGGCTTGATTGTTGCTGAGTTTGCTAAGGAAATATCTTGAAAATCGTCTTTGATGGTCGATTTATCCAGCAGCATCCGGATGGGATCAGCAAGTTCTCCCTGGGCTTGATTCGTGAGCTAAAGAAGCTGGTTCACCTCCAGGTTTTAGTCAGCCACGAACATCAACGCGCCCAGATTGGCTCAGGAGTCGAATTTGTGCAGACTCGACCAGCGACTTCGCTTATGGAGCCACTGACCTCGCTTCAGATTAATCGGCTAGCTGCCGATGTGGTCTTCTCGCCGATGCAAACCACTTCAGGGCTGTTTCGCAATTACAAACTCGTTCTAACGATTCACGATTTGATCTACTACCGCCACAATTCCCCGCCAAAACAGTTCAATCCCGTGATCCGAGGAATTTGGTGGCTCTACCATCAGAGCTTTGTTCCACAGCGACTGCTTTTGCAGGCCGCAGATGCTGTAGTGACTGTGTCGCAATCCTCAAAGCGTCAGATCGAGGCCGCCAGGCTGACAAAGAAACCGATCTGGGTGATTTCGAATGCATCGGATCTTGGGGTTCAGGATCCAAAGCCGAGAACCAAGCAGTTGGTTTACATGGGGAGCTTTATTGGCTACAAGAACGTAGAGACCCTCATTGCCGGCATGGCGGATCTGCCTGACTACGAACTTGTGCTGGCATCCAAAGTTACAGCTGTCAGAAAAGCAGAGCTTGAAAAGCTGATCCCTCGAGGTGCTCGGGTTTCATTTCTTGGGGGAGTCAGCGATGAGGAATACACGGATTTACTAGCTAGCTGCTTTGCTTTGGTGAGCGCAAGTTTGGATGAAGGTTTCGGGATCCCGGCACTTGAATCCATCTCACAGGGAACACCGGCGGTCCTATCTGACCTCGAAATCTTTAGAGAGGTTGCCGGAGACGGCGCCTTGTATTTCACCCCGCAGGATCCAGCCGACTTCGCCAAGAAGATACGAATGCTTGAGGATGGCGAGCACTGGAATCGGCTTTCAATGGCTGGAAAAAGGCAAGCAGCAGGCTTCTCCTGGGCGGTATCCGCCAAGAAACTGCTTGGCTTACTCCAAGGTCTCTGAGCCCAAAGGATTCGGTGCCCAGGCTCGCAGTCGCCAAATGTCCGTGTGGTGAAGCTCATGAAGCGAGGCGTTTTGCAGCCGTTCGCCCTTTGGTGGCACTAATCCTTCCGACACCTCGGACAGCACAAATCTAATTAGCGCACCGTGCGAGACTGCGAGTACTCGTCGACCTCGATACTCGGATGCAACCTTCTCAAGCAATAGGTTTGCGCGTGAAATCACTTGCGATGCGGACTCAGCACCTGGGATCTCATCTAAGGCGCCGTATTGCTCGTGCCACTGCGAATACTCAAGCCCCTCGCCAATGCCAAAGCTGCGCTCTAGCAGCAGCGGTTCGACTTGAACTTCAGCGATCCCAAGCCTCGCCGCCACTATCTCAGCTGAGTGCATTGCTCGACCCAGTGGTGAACTCAGGATCAGATCCCAAGACTGTGCGGCAAGCCTGTCGGCAGCCACTTCGATTTGGGAAATGCCAACCTCATTCATGGGAATATCAGCCGTTCCCTGCAGCCGGAGATTGATATTCCAATCTGTTTGACCATGACGCAGCAGGCCGAGTTCAGTATTAGACATCAAACAACTCCGACAGCACCTGTGAAGTTGAGACGTTTAGTCGAACATCCGCAATTCCATCAGCCTTCGTTTCGCCTAGGTTGACGATAACTATCGGCAACCCAAGCTCTTTGCCCCGCTTCACAAGCCGCAAGCCGGAATTGACGGTTAGGGAACTGCCGGCGACGACGATGGCCTGAGCTGCCTCAACAGCCTGCGTAGCTTTCAGCACTCTCGGCTTAGGAATCTGCTCACCAAAGAACACGACATCTGGTTTATAGCTTCCGCCACAAACACCACAGCTTGGCACCTGAAAGCTTTCATCCACCTCAATCTCAGCGTCGCCATCTGGGGAGGCTTGAGCATTGGGATCCTGAATGAAGTCTGGGTTGAGTTGACTGATGCGCAAATCTAATTCGGATCTTCGAATTACCTCTCCGCACTGGATACAGACCACTGTGTCGAGTCGGCCATGTAATTCGAGTACGTTTTTGGCTCCAGCTTTCTGGTGGAGACCGTCAACGTTTTGAGTGATTACTTGAAAAATCTTGTTTTCTTGTTCGGCTTTGGCAACAGCCAAATGACCCGGATTTGGCTCAGCACCGGCGATGCGGCCCCAGCCGACATAGCTTCTCGCCCAATAGCGAGCTTGGTTCTTGGCTGAACCCATGAATTGGTCGAAGGTCAATGGGTGCTTCTGCACCCTTCCGGCACCGCGATAGTCAGGAATGCCACTGTCAGTTGAAATTCCAGCACCTGATATCAGAAGAACTTTCTTATCGGCGATCAGATTCCGAGCGTGCTCAAGACCAAAGCTGAGAGCTGAGGGAATTTGATTGGGCACCGTAGAAGTGTAATGAGCCTTGGTGTCCGAAAGGGGACTTGAACCCCTACCTCCTATCGGAGACTAGCACCTCAAGCTAGCGCGTCTGCCATTCCGCCACCCGGACAGGTGATGCTCTAAAGAACTGAGCGCAGACAATCTATCACGAACCAAAGCCCCAAAACCAACCAATGGTGCTTGGCTCAATTCGCATCCTTGAGTAGCCTTTAGCCATGAACGCTGACCCAGAGCTGGCACTACAGAAACTCGTTGCTGCACTGGAGTTTCACCTTGATGCTTGTCGTCAAAAGCGATCCGGGGTTGATGAAAACCTTGAGCGCGCCTATGAGATGGTGGAGGACACTTTCCTAAGTTACGAGGAGGCGCTGGCTTCAACACATGATGAGTATCTCCCGATCGCTCTTGCCGAGGATGAATGACGCTGTTTGAAGCGCTGGTTCTTGGTTTAGTGCAGGGACTGACTGAGTTTTTGCCAATATCGTCTTCGGCACACGTTCAAATCGCCCAGGAATTGATGGGCATTTCTTCGCTGTCCAAACCACAACTAACGGCGTTCATCGCAACAATTCAGATTGGCACCGAAATAGCGGTGGTTTTGTATTTTGCTAAGACCATCGCGGAGATCCTTGGATCCTGGTTCAAGAATGCCTTTAAGCCCTTTGCGACCCAGCCCAGCGAATCAAAGCTTGGCTGGTTTGTAATTCTCGGTTCACTGCCGGTGGTGGGTCTTGGGCTTGCGTTTCAAGATCAGGTCGAATCTGATGTCCGACAGCTTTGGGTGATCGGCGTAATGCTGATTGTGTTTGGAATTGTCCTTGGCCTAGCCGATCGCTTTGGGCGGAAGGAAAAGGAAGTCAAAGACCTTGACCTGAAAAGCGGCTTGGTATTTGGCTTTGGGCAAGCTCTTGCTCTAATCCCTGGGGTATCGCGATCCGGGGGAACCATAACCGTCGGTCGAATGATGGGGTTCACACGTGAGGCAGCTGCGCGCTACAGCTTTCTGCTTGCAATTCCAGCTGTATTGGCTTCTGGGATTTATCAGTTCTTGAAAAGCTATCGAGACCTACCCCTTGATTTGCTTGCTGGAACTTTGTTTGCAACCGTGGTAAGTGGAGTAACCGGATACCTAGTAATTGCCTGGTTATTGAAATACCTGGTGCGTGGTTCCTTTATGCCGTTTGTGATCTGGAGAGTTGCGGTCGGATCGCTACTGCTAATCGGTCTTAGCCTTGGTGCAATCTAGCTCTTCGGTCGATCCTGAGAATCAGGACGGTCCTTGAGGTAGCGCTCGAACTCGCGGGCCAGAGCTTCACCAGAAACCTGCTCTGAATCCCAGGCATCTCTGGCTTTTTCAAGCTGCGAAACATAGGCCAACATCTCTTCATCAGAGGCAGTCATGTCATCGACACCGCGCTCCCACTCAAATGCCTGCTCAGCGAGCGCCGAAGTGTCAAAGCTGTAGCCTGTCAGTTCAAGGATCTCGCTCAGAAAACCGATAGCCGCCTTGGGATTAGTTGTGTTGTGCACGTAGTGGGGCACCGATCCCCAGAGCGACAAAACCGGAATTCCCTCAGCTTCAAAACTCTGGGCTAACACCGTCAAGATGCCAACTGGGCCCTGATAGGTCGATGGCTCAATGGCGTATCGCTCCATTAGCTCATCATTCATCGAGGACTTGAAAACCTGCATAGGTCTGGTGTGAGGGACATCGGCCAACATCGAACCGAGCATAATCACGGCGTCGATCTCCCGATCCTGAACCATTTCAAGAATCTCAGCTGCAAAGCTCAGCCACCTCCTGGATGGCTCTGTTCCCAGAAGCAGATACAACCGGTCAAGTTCGGGCTGGTCCGCTACCTTCTCTGGACTGGCCTGAAGTAGTTCACATCCTGGCCAGGAGAGCACGCGATTTCCATCGGCATCAAACTCAAGCATTGGTCGGGAGAACTGAAAGTCAAAGTAGTCCTCGGGGTCCACTGCCTCGAGAGTTTGCGCACCAATTTGCTCAGCAATCGCCTTTAGCGCACCGCTTGCGGCCTCTGTGGCATCGTTCCAGCCCTCAAAAGCAACCAGCAAGATTCTTCCGCTTAGCATGTTCTCCAATTCTTTACCTACAAACTCTAAAGCACTTACTAACTAGACTTCTCAGGATGCCAAACACCTTCCCTAGAGCCGTCCTGTGGGACATGGACGGCACCCTCATCGACTCTGAGCCATACTGGCTGCTGAGCGAATCGAGGCTAGCCTCCGACTACGGCTCGGAGTGGACCAAGGAACACGGTCACGAACTAATTGGAAAGTCCCTCTATGACTCATCGGCAATTCTCAAAGAGCGATTTTCGATTCAAGATCTCTCCATCCAAGAGGTCATTGATCGACTCACCGACGAGGTGGTTTCTCAACTGCAGAACCAACTACCTTGGCGGCCAGGTGCTCTAGAACTTCTGATCTCACTCAAGCAAGCTGGCATTCCAACCGCACTGGTAACCATGTCGATGCGCAGAATGGCTCTGACGGTTGTGGATCAAATACCTTTTCAGGCCTTTGACGTTGTGGTTGCTGGTGACGATGTACAAAAGGGAAAGCCGGACCCTGAGCCCTATCTGCTGGCCGCGAAACTGCTGGGGGTTGACCCCTCGGAGTGCATCGCCTTTGAAGATTCACGAACCGGGCTTGCAAGCGCTGAGGCCGCTGGCTGCGTTGCTGTTGGTATTCCCAACATTGTGCCCATTCCGCAGGCTCCGAATCGCGTCTTATTCGATTCTCTGACTGAACTAGATCTCGAAACCCTAAAGGGGCTGGCCCGATGAATCACATTTTTAGAGCTGGAGATAAAGTGCAGCTCACCGGCCCAAAGGGGAGACTGAACACCGTCACCCTGGTTGCAGGTGGCCGCTTCGGTACCCACAAGGGTGACCTGATGCACGATGACGTGATCGGAAAACCAGAGGGGAGCATTGTCTCCAATCAAAACGGAGTTGAGTATCTGGCTCTAAAGCCACTGTTGACCGATTACGTGCTCTCAATGCCTCGCGGTGCGGCAATCGTCTACCCAAAGGATGCTGGTCAAATCGTGGTCGAGGGAGACATTTACCCAGGCGCTACGGTCATTGAGGCTGGGGTTGGCTCAGGTGCGCTCTCCTCTTATTTGATTCGAGCCATAGGCCCTGAGGGTCGCCTCATTTCGTTTGAAAAGCGGGATGAGTTTGCTCATATTGCAAAGGCCAACGTTGCTAATCAACTTGGCTACCAGCCAAAAAACTGGGATGTGCACCTCGGTGAGTTGCAGCAGGTCCTAGGCACCCATGTTGCTGAGGCGAGCGCTGACAGAGCTGTATTGGACATGCTTGCGCCCTGGGAGTGCATCGACGCAGTGGCAAAGGCGCTTCGACCCGGTGGTTTGGTGATTGTCTACGTTGCGACCGTAACCCAGCTATCTCGAACAGTTGAGGCCATTCGTGACCACGGAGGATTTACCTCGCCAAATGCCTGGGAGTCAATGGTTCGCAGTTGGCATGTTGAGGGTCTTGCGGTTCGCCCTGATCACCGAATGATTGCTCACACCGGCTTCCTGCTAACCTCCAGAAGGCTCGCCCCTGGTGCAGTGTTACCAGAGTTCAAACAGCGCAGAGCTTCAAAGTCCGACTTCAGTCAGGAAGACATGGACATTTGGTTGCCCGGAGCTATAGGGCAACGCCCAATTAGCGAGAAAAAGCTGAGAAAAACTGTGCGCAAGGTCACTCAAGAGTTTGATCAGCGAGAGAATTAGAGAAACGAAAGAAGCTAAATGAAGAAATTAGTTGCGCTGCTCATCCCAGCCCTACTGCTCACCGGATGCTCCGCAGCAGAGTCCACTCCGCTCACCGGGTATGCACTCCTGAGCCAGGGCCTAAGCGCAAACTGTGACAGCTTCACTGGCGGAGACGCAATCGACCAGGTAAGCGTTGAGGGCGAGTTTGGCACCGAGCCAAAGATTGAATTCCCTTCGCCGCTTGAAGGTTCGGGAATCGAAACCAAGGTTTTCATTGAGGGTAAAGGTGGTGCACTCGTTGGTGCCCAGCGAGTGGCCCTGCACTTCACCGGGTTCAATGCCTCCACTGGGGAGCAGTTCCAGGGAAGTGAATTTGGAACCAACGACTACATCATTCAGGACCTAATCAAGGACTCAAAGCCCGACTTCTGCAAGGCTCTCACCGGAGTCAATGTCGGCTCACGCGTAGGTGTCCTACTCGATGCTAAAAATGCCCATGACGGAGCGGGTGTTGAGTCACTAGGCATTGGCCCAGAGGATGCAATCCTCTTCGTTTTCGATGTGGTAGACGCATACCTTCCGAAGGCTAACGGCGATGCCCAGGCTCCAGAGGCAGGCGTGCCTGCCGTGATTTTGGCACCGAATGGCCAGCCAGGCATTCAGCTTCCGGCCACCGACGCTCCAGCGGATTTCAAGCGGTCGATTTTGGTCGAGGGTAAGGGTGAGGAGATCGCCATCGGTGACACCGTGGTGGTTCACTACTCTGGTTGGACTTGGGAGGGAACTCAGTTCGACAGCTCCTGGGAGCGTGGAGCCCCAGCTAGCTTCCAGGTGACCTCCGAGGGACTAATTCAAGGTTTCGTGCAGGCTCTTGAGGGCGTCAAGGTTGGATCTCAGGTTGTTGCGGTTATTCCACCTGACCTGGGCTACGGCGACAATGCTCAAGGTGCGATTCCTGCTGGTTCGACCCTAGTATTCGTGATTGACGTCCTAGGCAAGGAGTAAGTCAATGGGTAAGCAGTCTCCTGCGGAGCGTCTGTTTACCCTGACCTGTTGCCTTGTTGCCGCCCAAAGTTTTGGTGTCAGTAAGCGTCAGCTTCTTGAGAGCGTTGCCGGATACGAGGAAAACAAAACTCAAGACGCGCGCGATCGCATGTTCGAGCGAGATAAAGACCTGCTCAGAATCATGGGTGTCCGGCTTGAGGTAATAGACGGCGAGGGCTCAGAGGATCCCGAGGCGACGAGGTATCGCCTAGCCAAGGATTCATTCCAGTGGCCAGAGGGTTTTGAGCTCAACTCAAGCCACATGCAACTCCTCGAGCTTGCGGCAAAAGCTTGGAATCACCAGAGCATGAGTCAGGTTGCCAAGAGCGCGCTGACTCGCATGCGGGCTTTTGGAGTTGCGGGTGGAGAAGAAACCCTTCAGGTTGTCTCTCCCAAACTCTTCGCTAAAGACCCCAACTTCACGCCAATCGCAGAAGCAATCGAATCCGGCGTGCAAATAAGTTTCAACTACCAAAAGCCTGGGGAGTCTCCGACTGTTAGAACCCTAACTCCTGTTCGACTCCGATTCATTGCGCAGCAGTGGTTGCTCCTAGGGGTTGAGAATGGTGAACTAAAAAACTTCCTGCTGCGCAGGATGGTTTCTCGGGTTCGCCTAACTGATCAGCCTTCGCAGATAGTAACTGCGTCTGAGATTGCTCAAGCCGAATCTGATCTAACTAAATTCATCGAAACGCAGCGTGCAGTAATCGAGGTGAGACCCAACTCAGAGGCCTGGTATCACTTCGGCGCTGAGCAGGAGCTTGTGGAAATCTCCTACATGGATCGAGAGCTCTTCGCCGAAGAGCTAATCGAATTCGGCGCAGATGTCCGAATTGTTGGTCCTACTGAGTTTGCAAATTACGTCAGTGAACAGCTCCGATTGGTGGTGGAGAATCATGCCTAAGCAGGAGCTGACGGCCGACGAACAGTTCAACCTCTCGCTATCTATCGTTGGGCTGATCCTCAGGGAGGGTCCATACGAAGTTATCGAGCTCGCCAGGCACTTTCAAGTCAGTGAGCAGGCAATAAGAAAGGCAGTCCTCGCCATTGCCAACAGTGAGGACCTGACAAGGTTTCATACCCACTTCTATGTTGACGAAGAAGCGCTAGAGGATGGTGAGGTATCGCTTTCTCTAGGTATGGGACAGCTGGATAAGCCTCCTGTTCTCTCATCTCAGCAAGTAGCGGCGATTGCCGCAGGGCTTGAATATCTGAGCTCCGTTAGACCGTTTGCCGATAGCGGAGAGTTGAACCAGCTCAGAAGGCTATTTGGCTCTTCCGCGGAGCCGCGGCCAGCTAGGAACTCACTTTTAGACTCAATCCTCAACACTTGCCAGCAGGCGATTAGGGACGGCAAGCAAATAGACGTCGATTACCTAAATCAGCTGGGGGAGCGGGCCGAGCGCTTGGTCGATCCTTTGCGCCTAGATCTCATGCAAGGTCGCTACTACCTTCGCGGTTGGTGCCATAAAAACAATGAGGTTAGGGCCTTCAGGCTCGATCGGGTGGCAAGGGCATCAATTACAACCAATCCGATTTCGGAACAGGCTAAGAGCGCTAGCGTCCCCGATGAGGACTTTGGTGAATCCCAAAACGAAGTGATTGTGACTCTCGAGATCGATAGAACTGCGACTGAGCTATTTTGGAATTTCCCCCTGGCTGGAACACCAATCGAGCAGAGTGGAACGCTCGTGGGGAAGATTAGGGTAGGTAGCTACTCAGCGCTTGCGCGCCACATAGCCAAGTTTGGGTCAAGGGCAAAAGTTTTGGAACCCGTTGAGGCGAAGTTGGCAGTCCGTCAGTTCGCCCTCCGTGCACTGGGAAATGTGGAGGGTGAGGGCTAATGGGGTGGCTCAATTTTCTTCTTATAGCCGCAGCTATGTATGTTCTGAGTCTGGCTGGATACCGGCTCTGGTTAGCGCTAAAGACACTCAGGGCCGAGGTTTCGGGACTCAACGGCAAACTAGCCGAATTTGGTCCTGATGAAGTCGTCATTCAACCTGCATCGCCGGTCTTCGCAGAGGACCTGCCTCGCCTACTTTCACAGCGGCGCGCAATGGAAAAGCGGAAAGCGCAGGAGCGCGAGGAAAGACGGCGTAGACTGGTGGCTCGAATTAGCTCAATCAACATAGACAGAAGGTGAGCAATGAG
>JBEENY010000034.1:0-14932 GCA_041191905.1 Actinomycetota bacterium
TTTACCGAGCCAGCGCTCCTTGGGGACGCCTTGGTTTTTACAGATGGCAAGCCAGACCAGTCGTGGATCCTCGCCAGCATCAAGAAGCTGCAGAGGAGTCAAATCAGCAAACTCTGTGAGCCTGGTGTCTCGAAGTAGCACACTTGAAATCCCCTCGCCGAACTCATCCCGGAGAAGGTTGTGGAATTGGCTCAGTTTCACTACCTGGAGATCAGTGATGCCTCAGCAACAAATGCATCTGGCACCGTGTCAGGAATGTAGGTGTCGTCTAGGTAGATACCTTCAATTGCGGCAACTCGGTCAGAAACCTCGCGCATTACTACAGACAGAGGTACTTCTAGTGCATCAGCGACTGAAGCCAAAATTTCAGAAGAAACCTCTTTTTGACCGCGCTCAACCTCAGATAGGTAGCCCAGTGCCACAGAAGCACGAGCCGCCACCTGACGGAGTGTCTGTCCACGACGAAGTCGGTGTGTTCTTAGAACATCACCGATTTCTTGTCTCACTAGTACCAAGGTTCCTCCAAGCCAATAACCTATCGGTTTACAACAGAAAACCTAAATTGCGCTTCTGAAAGTTTCCTGAAGCTAAACCTCAGATTTGCTCCAACTCTTCCCGCACCAAGTCAAGCGCAGCCTCTGTCGCCGCAACCGAAATCTCTTCTCGACCGCCGCTGAAGTGATATTCGCTGCAGAAAGTGCCTCGACGAGATGTGACGGAGACGAATACCAGACCTACCGGCTTAGTCCCAACCGGATCTGGCCCTGCAACACCGGTGGTTGCAACTGAAACTACGTTATCTAGCTCGATTTCATTTGCCTGGGCAAATTTCGCCCTGGAGTTTTGGCTCATGGCCTTTGCAACCTGCTCGCTGACCGCGGTCACGCCATCTAGCAAGCCTTGAGGGATCCCCAAAAAGGAAGCTTTACTGCCATCGGAGTAGGTCACTAGGGAACCTAAATACACTTTTGACGCACCAAGAGTTTGGGTTATTGCGGTTGCCACTCGTCCCGCGGTCAGCGATTCGGCTGAGCACAGGTACAGGCCCTTAGTGTGTGCTAGCTCAATCAGATTCATTTTCGAGGTCGCAGGTAGCTGATTCCGGTGTACCAGGTGATGACCACTGTGAATAGCAAGACCAGGTAAACAAAGATTTGATACCAGCTACCTAAAAAGTCAAAAGGGGCGATTGCCAACGAGATTGCAATGATTTGCAACACCGTTTTGAATTTTCCTCCTGAGGAGGCTGCAATCACCTTCCGCTTGGCAACCACCAGGCGATACACCGTGATGCCTAGCTCGCGAAGCAGGATTGCAACGGTTATCCACCACTGGACCTGCCCAATGATGGACAGGGCAATCAGAGAGCCCGAAAGAAGTGCCTTATCGGCTATCGGATCGAGAAGTTTCCCAAGGTTGGTGACCAGGTTTCGCTTCCTGGCGATAGCGCCGTCAATACCGTCGGTAGAGGCTGCCAGCACCAAAAGCACTAAAGCAGTGACCCTGCCTAAGTCGCTCTCCCAAAACCCAAGGATTAGCCACAAGACAATAGGGACCAGAGCAATTCTGGCGGTGGTGATTAGGTTCGGGGTTTGGCGGTAGAGAAAGGACTTAGAATTCATCTTTCCTACCGGTCAACTCCCATGCATCTTCCTCGGCCACTTCCTCCGCGCTGTCACCTAAGAAGGCGGCTGAAGTCTGTCCCGAAAGCTTAGCCAAGAAACCTGCAAGATCCTCTGCCTTGAGCAGTACGTCTCTGGCCTTAGAGCCCTCGGATGGACCCACCACTCCCCTGGACTCCAGTAAATCCATCAAGCGGCCAGCCTTTGCAAAGCCCACACGAAGCTTTCGCTGCAGCATGGAGGTGGAACCAAACTGGGAGTTG
This sequence comes from Actinomycetota bacterium, assembly GCA_041191905.1. Taxonomy (GTDB): domain Bacteria; phylum Actinomycetota; class Actinomycetes; order Actinomycetales; family Microbacteriaceae; genus Aquiluna. Next base: position 1,886 of record JBEENY010000034.1, read on the forward strand.
ACGATCAGCTCGGCCGCAGCCATCAGAAGTTCTAGGTCATCGCCAATGTCAGAGTCAATCACCTTCGATTGAGGAGCTGCTGCAACATCCTCACGATACTCCGGCTCCATCTGCTGCTTCACATGCTCTACTACCCTGTGAAGCTCATCCTCAGAAACCCATGCGCCTTGCACGCGGAATGGCTTGTTGGAACCCATAGGGGAAAACAGGGCGTCTCCCTGTCCAACCAACTTCTCAGCACCTGGTTGATCGAGAATCACTCGTGAGTCGGTGACGGATGAAACCGAGAAGGCAAGCCTGGAGGGCACGTTGGCCTTGATCAAACCCGTGACTACGTCAACCGAAGGTCGCTGGGTTGCCAGCACCAGGTGAATTCCAGAGGCTCTCGCAAGCTGAGTGATTCTCACGATTGAATCCTCAACGTCACGGGGGGCGACAATCATCAAATCTGCGAGCTCGTCAACAACTACCAGCAGGTACGGATAGGGCTGTAGATCGCGCTTAGAACCCTCGGGGACCTTGACCTGACCGGAGACCACAGCGCGGTTGAAGTCGTCGATGTGCTTGAACCCAAATGAGGCAAGATCGTCGTAACGCGAGTCCATTTCCTTGACGACCCACTGCAGAGCTTCGGCCGCCTTCTTGGCGTTGGTGATGATCGGGGTAACTAAGTGTGGCACTCCCTGGTAGGCCGCAAGTTCGACTCGCTTGGGGTCAATCAAAACCATTCGAACCTCAGCCGGCTTGGCCCGCATCAATATCGAGGTGATCATGGAGTTTACAAAGGAGGATTTACCCGCTCCGGTGGCACCAGCTACCAAAAGGTGTGGCATTTTGGCGAGGTTGGCCACCAGATAACCGCCCTCGACATCCTTACCGACACCGATGGTGAGTGGATGCGTAGACGCCGCGGCGTTCTTGCTTCTGAGAACATCTCCCAGAGAGACAGTCTCGCGATCCGTATTTGGAATCTCGATACCAATCAGGCTCTTTCCTGGGATTGGTGCCAGAATTCGAACCTCGTTAGAAGCAACGGCGTAAGAGATGTTGTTACTCAAGCGCGTTACTGCCTCAACCTTGACACCAGGTGCCAGCTCAACCTCGTAGCGCGTTACCGTTGGACCCCTGAGGAAGCCAGAAACTCTTGCCTGGACGTCAAACTCCTTGAAGACATCGTCAATCGCTGCCACGATTTGATCATTCACAACAGTCTTCGCCTTCGGTGGAGTTCCGGCAGCTAGCAAGCCCAGGGCTGGCAACACATAAGGGCGCTGAGCCCTAGGTCTAGGTGCAACAGGTTGCTCGGAGACGACGTCAAGTGGTTCAGTGACGCCTTCGTCTTGGTTCATGAACTCGAGCGAATCGACAGGGTCCTCAATTGAAACTTCTGCCAGCTCCTCAGTGACAAACTCATCGATGTCCTGAACCACGGGAGTCTCGAAGGCAGGTTTGTCGGATTTTGAAGCGCTCCACCAAGTTGATTTCTTTCCGTCGAAAGCATCCGAGGTTGCCGTCTCCGCCTTGGCACCAAACAAGAAGCTACGAAGTTGTTGGAGTTTGGGCTTGATCTGACTAGGTGCTGTTCCAGTCATGATCAAAACCGCTGCAAAGGCAACCAGTGTGAGAACCGGCACTGCCCCAAAAATCGTGAGTATTGAAACTAGTGGTTCACCCAGCACCCAGCCAAAAAGTCCACCTGCTTCGGACAGGCCCATCGCACCATCGCGATTCGGGGCAGGGCGACCGGAGAAGATGTGGAAAAAACCTGAGACGACGGAGAGGAACAACCAAAAGCCAACGGCAAATCTAGAGCTGTCTCGAACCGAGGCCGGATGCCTGAAAAGGTAGAAGGAGTAAACGAAAAAGATGGCTGGCAGCGAGAACGCAACTAGCCCAAAAAGCAAACCAAAGCTGTAGGCATGAAGGGCCTTCGCCCAAGGTTCGTTGATCAAAAACCAGGCAAAAAGCGCTCCGAACACCGAGAGCAAAAATACAAAGAATGGAGCACCGTCACGCCTGTCCTCTGGTGCAAGCTTCTCGGTGCTAAACGCCCGAATCAACCCACCCAGGCCATGAGCGAGCAGCATATAAAACTGCCCAAGATTCAGCCAAAAGCTTCCACCTTTCTTAGCGCTGACCGGAGCAGGCTTTGTGACACGGCGCTGCTGCGGCTTGCGCGAGGGAGGGGGCTTGCGTTGAACCATGTGAAAAAGGTAGCAATCATGGGGCCAAAAACCCCGCAGGCACTACCTGTTTGAGTGAACCACCACGGGGATAATCATCGGCTTGCGGCGATGTGCCTTGGCGACCCAGGTGCCGATCGTCCGGCGTATCACCTGCTGGAGCTGATAGGTGTCTCGAACACCATCACTTGCTGCTTCGGCCAATGCCTTCTCGATAGCTGGTCGGACGTCATCAAAAACATGGTCATCTTCGGCATAGGCGCGAGCCCTAATCTCGGGGCCTTCGATTACCTTTCCAGTCGCCGGATCAACGACCGCGAATATGGTTATGAAGCCTTCGGCTGCCAAGATTCTTCGGTCACGTAAATCGTCCTCGGTGATCTTTCCCACCGTCTTACCGTCAACGTAAAGCATGTTGCACTCGACTTGACCCACAACCTCAGCGACGCCGTCTCGAAGATCAACCACCGTCCCATCCTCGACGACTAGCACTCGCTCCGGGGAAACTCCGGTCTGAATCGCAAGGTTCGCGTTTGCCACCAGATGCCTGGCCTCACCGTGAATCGGCATCACATTTTTTGGCGTGAGAATGTTGTAGCAGTAGAGCAACTCACCGGCGGCAGAGTGCCCAGAAACGTGAACCTTTGCGTTGCCTTTGTGAACCACATTGGCACCGAGCTTGGTAAGCCCATCAATAACCCGATACACAGCGTTCTCGTTGCCAGGAATGAGAGAACTGGCTAGCAATACGGTGTCTCCGACCCCGATCGAGACCTGGTGATCCTGATTTGCGATTCGAGAGAGAACTGCCATCGGCTCACCCTGGGAACCGGTGGACATCAGGACAATCTGATGATCTGCGAGGTTCTCAACTTCCTTCAGGTCAACAATTGCTGAATCTGGCACATTCAGAAACCCAAGCTCGCTTGCGATTGCCATGTTTCGAACCATTGATCGCCCGACAAAGGCGACGCGTCTGCCATTTGCAACGGCTGCATCAATTACCTGCTGCACTCGGTGCACGTGTGAAGAGAAAGAAGCCACCACGACCTTGCCCGGTGTCTTCGCAATCACGGACTCAATGACGGGTCCGATCTCGCGCTCGAGTGGAGTAAAGCCAGGCACATCAGCATTGGTGGAATCCACCATAAACAAATCGAGACCGGCCTCCCCGATCCTGGAAAAGGCCCGTAAATCAGTCACTCGGCCATCGAGGGGGAGCTGGTCCATCTTGAAGTCACCGGTGTTGAGGACCGTGCCACCGGAGGTTCGAATCACAACAGCTAGCGCGTCAGGAATCGAGTGATTAACCGCTACAAACTCCAGCTCGAACGGGCCAAGTTTCTCGACCTGACCCTCCTTGACTGTCATCGAATACGGCGTGATCCGATGCTCCTTTAGCTTTGCCTCGACTAGAGCCAGAGTCAAAGTGGAACCAATCAGTGGAATGTCGGATCGCATTGAGAGAAGGTATGGAACGCCACCGATATGGTCCTCGTGGCCGTGCGTGAGCACGCATCCGATTACCCGATCCAGCTTGCCCTCAAGGTAGCTCAGATCCGGCAGGATCAGATCAACTCCCGGTTGGGTTTCCTCGGGAAACAAAACACCGCAGTCAACTATCAGAATCTGAGAGTCGATCTCGAACACGGTCATGTTTCGACCGATTTCACCTAGACCGCCAAGCGGAATGATGCGGAGCGTGCCCGACTCTAGTGCTCTGGGTTCAATCACTATCGAGTGGTCCCTGCGACCTTTGGCAATGCTCCACCAGCAGCTGCGTTGCGGTCAGGTCGGAAGTTATCAAAACTCAATCCTGGGACACTGACGACCTGGTCGATGCCACTCTCGATGGCAGCTGCCTCGTGATCCTCTGGTCCCACCAGTGGAAGGCGGACCCTAGGAGAGTTGATTAGACCAAGGCCATGAAGCACATACTTTGCTGCCACGGTGCCTGGCACGTGGGTCATGATGGCTCGCTGCAACGGCTCTAGGGCGTTGTGCACCTTGAGGGCAGCATGAAAATCATTCGCGTTAGTGGCGTTGATCATCTCGCGGTAAGCATGCGGTGCAATGTTCGCTGTAACACCAATCAAACCTGTAGCGCCTAGTGCGACGTGAGCCAGAACGTTTGAATCGTCGCCGGAAAAATACATCAACCCAGTTTCAAGCATCAGTCTTGAAGCCTGAGCTAGATCACCCTTTGCATCCTTGATCGCAACCACGTTCGGGTGCTTTGCAGCACGGTGGAAGGTGTCATACGAAATCGCAACACCGGTTCGACCAGGAATGTCGTAGAGAATCACAGGCAAGTCGGTAGCGTCTGCGATAAGTCTGAAGTGCGTGAGGATTCCCGCCTGGGTTGGCTTGTTGTAGTAAGGAGTGACAATCATCACGCCATCGGCACCAGCCTTCTCGCTGGCCTTGTAAAGCTGAATTGCATGTGCGGTTTCATTAGAACCACCGCCGGTGATGATCTTGGCCCTTCCGCCGGACACGGACTTTCCAACCTCAACCAGCTTGATTTTTTCAGCATCAGTAAGGGTTGAGGTCTCTCCGGTAGTACCTGTTACGACCACACCATCTGCACCATTTGAGATGACATAGTCGATGTGCTTCTCGGTTGCGTCCCAGTCGACCTCACCATCGGCAGTCATGGGTGTCACCAAGGCAACCAGTACCTGGCCAAAAATGTCTTTCTGATGCATTCGTTCAGCCTACCTAACTGCTGTTGGAACTTGAAACTACTAATCTGAAGCCATGCGCCAGCGACGGCTCTGGATCGAGCCCTTCAAACTTCGCTCGTTGAGCGCTAACCTACTGGCCGGCCTGACGGTCGCCATCGTGGCCCTTCCTCTCGCCCTTGGCTTTGGTATCGCCTCTGGACTCGGACCAGCTGCGGGCTTAGTCAGTGCTGTGATTGCTGGCGTGCTGGCGGCAGCGTTTGGTGGTAGCCGGTTCCAAGTTTCGGGTCCAACCGGTGCGATGACCGCAGTTTTGATCCCCATAGTCCATCAATTTGGCGTGAGTGCAACCTTGGCCGTGGGTTTTCTTGCAGGTTTGTTTTTAGTTCTTGCCTCCCTTGCGAAACTTGGGAAATACATTCACCACCTGCCCGATTCGCTGGTCGAAGGATTGACGGCGGGAATTGCGATCGTGATTGCGATGCAGCAAGTGGCATTTGTGTTGGGTGTGCCCGTCGTCTCGGAGGAAAGAGTCTGGCTGTCTGCCTGGACCGAATTGGGACTGTGGTTTGAGTCACCGACCCTCACGCCATTGTCCATGGCTTTGTCGGTCTTGGTTATCAACGTCCTTGGAGCGAAGTTTTTTCCGCGATTACCGCTTGCACTCGCAAGTGTTGTTCTGGCGACGCTGGTGAGCAGCTCACTCGGCCTAAAGCTCGAACTAATTGGTGAATTGCCTCGGTTTGAATTGCTGCCATCGCTCGAGTTTCTAATCAAGCAACCACTGCTTCTCCTGATAGCTCCAGCATTCTCAGTAGCTTTGCTTGCAGGGCTGGAGTCGCTTCTGAGCGCAAAAATCGCGGACCGAATGAAAGCCGATGGCAATGAGCATCTTCCAAATCGGGAGCTCTTTGGTCAGGGCATTGCGAATCTAGTAACGCCGCTGTTCGGCGGCGTCCCCGCCACCGCTGCGCTCGCTCGAACGGCGGTTAATGTTCGATCTGGAGCTACCAACCCAAGCTCAGCAATATTCCACTCACTTTTTCTTGCAGGCTTCGTACTACTTGGATCTCAATGGGTTGGACTCATCCCCTTGGCAGCCCTTGGTGGGGTGCTGATCGCAACCGCGTGGCGCATGATTCACGTGAGCATGTTGCAGGAACTATTTCAAAGGTCAAGAGTCGATGCTGGAATCTTGACTGCAACCATTCTCACTGCAGTCGCAGTCGACTTGATTGCGGCGGTACTGGTTGGAATCGCACTAACTTTGGTGATGCGAAAAAGAAGCTAAACCTAAGGTGCTACGCGACCGTTTTCATTGAAGGCCTCATAGCTCAGTGGCATAAGTTCAGCCCAATAGGCTTCCATCTTTTCCGCAACCATCTCGATCTCGCGCTGCGGGAAGGATGGGAAGTGAGTGCCCTCGCGCTTGGTGCGAAGACTCAGGAAGTTCATCAGAGACCTGGAGTTCATCGTGACGTACATGCTGGAGTAGATGTTGAGCGGAAGCACGATGCGCGCAACCTCGCGAGCCACACCTGCTTCAAGCATCCGCTGGTATGCCTCGTAAGCTGCACGAACCACAGTTTGAGTCTCCTGGGTTACCAATGCGGTCTGCTCAGCCGAGCCATCCTCAAACTCATAGTGGCCAGGCTTACCAACCTGAATTAGCTTGCGATCTGGTCCTGGCACGTAAAAAACCGGACGTAGTTCGCGGTAGCGCCCTGACTCTTCGTTGTAGCTGGCAATGCGGTGACGCATGAACTCGCGGAACACAAAGATTGGTGCCTGAACGTAAAAGGTCATCGAATTGTGCTCAAAAGGTGAGCCGTGACGATCGCGCATCAGGTAGTTGATTAGCCCCTTGTCACGCTTCTGAACCTCAGCGTCAGTAGCCTTGGCACCTTCTAGAGTCTGCTCTCCCTGAGTGGAAACACGGGCAGCGAAAAGCACGTCGGCATCGGCGGCGCTAGATCTAATGAGTTCAACAGTTACGTCTGAGCGGAATTCGATTTCGGTCACGACGAAAGCCTAGGGTTTATTGCGCCGTAAAAAAGCGCAACACTCCGTTTTGCTCGCCTCCAATCGCTTACCCTTGCTGGGTGGAAATCACCCCAGGAACACTCACCGTCTTAGCGCTCATAGCTTTGGCGGTTAGCGCTGGTGTGCTCTTCAAGCTACTTTCTGGCAGGGGCCGGGAGATATCTGGATCCGAAGTAATCGATTTGACAAAGCTAAAGGCCCTCAAGGCTGGAGTCTCGGTCAAAAGCTTCGGCAAAAAAGCCACCCTGCTGCAGTTCTCCACCGAGTACTGCTCAATTTGCCCTTCGGTTTCTCGCCTGCTCTCACAATTGGAGTATCGAAATGGTGGTCTTTTACACCTAGAGGTCGACATCACCGAGCGTCTTGACCTCGCTGCTCATTTTCAGGTAAGCCAAACCCCAACAGTCTTCATACTCGACCCACAAGGTCAGATCAAATTCAGAGTTTCCGGAGCCCCAAAGCCCGGAGTCATACAGCAGGAACTGGAAAAATTAGGAGCACTATGACCGAGCTAAAAAGAATCGATCCTCGCGGCCCGAGATTTGGTGCCGGAATTACATCTGTTCTCTCACTGATTGGCTTCAGCCAGTCGCTGGAGGTCTGGCTCTACGGTGCTCCGTGGATCGCGCTACTGTTCGTGCTTTTTGCATGGAGTGTTTTCTCGCCAAAGAATCACCCCTATGCGCTGATTTTCAATATGTTGGTGAAGCCTCGCCTCGGAGCTCCAAAGGAGCTGGAAGATCCAAGACCTCCGCAGTTTGCCCAAAAGGTTGGATTCGGCTTTTCAATCCTGGGTGTGATCGGCATCTTGTTCTGGCCACTGCTCATCCCGGTCAGCGCAGCATTTATCTTTATTGCTTCGTTCTTGAATGCCTTCTTTGGCTTGTGCCTCGGATGCCAGATGTATTTAGGGCTCAGAAGACTAGGCGCTATTCGCTCTTAGAAATTGCGGTTCGCATAGCGGCTCTAGCTCGCTTGCGATCCCCGCTTGCGTCGTAGGCTTCCGCGAGCAAGAGCCAGTGCTGCCAGCTGTCATCAAACTCGGCTTTTACTTTCTCAAAGGCGAGAGCGGCTGACTCCTTGGTGGCGCGACCCGATGGTTTGAGCTTCAGGTCCAACTCATAGAGCCCCTGCTCAATTGCCTGCTTTACCAACTTCTCTGATCGGAAACCAAATTGCAGCTCTCGCCACAGAGCCCAGACGGCAACGAGTGGAAAAAGCAACATCCCCGCGCCCATCAATTTTGGGATCAGAGTTGGTTCAGAGAGTAAAGCCAGTGCTCGCCCAGTCATCAGTGCAACATAGATCAGGGTGAGCAGGGTCATAACACCGACCCAGATTTTGGTTCTCAACTAGAGCCCCACGACCTTGTCTAATCCGATGTGCAGTCCAGTGTTTCTCAATGCAAACTCGATGCTAAGCAGGATGCCCTTCGCGTAGGCGCGGTGAGAGATGACCTCATGGCTCAACGTGGTTAGCTCGCTATCGGAACCAAAATGCACATCTTGCTTTGCCGAGACGCCTTGGAGTCGTAAAGAGTGAATTGGAACACCAGAAACCACCTCGCCTCGAGCACTCTGCTCCACACCTGGAATCAATGGTTGCGGCAGCCCCTTGCGCGCACTAGCAATAAGTTCGGCCGTGCGAACCGCAGTACCGGATGGAGAATCAACCTTGCCGGCGTGATGCGCCTCGACAATTTCGATCGAGTCGAAATACTTCGCAGCCAGGAAGCTGAAGTGCTGAATCAACATTGATCCAACCGAAAAGTTTGGGATAACCACGGCGGTTGCAGCTGGGTGCTTCCCTAGCTTCGACTCAAGCTGTTGCAACTTAGATTCAGACCATCCGCTGGTTCCAACCACGATTTTCATATCGTGCTCGATGGCGTACTCCACCAACTTCGGACTCACATCCGGCAGTGTGAAGTCGAGCACAACGTCTGCGCCAAGCATCTGCTCGGGATTCGAGTTGGAGTTCAGTGCAGCGTGAAGTTTGAGATTGGCATCCTGGTCAATCAGCTCTTGAGCGAGCGTGCCCATGCGGCCGGTGCCTAAAACTGCTACTGCGATCATGGCAAAACCCTATCAACCAACTAGGCAAGTCCTTTGAGGGATTTCCCAACCGCAACCAAGGTTGGATCTGACTCAAAGACTCGATTTGCCACAGCGATGATGTCTTTGAGAGTTACAGAACGGAACCGTTCCATGACCTCAGAAATCGATAGGTACTCCCCCGTGCCAATCTCAGCGGCCAGCAGTCTGTTCATTCGAGCAAGTGGGGACTCAAATCTAAGCGCCAGACCACCAGAGATGTTCCCGAGGGCCAAATCAAGCTCGGCCTGAGTTATGCCAGCAGTTTTGACCTTGGCAATTTCTTGGCTCATCAGGTCGACCACGTGAGCAGCGTTTTCCTCATTGGTTCCGGCATAAACCCCAAAGTAACCAGCATCCGAATAACCCTGTTGATAGCAGTAGGTGGAGTAAGCAAGACCGCGCTCCTCGCGAATCTCTTGGTAAAGCCTTGAGGACATCCCACCACCAAGAACTGTGCTGAGGATTCCAAGCCCGAAACGATCTGGATCCGACGCAGTTAGTGACTGATAGCCAAGCAGGACGTTGGCCTGAGCGACATCCTTTTTGATGATTCGCTTTGCCTCTGGGGCACTAAGTTGACTTAGGCCCTGCGCGCGACGCTCACTCACAGTCCCCGGAGACTGCCAGCCAATCCTGGCCAACTCCGCCTCAACCAACTCAACCACTCGCTCGTGGGAGACTCCCCCGGCAACCGTGATAACTAAGTTCTGGGGAATGTAGTGAGTCTTGTAGTAGGCAAAAACAGATTCGCGGTCAACCGCATTTATTGTCTCCACGGTGCCGCCAATTGGTCGACCTAGATCGTGGTTTGGTAGGAGTGCTTCTGCGAGATTCTCGTGAGCGACGTCCTCTGGATCGTCCTCGTTCATCGCCAACTCTTCGAGAATCACGGTTCGCTCAACATCAAAGTCGTGAGTATCGATTCGTGCACTCGAGAACATATCGAGAAGTAGATCTAAAGCAAGCGGCAGGGCAGCGTTCTCAACTCGCGCGTAGTAACTGGTGTATTCCTTTGCGGTTGCCGCGTTAGATGATCCACCGACAGAGTCAAAGGCGATTGAGATATCTCTCGCGCTTCGACGCTCGGTCCCCTTGAAAAGTAGGTGCTCGAGAAAATGCGTTGAACCGAAGTGGCCTCCGGTCTCATCGCGGGAACCCACCGCCACCGAGGCGGCAACAGCGACAGATGGGGCACCAAGCATTTCTTCGGTCAGAATGCGAACACCGCTGGGCAGCACGGTTTTTCGAACACGTGCCGCCTCAGCGGTGAACTCGATTGAATCTCTAAGCGGTAGAAGCAAGGTCTACTACTCGGCAGCTTCCTCGACCACTGGGCTCAGCGATAGCTTGCCGCGATCGTCGATCTTGGTGATCTCAACCTGAAGCTTCTGACCAACCTCGAGGACATCCTCAACATTCTCAACGCGCTTGCCACCGGAGATCTTCTTCAGCTCGGAAACGTGAAGCAGACCATCCTTGCCTGGCATTAGCGAAACGAAAGCACCGAAGGTGGCTAGCTTGACAACGGTTCCTAGGAAGCGCTCTCCTACCTCAGGAACGTGTGGGTTCGCGATTGCGTTGATGGCAGCCTTAGCAGCCTCAGCGGAAGGTCCGTTGGTAGCACCGATGTAAACGGTGCCGTCGTCCTCGATCGAGATCTCAGCTCCAGTGTCTTCCTGAATCTGGTTGATCATCTTGCCCTTTGGACCAATGACCTCACCAATCTTGTCGACAGGGATCTTTACCGCGATCACGCGAGGTGCGTATGGTGACAGCTCGTCTGGCTCGTCGATAGCCTCAACCATTACATCCAGGATGTAGGTGCGGGCATCCTTGGCCTGCTTCAGTGCCTTAGCCAATACCGAGGCAGGGATGCCATCCAGCTTGGTGTCTAGCTGAATCGCGGTAACGAAGTTGCGAGTTCCAGCAACCTTGAAGTCCATGTCACCCAGTGCGTCCTCGGCACCAAGGATGTCGGTTAGCGCTGCGTACTCGGTCTTGCCGTCAACGGTGTCAGAGATTAGACCCATCGCGATACCAGCAACTGGTGCACGCAGTGGCACACCGGCATTCAGTAGCGACAGAGTCGAGGCACAAACCGAACCCATTGAGGTTGAACCGTTAGAGCCAAGCGCCTCAGAAACCTGACGAATGGCGTATGGGAACTCTTCACGAGTTGGTAGCACCGGAACCAGGGCACGCTCAGCCAAAGCTCCGTGACCAATCTCGCGACGCTTTGGTGAACCAACACGACCAACCTCACCGGTGGAGTAAGGAGGGAAGTTGTAGTGGTGCATGTAACGCTTTGAGGTCTCAGGGCTCAGCGAGTCAATCTGCTGCTCCATCTTGAGCATGTTCAAAGTGGTAACGCCGAGAATCTGAGTCTCACCGCGCTGGAAGATTGCCGAACCGTGGGTTCTAGGAATTACAGCAACCTCTGCGTCAAGGGCACGAATGTCAGTTAGGCCACGTCCGTCAATACGGATGCCTTCCTTTAGAACACGAGTGCGCATGACCTTCTTGGTTACCGACTTGTAGGCAGCCGAGAACTGAAGCATCTGCTCCTCGGACAGGGAAGCCGCTAGCTCCTCTTTGACCTTGGCCTTTAGCTCATCATCAGCGTCCTGACGCTGCTGCTTGTCAGCAATCTGGTAAACCTTGGCAAGCTCTGCGCCCGCTGCCTTCTCGACAGCTGTGTAAACCTCATCGGTGTAAGGCAAGAACACTGGGTACTCAGCGGTTGGCTTAGCAGCCACCTTCGCTAGCTCAACCTGAGCACGAACCAGCTCCTTGATAAATGGCTTTGCAGCCTCAAGACCCTCTGCTACAACCTCTTCAGTTGGAGCGATCGCTCCGCCTGCGATTAGGTCCCAGCTGGTCTCAGTGGCCTCAGCCTCAACCATCATGATGGCAACGTCTTCCTTGCCGCCTTCCTGAACCACGCGACCTGCAACAACCATGTCAAACACGGCACCAGCAAGCTGAGAGTGCTTAGGGAACGCGACCCACTGACCATCAATCAGCGCAACACGAACACCGGCGACTGGACCAGAGAAAGGCAGACCAGCCAGCTGGGTTGACATCGATGCTGCGTTGATGGCGACCACGTCGTAGAGCTCATCTGGCTCGATAGACATAACGGTCACAACAACCTGAATCTCATTGCGAAGGCCGTCAACGAATGAAGGGCGAAGTGGGCGGTCGATCAAACGAGCAGCCAGGATGGCCTCGGTGGTTGGGCGACCCTCACGTCGGAAGAATGAACCAGGGATCTTTCCAGCAGCGTATGAACGCTCTTCAACGTCAATGGTTAGTGGGAAGAAGTCGAACTGATCCTTTGGCTGCTTAGATGCAGTGGTTGCGGAGAACAGCATGGTCTCTTCGTCGATGTAGACAGCAGCGGCACCATTTGCCTGCTGTGCTAGACGGCCAGTCTCGAAGCGAACGACACGCTTTCCGAACTTTCCGTTGTCAATGATGGCTTCTGTGGCTTTGATTTCTGGGCCTTCCATAGCCCCTCCTTATTTCCTCTTGCGCGCAAAAACGGCACGGCAATGCCGAATTAGAGCTGGAGCTAGGGCGATTGCCCTGATGAGTGCTGGTCGTCAGTAAAAAACCCTGGGTTCTTTGCCCCAGAGACTTCCACCGAAGACCCGCCTCGCGAATACTCCTTCGCAGAGTCTAACAATCGAGCAACAAAAAACCTAGAAATGAAAAGACCCCGGTTTCCCGGGGTCTTTGTCAATTCAAAACTATCGACGCAGTCCTAGACGCTCAATTAGTGAGCGGTAGCGAGCAATGTCAACCTGCTGCAGGTAGCCAAGAAGACGACGACGCTGACCAACTAGAAGTAGCAGTCCACGACGGGAGTGGTGGTCGTGCTTGTGGTCCTTGAGGTGCTCAGTTAGGTCCGCAATGCGGCGGCTGAGGACAGCAATCTGAACCTCTGGGCTACCGGTGTCACCTGGCTTGGTGGCGTACTGGGCGATGATTTCTGACTTGACCTTTGGGTCCAATGCCATTTGCTGATCCTTTCAATCC
>JBEENY010000035.1:0-14723 GCA_041191905.1 Actinomycetota bacterium
CGTTACTGGGCTGCAATTTCTAACAGCACTTCATTTCTGCGAAGTGGCCCGGGAGTCCAGGGTCCGTTATAGCGAGCAAATCTCGGCTTGCCAATCACCACAAAACCTTGCTCCGTCAATAGCTGTCGAAGCTTTTGCTCCTTCGCTCGAAAGAGCGATTCCCGAGCGAACCCACTGAAACCAAGCGCAGCAAAAGTCGACTTTTCGAAGTGTTCAATTCGCAGTGCGCTGGAAGCAGGTGCTGGAACATCGCTCATCCCGGCAGGCATAACGAACGAAACCTCAAAGCCATCCCCAGACTCCCGCTGCAGTACAGGAGCTGTCATGGCGATGGCTTGACGCTTTTGATTATTGCCACCGATGAATCCTGCAAGATAACCGAAGGCGTTGTATGCACTGGATCCAAGATCACCTTGAGACCAGGTGGTCACTAGCGTGTGTGGGTCATACTCTCGAATCTCAAATCCCCGAAGGGATTTGATGACTCGATAGCTTTGAACCTCAGTCACTAGGCGACAGGCTCACTCTCACGCGAGGTCGCAACGAAGCTGAACTCACCATTGATGTAATCAACGAGGATGTCCTGGGCGTTACCGATGTTGCCGGTGAGGATGCGCTCGGAGATGGCGTCCTCAATCTCGCGCTGAACCACTCTGCGAAGTGGACGAGCTCCAAGTGCCGGCTCGTAACCCAGCTCGATCAAGCGCTCCTTAGCGACGGTGGTGAGGGTCAGCTTCAGATCACGCTCGTCGAGACGACGCTGCAGTCTCGCGACGAATAGGTCAACGATCTGGAGCAGCTCGTCACGGTTGAGCTGTGGGAAGACGATTACCTCATCAACACGGTTTAGGAACTCAGGCTTGAAGTTGCGCTTCAGCTCTTCGTTCACACGAGCCTTCATCTGGTCGTAGTCATTCTTGGAGTCGCCCTCGAGGGTGAATCCAAGAGCACCGCGGGTGATCTCACGAGTACCCAGGTTGGTGGTCATGATGATGATGGTGTTCTTGAAGTCGACAACTCGACCCTGGCCATCGGTCAGACGACCCTCTTCCAAAATCTGAAGCAGGGAGTTGAAGATGTCTGGGTGAGCCTTTTCAATCTCGTCGAACAGGATCACTGAGAACGGCTTGCGACGAACCTTCTCCGTTAGCTGTCCACCCTCGTCGTAACCAACGAATCCCGGAGGAGCACCGAACAGTCTCGAGACGGTGTGCTTCTCGCCATACTCGCTCATATCCAGCGAGATAAGTGCGCCCTCGTCATCGAACAGGAACTCGGCCAAGGCCTTAGCTAACTCGGTCTTACCAACACCGGTTGGACCGGCGAAGATGAATGAGCCAGATGGTCGCTTCGGATCCTTGAGGCCGGCACGCTGACGACGAATGGTCTTGGAAAGAGCCGCGATTGCAGCCTCCTGACCAATGACTCTGCGGTGCAGCTCCTGCTCCATGAAGATCAGCTTCGCGCCCTCTTCCTCACTTAGGCGGAAGACTGGGATACCGGTGGCCTGAGCCAAAACCTCTGCGATCAGACCCTCGTCGACGATGCCTGGCTTGTCGATAGAGCCCTCACGGAACTCCTTCTCCATGCGCATCTTCTCAGCGGTGAGCTTCTTCTCCTCATCGCGCTTAGACGCTGCCAATTCGAAGTCCTGGTCAGCAATTGCCTGCTCCTTCGCCTTCTTGACGACAGAGATCTTCTCGTCCATCTCGCGAAGCTCAGGAGGGGAGGACAGGAAGCTCAGTCTCAGACGAGCACCGGCCTCGTCGATCAGGTCGATTGCCTTGTCTGGGAGGAAGCGGTCGGTGACATAGCGGTCTGACATTCCAACCGCTGCAACAATTGCACCGTCGGTGATTGAGACCTTGTGGTGTGCCTCATAGCGATCACGCAGACCCTTGAGGATGTTGATCGCCATCGCAGGAGTTGGCTCAGATACCTGAACCGACTGGAAACGACGAACTAGAGCTGCATCCTTTTCGAAGTGCTTGCGGTACTCATCCAAAGTTGTGGCACCAATGGTCTGCAGCTCACCGCGGGCAAGCATTGGCTTCAAAATGGAGGCTGCATCGATAGCACCCTCAGCTGCACCGGCACCAACCAGGGTGTGGATCTCGTCGATGAAGGTGATGATGTCACCGCGGGTGCGGATCTCCTTGGTCACCTTCTTCAAGCGCTCCTCAAAGTCACCGCGGTAGCGAGAACCCGCGATCAGGCTTCCCATGTCTAGGGTGTATAGCTGCTTGCCGCGAAGGGTCTCTGGCACCTGGCCGGAAACGATCGCCTGGGCCAGACCCTCAACCACGGCAGTCTTACCAACACCAGGCTCACCAATCAAAATTGGGTTGTTCTTGGTGCGTCGAGAAAGAATCTGCATCACGCGCTCGATCTCACGCTCGCGACCCACAACCGGATCAAGCTTGCCTTCGGCTGCTGCGTGGGTGAGGTTGCGACCAAACTGGTCCAAAATCTGTGAGCCCTTTGGCTGCGGGTTGGTCTCGCCGCCAACGGCAACGGTCTCCTTGCCCTGGTATCCGGAAAGCAGCTGAATAACCTGCTGACGAACCTTGTTGGTGTCAGCACCTAACTTGGTTAAAACCTGAGCGGCAACGCCCTCACCCTCGCGGATAAGACCCAGCAGTAGGTGCTCGGTGCCGATGTAGCTGTGACCTAGCTGCAGTGCTTCGCGCAGCGAAAGCTCCAGAACCTTCTTGGCTCGAGGAGTGAATGGGATGTGGCCAGATGGAGCCTGCTGCCCCTGACCAATGATCTCTTGAACCTGCTCACGAACTTGCTCCAGGTTGATGCCCAGTGCCTCGAGTGCCTTGGCTGCAACACCCTCACCCTCGTGGATTAAACCGAGCAGGATGTGCTCAGTGCCGATGTAGTTGTGCTTGAGAAGCTTTGCTTCCTCTTGCGCTAGAACAACAACGCGACGGGCCTTGTCGGTAAATTTCTCGAACAAGCCTGGACCTCCAACACTCTGGTATTGAAGATGCTAGAAGGCTTACCCCCCAGAAACTAGGGCTGTTCGCCCAAGGCGTTAGCTCGTTTTGCTCGCTCCTCGGCCTCGATGCGCGCGTAGGTGTCGCGCTCACCCTTATCCGCTCTCAAAATTGAGCGCATGATGACGTAGAAAATCAGACCAACCAGGGCTGGCGGAATCAGGGAAATACCAACGTCAAGAGCTACCTCGAGCGCAGTCATCATTCACCTACTTCACTAGTGGGAACAGGATGGTTTCCCTGATGCCCAGTCCAGTAAGAGTCATCAACAATCTGTCGATTCCCATTCCCATTCCACCAGATGGTGGCATTCCAAACTCAAGTGCCTTCAAGAATTCTTCATCGAGCTTCATCGCCTCTGGGTCACCAGCGGCAGCTAGCTCCATCTGGGCAACAAAGCGCTGGCGCTGAATGACTGGGTCAACCAACTCGGAGTAACCAGTTGCCTGCTCGAATCCACGGATGTAGAGATCCCACTTTTCAACCACTCCCGGGATCGAGCGGTGGTCACGAGTAAGTGGCGAGGTGTCTACCGGGAAGTCAGTCACAAATGTTGGCCCCTGGAAGCTTGGTTTTACGAAGTGCTCCCAAAGCTCCTCAACATACTTTCCATGCAGTGGGTGATCGATTTCGATGCCGACCTTGTCGGCAATCTTCTTGAGCTCCGCAATCGGAGTCTCGTGGGTAATCTCAACACCTGCCGCCTCAGAGAGTGAGACAAACATCGAAACCCTAGGCCACTCGCCACCTAGGTCATTGTCGGTTCCATCATCGAGGGTGACAACGTGTGAACCAAATACATCCTTGGCCGCGTTCTGGATCAGCTCCTGAGTCAGCGAAGCCATGGTGTTGTAATCGCCGTAGGCCTCATAGGCCTCGAGCATTGCGAACTCCGGAGAGTGAGTGCGGTCAGCACCCTCGTTTCTGAAGTTTCTGTTGATCTCGAAGACTCTCTCAAGACCACCAACTACAGCGCGCTTCAGGAAAAGCTCTGGCGCGATTCGCAGATAGAGCTCGGTGTCGAAGGCGTTTGAGTGAGTCTTGAATGGTCTTGCCGAAGCGCCGCCGTGCATGACCTGCAGCATCGGAGTCTCGACCTCCATAAACGCACGATTTGCGAACGTCGAGCGCAGCGACTGCATTACTTCGGAGCGGATCTTCACTACCTCACGGGCACGATCGCGAACAATCAAATCGATGTAGCGGTGGCGAACCCTAAATTCTTCGCCGAGCTCGTTGTGCAGATTTGGGAGTGGACGAATTGTCTTAGCTGCCATCAGCCAGCGATTTGCCAGGATGCTCAACTCACCGCGCTTGGAGGTAATAACCTCGCCCTCGACAAAGATGTGATCGCCAAGGTCAACCAGTTCTTTCCAGCTCTCCAGCTGCTCCTCACCAACTTTGTCTAGCGAAATCATCGCCTGAATGCGCTCGCCAGTTCCGGACTGAAGCGTTGCAAAACAGAGCTTTCCGGTGTTGCGAAGAAACATCACTCGACCTGCGAGAGCAACAACATCTCCAGTTGCGACATCCGCTTCCAGGTTTGGGTAGTGAGCCTTGGTGGCTTCGATGGTGTGGGTGATAGGCAGCGAGACAGGGTATGCGCTAGCGAGCTCGTTGAGCTTCTCGCGCTTAGCCATGCGAACAGCAATTTGCTCCGGCAGGTCGTCGAACTCTAACTCTTCGCTCACGATGTCCTATCAATTACTAGGTTGTCTATAAGCCTGGTCTCACCAACGTTGGCGGCGATTATGAGTCTCGCTTTTCTGCCCTGTGCTGATTCCAAAACTTCGAAGCTGTCGGCATCAACTAGCTCCAGGTAGTCAAGTCTAGCCTCAGGGCTTAGCGCTGCACGGCCCGCAGCCAGAGCAGCCTCGCGGGTATCAAACTCACTCGCCTTGCGAAGTGCAGCGCTCAGCGACCTTGCCACCTCAAGCTGCTGGGGCGAGAGATATCGATTTCTAGATGAAAGTGCCAGACCATGCTCATCTCGGATCGTCTCACACTCAACCAAGTGAATCGGCGAACGCTGGCCAGAGCTGATTTGCTCCGTGAGCATCCTTCTAACTAGCGCGACCTGCTGAGCATCCTTGGAACCGAAGAAAACCACATCTGGATCCACAAGATCAAAAAGCCGATTCACGACGGTGAGCATTCCATCGAAGTGACCGGGTCTAGCGGCCCCCTCAAAAACCTCGCCCAGGCCTCCAG
Organism: Actinomycetota bacterium; assembly: GCA_041191905.1. GTDB lineage: Bacteria > Actinomycetota > Actinomycetes > Actinomycetales > Microbacteriaceae > Aquiluna. The sequence goes on from JBEENY010000035.1 coordinate 5,217, forward strand.
CACTGAGTTTCTTCACTTCCTGGTGCTTTGGATAGACATCGTTGACGCTCGGCGCAAACAGCACGTCAACTTCCAGGTCACTCAACAACCCAGCATCTACACCCATGGTTCGCGGGTACTTATCAAAGTCTTCTCCCTCACCAAACTGGAGTGGGTTGACGAATATCGATACAACAACAAAGTCGGTTTCTTTGAGTGCTCGCTTCACAAGCGAAGCGTGACCCTGATGCAGAGCCCCCATGGTCGGGACAAAACCGATGGTCTTCCCACCTCGCTTTTGCTCGTCAACCAGGGCCGCCAGCTCCGCGGCGGACTGCACCAGCTGCATTAGATGAGATCCCTTGGATCGAGTGACTGTGGCGGTTTGGCAAGGGCATCCTCTACCGCACTGCGAACAACGGGTCCAATCAAAGCTGCGGGGTTTTCAACCCCAGCCTCGGCCAGGATTCCAACCGCCTGCGATACCACCATTGAGGAAAAGCTGTTTGCAACCTCATAGGCCTCTGAATAGGCCGGGCGCTGCTCCTCGCCAACGATGATTGGCTCGCCGCCAAGCTCGATGGCCAAGGCCTGGGCTATTGGTTGAAACACCTCCGGAGCTGAGATTGCGATAGTGCTGTTTTTCAAAACCATTAGGTCAACAGATGTGCCGGTGAAGTGCATGACCGGGTGCATCGCAATCGGTACTGCACCTTGAAGACCGGCCGCAGCGAGTGCTCCATATCCCTGAAGCGGTGATAGATGCATGACAAGTTTTTTTGGTCCAAAAAGTGAAAGATCAGCCAGACCCTCGCAGACCAAAGAGACGTCGCTGTAGGGGACTGCAAGAACAACTAAATCTGCTTCTTCAGCAACCGCAGGCATCGAGCCGATGTAGACATCAGGGAGTAAAGCCTCAACGCGTTCTATAGCAACCGGGGTGGTTACTGCCACACCAGAAATTTCATGGCCCGCCAAAGCCCATGCCTTAGCTAGGACCACACCTGATGGCTCATCACCAATCACTGAGATCTTCAAGCTGCCTCATTTTCATCGCCATCTTTTGGCGCTTTGCAGTTCCACTCTGCCAGCAAAGCAGCCAGCAATCCACCGAAACAAAGAAGAGCGGCAAAGAAGGTTTCTTGAACCACGGTTGCCGGGGTGAAGGCAACCAACCAAATACCCAGACCTAGGTGCCAGCCCAGAAATCCGGTTGCCGTGATTTGGGCAGCTCTTGCAAACAAAAGCACTCGAACGGCATAGAAGGGATTCGGTCTTGCGCTGATTTTTCCACTTTCCTTTTTTCTGCGGTAGTTCAGAATCGGAATCGAAGCAGCCATCACAGCCACTCCGATTACGAAGACCGTCACGGCCAGCGAAGCTGGGGCAAGTGGAAGTGCAAGGCCAAATCCAGTTGCAAACTGGGCACTCCCCGCGGAGGCGATAAACGCGATGAGTCCGATAAGCGCTAGCCCCTTGGCATTCGAGGAGTTCATGCTCGCCACACCTCACCTCGGTAGGCGTTAGCTAAATCAGCGACTCGGCCCGCTCCTAGCAATTGGGCCTCTGGGTCAACCTCGGCCCAGGGCACCAAAACAAACCCGCGGTCTTTGGCCCTGGGGTGTGGGATCACAAGATCCTTTTTCTCAATAACTTGCTCACCGAATTTGATGATGTCGATGTCGAGTGTGCGTGAGGCCCAGCGTTCCTGACGGATCCGGCCAAAGTGATTCTCGATCTCGTTGAGAAACCTAAGCAGCTGCTTGGGCCTCAATGAGGTTTCAAGCAGTGCCACGCCGTTTAGATACTTGGGCTTTGATTCATCAACACCCTCAGGCGTGAGCGCATGTGACTCGTAGAGCGATGAGCATGGGCCCAGTTGAATCTTGGGGTTAGACGCGATCAAACTCAGTGCTGCTTCGATAGTGCCGCGGACGTCACCCAGGTTTCCCCCATAGGCAATTACGACCGCTTCGCTACGCATGCTCGCCTGCGTAGCTCACCGAAACGTCAGCGAACTCCAAATCAATTGGGGCATTTGGCTTGTGAACAGTGATTACCGCGTGCTGCACCCTCGGGGAGAAACCCATCACGAGTTTGTGTAATCGCAGGGCCAGAGTCTCGAGAAGATTGACCGGGTTGGATTTCACATCTTTAGCAATCAACTCGGCAAGTTCTGCATAGCTAACCGACTGGGCTAGTTGATCAGAGGTGCCGGCCTCTACGAGCACATTTGCATCGATTACGAAGAACTGACCGAGGTCTCGTTCGAACTGCAGAACGCCGTGATACCCGTAAACCTTCAGCCCACTGATTGCGATCTCAAATTTGGCCATCAGACGCTCGCTCCCTTTAGAGCTGAGACTACCTTGATGGCATCGACGGTTGCCTCGACGTTGTGGACCCGAATTCCCCAGAGCTTGCGCTGCAGAAGCAGCGCAGTTAGGACCGCGGTTGCAACATCCCTGCGCTGAGTTGAAACACTCGATGGATCTTGCTCGTTCAAAGCTGCAGCCAAGAATCTTTTTCTCGAAGCACCTACCAAGATCGGCAGGCCAAGATGCTCTAGCTCATCCAGTCTTGCCACCAAATCCCAGTTTTGCTTCACATCCTTGGCAAAACCAATACCGGGGTCGACCACGATTCGACTGCGATCGATGCCAGCCGAGACTGCCATTGCGACCTGCTCCGCTAGTTCGCCGACCACCTCGCGAGCCACATCGGAGTAGGCATTGAGACTGTCCATGACATCAGAGTGCCCACGCCAGTGTCCAAGGATGTAGGTGCAATCAAAGGGTGCCAATGCCGAGAACATGCCTGGGTCTGCCAGTCCCCCAGAAACGTCATTGATGATGCTGGCGCCAGCCTCAACCGCCAATACCGCAGTCTGAGAGTTCATGGTGTCGACAGAAATTGGGACACCCAAAGGCTTGATGGCTTCTATGACTGGCAGGATTCTTGATTGCTCAGTTGTTAGGTCAACGCGCTGCGCACCTGGCCGGGTTGATTCTCCGCCGACATCCAAAACGTCAGCTCCCTGAGAAGTCAAAATCTTGGCGTGTGCAAGGGCAGCGCTCGGATCTAAGAACTCACCACCGTCGCTGAACGAATCTGGGGTGATGTTTAGAACACCCATGACTTTCGGTTGTTGCCAGCCCATGGTTACTTGTTTATCAAACCCATGACCTCAGCGCGATAGCTGGGGTCTGAAAAAACACCTCGGGATGCCATGGTGATGGTGTTCACTTCAGGCTGCCTCGCGCCTCGAGAGGCAACACACTGGTGCTTGGCCTCAATGACAACAATCACGCCCTTGGCATCGAGACCGCTCTCGATTGCATCAGCAATCTGTGAGGTTAGATTCTCTTGGAGCTGAGGACGAGCCGCCAAAACCTCCACAACCGCAGCAAGTCTGCCAAGACCCGCGAGTCTGTCTGATGGCAAATATGCGATGTGGGCATTGCCAGTAAAAGGCAGCAGATGATGCTCGCAGATCGATACCAACTCGATGTCTTTGAGGATTACCGCTTCGTTGTTTTCAACCGGGAAGGTGTCACCAATTACTGAGGTTGGGTCGACGCCAATTCCCTTGAAGAAGGAGGCATATGCATCGGCAACCTTGTCCGGGGTGCTCAAAAGCTCTGGTCGATCGGGGTTTTCCCCAATCGCCAAAAGGAGCTCGCGGACCGCAGCCCTAATTCTCTGGCTTTGCATCCGTTTCAACTGTCTCGGTTGCAACTGCTGGCTCATGAACCTCAAGCTGCTTTACTTTGCGCTCTGGAACTGCGATTGGTCCCTTGGTGCTCAAAGCGCGCTTGGTTGAGGAGCGCCAGGTTTCGCGCTCTGGCAACTTCTTTACGCTCTTGAACAGTTTGGCAATCTCATCCTGGTTCAGAGTTTCTTTTTCTAGGAGCTCCTTGGCTAGCGCATCCAAAACCTTGCGGTTCTGAGTCAGTGCCTTGTGGGCCTCATCGAGAGCCTGATCCAAAATTGCACGAACCTCATTGTCGACCTGCTGCGCCATTTCGTTGGACCAGTCACGGTGGCTTGCCAGCTCGCGACCCAAGAATGGTTCGGTGCTGCCACTTCCAAGGGAAATGGCTCCAACCTTGGCGCTCATGCCGTATTTGGTCACCATGGTGCGGGCAATGTTGGTTGCCTTCTCAAAGTCGTTTGATGCACCGGTGGTTGGATCCTTGAAGACAATCTCCTCGGCAATACGTCCACCCATCGCGTATGCGATCTGATCAAGTAGCTGGTTTCTAGTTACGGAGTAGCGATCCTCCAGCGGCATAACCATGGTGTAACCCAGCGCCCTGCCTCTTGGCAAGATGGTGACCTTGGTCACTGGGTCGGAATGGTTTAGCGAGCCGGCAACCAGAGCGTGACCAGCTTCGTGGTACGCAGTGATTAGGCGCTCCTGATCTTTCATCAGGGTTGACTTCTTTTGCGGGCCACCAATTACTCGGTCGATCGCCTCGTCAATGATTTCGTCAGTGATCTCGGTACGGTTCAGTCGCGCTGCTAGAAGCGCGGCCTCGTTCAAAACATTTGCGAGGTCAGCGCCGGTAAAGCCAGGGGTTCTTCTTGCAACCAGGGCAAGGTCAACACCTTCGGCAAGTGGCTTGTTCTTGGAGTGAACCTGCAGAATCTGCTCGCGGCCCTTCAAGTCTGGGGCATTCACACCAACCTGTCGATCAAATCGACCCGGGCGAAGTAGGGCTGGGTCGAGCACGTCAGGTCGGTTAGTAGCCGCAATCAAAATGACGTTGGTGTTGGTGTCAAAGCCATCCATTTCAACCAAAAGCTGGTTCAGCGTCTGCTCGCGCTCGTCATTGCCGCCACCAATACCGGTTCCACGGTGACGACCAACAGCGTCAATCTCGTCCACGAAAATGATGGCTGGGGCTGACTGCTTGGCCTGCTCGAAAAGGTCGCGCACTCGAGAAGCTCCAACACCCACGAACATCTCCACGAAATCGCTTCCGGAGATGGAGAAAAATGGCACGCCGGCCTCACCCGCAACAGCCTTGGCGATCAGAGTCTTACCGGTTCCCGGAGGGCCATAGAGCAAAACTCCGCGTGGGATCTTGGCACCAAGTGCCTGGAATTTCTTTGGCTCCTTGAGGAAGTCCTTGATCTCAGTTAGTTCCTCAAGAGCTTCTTCAATGCCGGCAACATCCGCGAAAGTGACCTTCGAGGTTTCTTTGGTGACCATCTTTGCTTTGGACTTACCAAAGTTCATCACGCCTCGACCACCGCCGGCCATCGAGCCCATCAGGAACCAGAACAGCAGCACCAGAATCAGAATCGGCAGAAGTGAACCTAAGAGAGCTAGGTACCAGGGAGTTCTGGGAACCTCATCGGTCCAGCCGTCAGCAATTGGCGCCTCCGCGATTGCGGCTGCCACGACCTGAGCGCGGCCAGTTACGAAGTAGAACTGGATCTGCTCTCCATATTCGGAGTGCGCCTTCCTTAGAACGACATCCACCCGCTGGTCATTGTCGAAAATCTTGACAGACTTTGCTTCACCCGACTGAATCAGTTCGAGGCCGACCTTAGTGTCCACCTTGGTGAAAGGCTGGGTGCTAAAAAGCGATGAGCCCAGAAAGACAACCATCAGCGCAAGGGCAACCCAGAGCCAAGGGCCCTTCACAATCTTTTTCATATTCAAGGTATCGCTACCTAAACCTTCCGGTCTTAGCTGTAGACGCTTGGAGAGAGAACCCCAACGCCATCAAGCGAACGGTAACGCTCGTCGTAGTCCAAACCGTAACCAACCACGAAAGCGTTTGGAATATCAAACCCCACCCATCTGACAGCTATTTCTACCTTGGCTGCATCTGGCTTGCGAAGCAGAGTCACGATCTCCACCGATGCTGCACCACGAGCCTTGAGGTTGGCTGTAAGCCAGGAGAGAGTTAGCCCAGAGTCGATGATGTCCTCGACGATCAGGACGTTTCGGTCCTTCACATCGGCATCTAAGTCCTTGAGGATTCGAACCACGCCAGAGGAAACCGTGCCGGAACCATAGGAGGAGACCGCCATCCAATCCTGAGTCACAGGAATCGACATAGCCCTGGAGAGGTCTGCCATAAATGGCACAGCACCCTTGAGAACACCGATCAACAGAAGATTCTTTTCGGCGTAAAAAGCATCGATTTCCTTGGCCAATTCGGCGATCCGCTCACGGATTTGATCCGCGGTGACTAGGACTTCCTGAATGTCTGGGTGATTTAGCTGCACGAGGCTCCTGCTTTTGGTTTTGAGGTGAAAACCAAGTGGTCTTTTACCCGCTCTACTGTAATGCCAGAAAGCTGGGTCGGTTTCTGTCCGTGCCAATCAGAAATCAGCCTGGAAATGGTCTCCACCTGAACCAAACTCACACCTTTAGCTCCGGCTCTTTCGCAAACCAATTTGATCAGCTGCGCCAAAATTGCGGGGTGTAATAGCTCGAGCTCGGAAATCGGATAGCTGACCGCCTTGGAACCCTGTCCAACTCGAATTCTTTTTTCAAGTTTCGCGGCCTGAGCGGCTATAAAGTCATCGGCGGTAGCAGCAATTTCTGCGCTTCTACTTAGCCCCTGAACAAACCCCGGGCCAAGTTCTGATTCAAGAGTTGAAAGTAGGTTGCGAACTCTCACCCTAGCGAAGCTGGGGTCTTGGTTGTGCGGGTCCTCCCAGAAATCAATCCCCTGGTCTCTAAGCGACTGCTTTAGCGTCTCGCGTTCAACCCCGAGCAATGGCCTGAGTAACTTTCGTTCTGAGTCGAAAGTCGGCATGCCCGAAATTGATTTCAGTCCAGAGCCCCTGGCCAAACCAAGCATCACGGTTTCGGCCTGATCTTCGAGTGAGTGCCCGGTCATCACGAGCTGTGCACCTAATTCGACCCTCGCCTCGGCGAGCGCCGCATATCGAGCGGATCGAGCAGCGGCCTCGAGGCCCTCCCCAGACTGAGAAACATTTACCTGCTTCAGAACCACCGGTTCCAAACCAAAAGATTCACACTGTTCGGCTGCTCGATTTGCGACCTCAGCCGACCCCTGTTGCAGGTTGTGGTCGACGACAACCGCACCTGCTCGCAGGTTCAGCCTCGGTGCCTCAAACGCCACGGCGCTTGCTAGTGCAAGTGAATCGGGGCCTCCTGAGCACGCCACCAGCAGCAGCGAATCTGGTTTTAGCTGGAGTGTCTCAAGCGCCTCACGAACCGCGCGCCGAACATCAGCCATCTGAGGCGTGAGGCGAGGTCGCTGTGGCATTGAGCTCAATTCGGTAATCTTTAGCAAAAGCCTATTTAGGAGAAGCCTTGTCTTACGACGTAGTTATCGAGATTCCAAAGGGAAGCCGCAACAAATATGAGGTCGACCACGAGACTGGTCGAGTCTTTTTAGACCGCGTGCTGTTCACACCTTTTGTCTACCCAACTGACTACGGCTTCTTCGAGAACACCCTGGGTGGCGATGGAGATCCACTGGACGCACTAGTGCTGCTTGAGTACCCACTGTTCCCTGGTGTAGGTGTTAAGGTTCGCCCAGTTGGAATGCTGGTTATGGAGGATGACAGCGGGGTTGACGAGAAGGTGCTCTGTGTCCCTCACAAGGATCCACGCTGGAGCCACATTCAGGACCTAAACGATGTTCCAGAGCAGACTAAGAATGAGATTCAACACTTTTTCGAGCGCTACAAGGACCTCGAGCCAGGCAAGTGGGTAAAGATTCAGGGCTGGCAGGGTAAGGCAGAGGCCGAGAAGGTTATCGCCGCCGGTTACGCCAACTACAAGCACTAGCGGTCTAATCTTTGCAGCATGAACGCTCCAGAGACTTCAAGCATTGACCTCGGCATCATCAAGCTCCTTGATGACTACTTCGAGGTGATTCACGCTCAGGACATGGACCTGTTTGATCAGGTTTTCCACAAAGACTGCTGCCTATACAGCAATGCCGATGGCCAAACCGTGCTGCGACCCTATGAGCTCTATCGCTCCCAGGTTGCCAATCGACAGTCACCAAAAGAACTTGGTAACCCAAGAAAAGACGAGATCCTGATGATTGATCAGCTCAGTGACTCGATGGCTCTGGCTAAGGTGCAGCTGCAGATGTTTGGTGGCATCATGCAGGACTACCTAAACCTGATCAAGCTCGATGGCAAGTGGTGGGTAATTGCGAAGCTCTACCAGCAGGTAGGTAGCTACTAAGGAGCGGTTGGTCTGCCCGCGTAGGGCCAAAGCTCACCGTATCTAACTGGAACAATTCGCACGGTTCGCGCAGGGTTTGGTGCCTCCAGCATCATCCCGTTACCCAGGTAAATCGCAACGTGGTACTTGTCTCCAGAGAAGGCCCTCTCGGTTGACCACCAGATCAGATCGCCGCGCTTTGCATCTTGGAAGGGAACCAGCTTCTGCTGCGATGCCAGCACGTTGTACTGGGCGGTAGCAGAGTGCCAACCGATGTAAACACCGGCTGCCGCATAGCTCTTCATCGTGATACCCGAGCAGTCCCAAACATCTGGACCGGCACCACCGAGAACGTATCGCTCACCAAGTTGAGCCTCGGCGAAAGCGATGGCTGCCTCAACCTTTGCTGAATCTGGATCCCCAACGCTGTAGAGCTCGGGAGCGGTTGGAGCGGTCTTGATTGCGTTCTGTCTGGCTTCAGCAGCCAGTCCCTCTCGACGTTGACGCTCCAAATCAGATGCGGTGTCTTTCAAAGAGGCGAGCTGGTTCATGGCGGTGGCGCGCTCGCGCTCCGATTCACGAACTTTTGAAATCACGGCATTCGCTGCCTGCTGAGCCTCGTCATAGAGCTTCTTTGCAGCAGCCTGGCGGTCTTTCAATTCTTCAGTTGCGCTGTCTAACTCCACCGCAAGAGCCTTGGCCTGAGCCTGCTTATCAAGCGCAGCTTGATAAACCGCTTCGGTGCGCTGGGCAATCATCTCCTGTGCACCAAGTTGGTAAAGCAATTCATCGGAGCTGTCTGGATTGAAGAAAATCTGCAGTGTGGTGTCGCCGCTGGTGCCCTGGCGATACATCCTGGCGATGATCTGACCAAGCATCAACTCGGCTTCATCGGCCTCTGACTTTGCGGTCTTTGCCTTTTTCTCCAGACCCTTTACCTTGGCCGCCATCTCATTTGCAGCCTCTTTGGCCTGGTTGAACTTCTCGTTCTTCTCGAGCGCTACCCGCTCGAGAGCCTCAGCCTCGGCCTCCAAAGTGTCGAGGATCCCCTCGATGCGCTGGATCATGGCGCGCTTGGTCTCAACATTGCGCTTGGCTGCCGCAACTTCAGCTGCGGATGGATAGTCAGGAACGGCATTTGCGGGAGCTAGATTGATGCCGGTGATAAGTAGGGCAATACCCGATGCAACCGCGAGAATTCGCTTCACAAGTGCCCTCCTTTGCTCAATAAACTAACCCGAACTTTCAAGTATTACCTGAGAGTTGGCTAAGTGTTGCGGAACTCGCCCAATCACGGGTATTGTTTTCCCTCGGTGCTTCTGAAGTCGCCAGCTTCATGGCCCCATCGTTTAGTG
>JBEENY010000036.1:0-14666 GCA_041191905.1 Actinomycetota bacterium
TGTTGTTGTTGACCTAGCTCAAACAGATCCCGCAGCATTCAAGAGCCACAGCAAGCCTCAGTTCTCGGGCGTCTCTACCGATGCAGTGTTCTATGAGCTGCATGTCCGTGACCTCTCCGTGGATTCCTCTAGCGGCATTCAAAACAAGGGTAAGTTCTTGGGTCTCACCGAATCTGGCACCAAGAATCCTTCCGGCAAGACTAAGACTGGCGTTGATTCGATTATTGATCTTGGTGTGACTCACCTTCAGCTACTGCCTATCTATGACTATAAGACGGTTGACGAGTCCCGCAACGACCAGTTCAACTGGGGATATGACCCGCTTAACTTCAATGTTCCAGAGGGCTCATACTCAACTAAGCCAGAGGACCCAGTAAACAGAATCACCGAGTTGAAACAGACGATTCAATATTTGCATTCGAGGGGTCTGAGGGTTGTCATGGATGTGGTTTACAACCACGTGTTTGACGCAGGATCACACAGCTTCGAGAAACTCGTACCTGGCTACTTCTTCCGTAAGCAAGCCGACGGCAGTTTTGCCAATGGCACTGGCGTTGGTAATGAGGTCGCATCGGAGCGGTCCATGGCCAGCAAGTACATTGTCGATAGTTCACTCTATTGGGCCAGGGAGTACCGACTAGATGGCTTCCGCTTTGACCTTATGGGGATCTTGGACGTGGACACCATGAACAAGATTCGTAGGGGTGTTGACCAAATTGACGATGACTTCCTGATCATTGGCGAGGGTTGGAACATGGGCGACATCCTCAGTGCTGAAAGGAAGGCGAATCAGTTCAACGCATCCCAAATGCCTCGGATTGCCCACTTCAATGATGGAATCCGTGATGGTTTGAAGGGCTCAGTGTTCAAGGCAGAGGAGAACGGCTGGGCTTCAGGCAGGCCATCGAGCAAACTGGAGGTGATGTCGGGAATTACTGGCGAGATCGAGTACAGCAGATCGATCGTTGGTTCCTGGGGCGCCTCGAATCCGCAACAGTCCGTCTCCTATGTTGAGGCGCATGACAACCTCACCCTTTATGACAAACTCAAATCCTCAATGCCAACCGCTACCGAGACCGAGAGAAAGCGTGTGTTCGCGCTTGCATCCTCGGTCGCTATCTTGGCGCAGGGGGTTCCCCTCATCCACGCCGGACAAGAGTTCATGAGGACTAAGGGTGGGGATGAGAACTCCTATAAGTCTCCTGACTCCGTCAACTCGCTCAAGTGGAACGAGCGCGAAAAGAACGCCGACATGGTCAACTACTTCAAGGGCTTGCTGGAGATCAGAAAAGACAATCCTGCCTTCAGGTTGGCCACCACTAATGACGTGAAGAGAAAGCTCAAGTTCGTAGCCACCACTCCTGACGTTATTGCTTACTCACTTGACGCAAGCGGTCAGAAAAACGGTGCAAAGCGTTTATTCGTAGCCCACAATTCGTCTAAGAAGCCAAAAACTGTGAAGCTACCGATAAAGGCTGCTTGGAAGACTTTGGCTCAGGGTTACCAAGCGAAAGCTTCGGGGCTGGGAAAGCTGCGCACCATCTCCACTATCACCGTTGCGCCTCAATCCACAGTGGTGCTGTCGAGCTCGAGATAACCCTAACGAGACCAGATTGTTTGACCTTTTCGGGTCACTTCTTGGACCTGAATTTGGGCGAGCTCGTCAGGAGCGACACTCCTAGGATCAGCGCTCAGCCTGATCCTGTCATCTGACGCGACCGTGCCAAGTTGAACTCGAACCGCCTCGGAGTAGCTATAGAGTGCTTGATCGATCGTGATCCGCTCCTCTGGGCTCACACACTTGCCTTCAAACTCTCTAGTGACGGCCGTTTGAATACCTTCGAGGGGGGAGACCGAGCTAACCGGCCAGTCTGAGCCGAAGCTAAGAATCGCTCCAGAGTCAATGAGTGACTTCATTTGATACATCTGCTCAATACGCTCTTCACCGATTCGCGGTTGGCAACTCAGGAGCATGCCGTCGGGCCTCGCCCATAGCGGCTGCATGTTTGCAACAACTCCCAGCTCATGAAAACGCCCCAAGTCCGCTGACCCAATTAGCTCAGCATGTGCAATTACTGACGGCAACTGGGTCTTAGGTGCTTGTGCTATTGCGTCAAGAGCATCTCTAACCGCCGCATCACCGATGGCGTGAATGTGAAGCTGGTAGCCATATTCGGCATAAAGTGACGTAGCCTTCAACAGCTCAAGCTTGGACCAAACCGGCTCGCCGTGATGACCTGTGTCCAGATAAGGCTCTAACACGCTTGCGGTGCCGCTACCCAAAACTCCATCCGCGAAGAATTTCGCAGTCTTGGCGCTGAGTAGGTCGGAGTCAAGCTCCAAAATCTGCCTACGCAGCTCTTCAAAATACTCAAAGTCTGATTCGAAGTTATCTGGGGTGACCCGAAAAGCAAGGTTGGTCTTTACCAGGAGGCGACTGCGCTTCACCGCGTCTATGTAAACCTCTGCCATGCCGCGCTCAATCCAGGCATCCTGAACCTCTACGATGCCCTGGCTAAGCATCTGCTCTTGCGCCCAGTCCAGGGCATCCAATTCTTGCTCGAGGCTCAGCGGTGGTATCACCTTGAGTACAACATCCATCGCTCCTGATTCGCGGAGCGTGCCGGAGGGACGACCTTGGTCGTCTTTGTCGGCGAACCCTGGGAAGACATCAGGAAAATTCTCGTCTACGCCGGCTCTCCTAAGCGCCTCAGTATTCACCCAGATGGTGTGATGATCCGAAGCGTGTAACACAACGGGTCGGTTCGGTACCACTTCATCAAGCCAACTGCTCAGGAATGTCGGGGCCAGTGAACGTTCATAGGCTCCGCCGACTATCCAATCAACGTTGGGATTTGCGCTAGCAAATCTCGCTACCTCATCAACTATCGCTTGGATTGATTTCAAACCGTCCAGACGAGGACCCAAAGCCTCGCGACCGGCGAACAGCGGGTGCGCATGCCCGTCTCTAAACGCCGGAAGCCACACAGACATTAGTGAATGTTCTTCTTCTCTAGATAGCAGGAAGCGCAAAGCGATTCGTAGCTGACTTGGTCACCGTCAATCGCGACCTGTTCTCCATCGAAGGTGAATTGGCCGTTTAGCACTCGACCATTGAACATGGCCTTTCGACCACAGCGACAGATTGTCTTTAGTTCTTCAAGTGAGTGTGCAATCTCTAGAAGCCTCCTGCTGCCAGGGAAGGACTTGGTTTGGAAGTCGGTACGTATACCATAGGCAAGGACTGGGACGCCGTCGATCACCGCAAGCTCTAAGGCTTGGTCCACTTGTTCAGGAGTAAGGAACTGGGCCTCGTCTATCAGTAGGCAGGCTATTTCTCGACCATCGGTAAATCGCGAACGATTGGTGTGAAAAAGATTCCTCAGGTTATCTTTTGGCTCAACTAGAAAGTCAACCTCACGTGTGACACCAAGGCGGGAAACGATCTTTCTGTCGCCCTTTGAGTCGATCGCGGGCTTCGCCAGCAAGACGTGCTGGGATCGCTCTTCATAGTTGAATGCTGCCTGCAGTAGGGCTGTTGATTTGCCCGAGTTCATAGCGCCGTAGCGGAAGTAAAGCTTGCTCATGATTGTTCTGTAATCGTATAGGTGGTTTCGTTTGCAATTGCTATTTGCCGATCAACTCGGCCCGCATTTTGATCTCGGTGGGGAAATTCTTCTTCCCGAGGTGCTGGGGCAATTCTCGAAACGCCGGTATCACCGTCAAAAGGCGCACCTGATCCTCTTTGCACTGCGATCTCGAGCCCTCGATTCGCGCGTGCGGCTCGTGTCAGCGGATTCATATCGTGATCTTGATACCGGTGCTGTGAAAACAGCGGTTTCACCAACTTCAAGGCCAATGCTTGCATTCGCCCAAAGTCGCGACATCGAGCTCCTTGAAGCTCGGGGGTTCTGCAGTTCAAGGTCGGATTGGGAGCGCTCGCGAGGCAAGGGCTACCTTCTAGAGACCTTCTATCGGAATCAACGGCGCAGACTCAATGTTCTGATGGCTGGCACTGATCCTGAAGGCGGGCAGTGGAATTTTGACCATGAAAATAGAAAATCCCCTCCCAAGGGTGGTCTTGGGTTGCAGCATTTCGAGGTCGTTGAGAACGACATTGATAGAGAGGTGCGGGCAACTTTGGATGAGCTCGAGAGAACTGGGAAAGCTAGTTTTATAGGTCTCGATGGTCCAAGAAAGTTTGCAGGTACTAGGGAAGAAGCTCTCAATGCTCTCCAGCACTTCGTGGCTCACCAGTTGCCACTTTTTGGACCCTATGAAGACGCCGTTCACGATCAAGAGTGGGTACTCGCGCACTCGATGCTCAGCGCGCCTTTGAACCTGGGCTTGCTTGACCCACTTGAGGTGGTTCGGGTAGCCGAGGATGCCTATCTCAAGGGAGACGCCCCGATTGCCTCCGTGGAGGGCTTTATTCGGCAGATCATTGGGTGGCGTGACTATGTTTGGCACCTCTATTGGGATTTTGATGAGGAATACATCAACTCAAACGAGCTGAGTGCCAAGACAGACCTGCCTTCCTGGCTAGAGGCGCTAGACAACTCCGGCATTCAATCCAGGTGCCTTTCCCACACCATCGACGCGGTATCCAGAAATGCCTGGGCTCATCACATCCAGCGACTGATGATTCTGGGGAACTTCGGATTGCAAAGAGGCATCAACCCAAGGCAACTCAATGATTGGTTCATTGACGCATTTGTCGATGGAACACCGTGGGTAATGCCAGCAAACGTTATTGGAATGTCGCTCTATGCCGATGGTGGCCGGATGTCGACCAAGCCTTACGCAGCAGGCGGCTCGTATATCAACAAGATGACCAACCTTTGTGGCGGCTGCGCTTTTGATCCAAAGGTACGCGTTGGGCCAAACGCATGTCCGATGACAGCCGGCTATTGGAACTTCCTGAATCGCAATGAAGCGAAACTCAGAGGCAATCCGAGAATGAATCAGGTTTTCGCTGGACTCGGAAAGCTCAGTGATCGGGCCGAATTGGTCGAGCAGGAGCGAACAAGAGAAAGTTTTTGACAGCCGACCACAAAGCCGACTAGATTTTGCTCACCACTGCAGATCGTTGGGGAAGACGAATCTAGGTGGTTATGAGGCAAGTTGACGAACTGTGGATTGGTGAAATCCCTCCACAGCACTTAGCCAGTGTTGAGGATACGCTGGCTGCATTCGTCACGTCATTCTCAGTATCTCGTCTCGACTCTCAACCCAATTTCCAAATTTCAGGCAGTCCTGCTTTAGATGTATTTCGCCGCGCTGAGCTTGCATCAGCTCTTTCTCGCCTGGGATTTCCTTTTGAGCTACTGCACCTTGGACAAGACTCTGAACGCTACAGCTTTCTCCCTAGTCTCGGCATCCACAGAGTCTCGCTGAACGAGATAGGGGAGGAGCAGCTCAGCCTCGGTCGGATTGAAGAGTTGCTTAGGCAATCAGGGGGTAGTTCAGGGGAATTTCGAACGCTTCTCAACAGAGCCGTTGGCGAGCCGTGGAAAGCGGCAATCGAGGTGATTCGCGAAAACGAAAGGCTACGAGTGGCTTAGATGTTTCTGAAAGCCAATACAGCGTTGTGGCCACCAAAGCCGAAGCTGTTGCTGATAGCCAAGGCGTCTGGCCTGGAGAGCTTCGTAGGTTTACCAGGCACGTTGAGCGGAATTGCCGGGTCTTGATTCTCAAGATTGATAGTCGGTGGAACCATCTGCTCCTTGAGGGCGAGGATTGTGAAGACTGCCTCAATAGCTCCGGCACCGCCCAAAAGGTGACCAGTAGCCGACTTCGTAGCCGCGACTATTAGCGAATCTGTGTGATCACCAAATACTCGTTTGATTGCTGTGTATTCAGCGATGTCTCCAACTGGAGTTGATGTTGCGTGGGCATTGACATGCTCAACATCAGTGATGCTGGCGCCTGCTTGCTCCAGCGCGGCCAATACGGCCCTAGCAGCACCTGAACCCTCTGGATCTGGAGCTGTGATGTGATACGCGTCGGAGGTGACGGCACCTCCGACAATCTCACAATAAATTTTCGCGCCACGAGCCTTTGCGTGCTCGTACTCTTCTAGAACTAGTGAACCGGCACCCTCACCCATGACGAATCCGTCGCGGTCGACATCATAAGGACGAGAGGCCCGGGTTGGATCGTCATTTCGCTTGCTAAGAGCATGCATAGCTGCGAAGGCGGCTATCGGCATTGGGTGAATTGCGGCCTCTGCACCTCCAGCCACAACTACATCTGCCTGACCGAGCTGGATTCGCTGCAGCGCGTTTGCAATTGACTCATTGCCAGATGCGCAAGCACTAACGGCAGTCCGCACTCCGGCGCGAGCGCCAAGATCCATGCCGATCGCAGCTGCTGGGCCATTCGGCATGAGCATTGGGACGGTCATCGGAAGCACGCGTCTTGGGCCACGCTCCTTGAGCGTGTCATAGGCATCTAGAAGAGTCCAAACTCCACCGATTCCGGTGGCAAAGTCGACTGCCAGACGCTCTGGCGCAACCTCTGGCTCGCCTGCATCCTTCCAGGCCTCACGGGCGCTGATCAGGGCAAACTGGGAAGAAGGATCAAGTCTCTTTGCCTCTTGAGGGGTGAGAACTTCGCTTGCAAGCACCTTGGCCTGACCGGCAAAAGTGACAGGGAGTTCGTACTTTTCTACCCAATCCTGCTCGAGGGTGGATATGCCACTTTGTCCTGCAAGCAGTGCTTTCCATGAGCTCGCGACGTCGCCACCTAGGGGAGTGGTTGCCCCAAGGCCGGTGACGACGACGCGACGCATGAATTAGTCCTGAGCGCCGACGATGAAGTTCACTGCGTCAGCTACAGTGATGAGGTTCTTTACTTCCTCGTCTGGAATCTTTACACCGAACTTGTCCTCAGCGTTGACCACGATGGTCATCATCGAGATTGAGTCGATATCTAGGTCATCAGTGAATGACTTGTCCATTTGGACCGCATCGGTTGCAATGCCGGTCTCGTCGTTTACTAGTTCTGCAAGGCCTGCTAGGACCTCTGCCTGGGAAAGAGCCATCTGATCTCCTGTTGTCTGGTTTTCGCTTTATTTTAGGGGAGTTCGACCACTTGAGCCGCGAAGGCGAGCCCTGCGCCGAAACCTATTTCTAGTGCGTAGCCACCGGACTTAACCTGACCTTCGGCTAGTAGTCGATGCATCGCAAGCGGAATGGAAGCGGCAGAGGTGTTTCCAGTCTCAACAATGTCCCTTGCAACCACGACAGAATCCGGAAGCTCTAGTTGCTTGGCAAACTCATCAATAATTCGGATGTTGGCCTGGTGGGTCACCAGCGCCGATAGGTCCTTGGGCTCAAGTCCTGCCTCTACAAGCGCCTGCTTGGCAACCTTTGCCATCTCCCAGACGGCCCAGCGGAAGACGCTCTGACCCTCTTGAACCAGAGTTGGCCATTCCGCCTTGTGGTCTCGAAAGTCGAGCTGAGAGGCGGTCATGCCGACCTTGTCCCAGTTCGAACCATCCGATCCCCAAACTGTCTTTGAAATACCAGGGTGGTCGCTTGGTCCTACGATTGCGGCCCCCGCTCCATCGCCCAGCAGGAAGGAGATTGAGCGATCTGTCGGGGAAACGTAGTCGGACAATTTTTCAGCACCGACCACGAGAACGTATTCGGCCTGACCTGATCTAATCAATGCGTCAGCCTGGGCGATACCGTAGCAATAGCCAGCGCAGGCTGCCGAAATGTCATAGGCCGCTGCCCCTTTAGCGCCCACCATGTCGGCGAGCAAGCTGGCTGCAGAAGGTGTTTGATAGGGAAAGGTGATTGTTGCGACAATCACAGCGCCGATCTTGCTGGGCTCGATTTCTGCTTTCTTTATGGCTTCGGTGGATGCCTCGAAGGCCATGTCGATCAGTGACTGATCTGCATCTGCTCGCTTTCGCGTGACAATACCTGTCCGCTGTCTAATCCACTCATCTGAAGAGTCGATCGGACCAGCGATTTCATCATTTGTTACCACCCGGTTTCCCCGGGAGGCACCGAGTGAATAGATCCTTGTGAATTCTCGGGTTGGGTTTTGCTTGAGCGGCATTAGTTTCCTAGTTTCTCTAAATCTTGCGGCGTCTTGATGGCGAGGGCCGAGGCGTTTGGCATGCCACGCTTAGCAAGTCCAGCGAGTGCACCAGCTGGTGGAAGCTCGATCAGCTCTGCACCGGCAATATTCAGGTTCTCCATGCAAAGATCCCAGCGAACCGGGTTCGCCACCTGGCTAATCATCAGCTCAACGAACTCCTGACCGCTGGAAACACACTTACCTGTTTTGTTTGTGTAGATCGCCATGCCTGGATCGCTAATGGCAACATTCTGTGAGGCCGTCTTTAGCTTTGCAACAGCGCTGTGCATGAAGATGGTGTGGAATGCGCCGGCAACCTTTAGCTCGATGCAACGAGTGCCTTGGATTGGGTTGGAAACCAGCTCGGAAATCAAAGCCTTCAATCCAGCCGCAACGATCTGACCGGCACCATTGAAATTGGCCGCCTGCAGTCCGCGCGCCTCGAGTTCCTGAAGGACTTGACTGGACTCACCTCCAAGAACCGCGGCCATAGAGGTTTCCTGCAAGGCCGCAGCCTCGGCCATGGCGTCTGCCCTCACCGACACAAGTCTCATGGCATCCTCATCGGTCAGGATGCTAGCGATTGCGGCGGCAGCGAACTCGCCAACGGAGTGACCAACTGCTACTTCAAATCCGTGCCCGACTAACGCGGTTCGATAGGCCGCAATAGACGCACCGACAATCAGTGGTTGCGCGTTTGAGGTGTCCTTGATGATCTCTTCGGGAGCCTCAGTACCGAGCCACACAAGGTCACGGCTGGCTGCCTCACCGAGTGTTTTTAGGGTCTCCTCGAAACCCGGGATCTGCTCAATCCAAGGCTTTAGAAACCCTTCGCTCTGGGAGCCCTGACCTGGACATGCAACTATTCGCATCTCAACAACCTATCGCTTCAACCCTGACTCAGAGTCACTAATCGCACCCAGTGTCATCGCGATCTGCAGTACGAATCCGCTGCGAGCTTCTGTTGGGTCAAGCCCGACCTCCTCAGCAACGCGCTTGAGGCGATAGCGAACTGTGTTCGCGTGAACAAATAGTTCTCGGGCGCAGCCCTCTAGGGAGCCTCCAGTATCAAGGTAGCTGCGCAGGGTTTGCAATAACTCGGGAGCCTCATTGGCAAGAGGGGTGTAGTAGCGCTCAATCAAGGCGGAGCGAGCCATTGAATCTCCGGCCATTGCGCGTTCGGGCAATAAGTCATCCGCCAGCAAAGGCCTTGTGATTGTGCGCATGGCGCCGGATACAGTGTTTGCACTCAAAGCTGCTCTCGCGGAACGGCTGGCATCCGAAACCACTGAAACGGTAGGACCGAGGATCAGCGCGGCTTGCCCGAAGTGCGGCTCGAGCAAAAGGCTGATAGCCCGAATGCGCTCTTCAGCTTGTTGCTGCCCCTCAAGAAGCCCGATTACAGCGACCTGACGGCGACCTTGGACCCCAAGTAGCACATCTGCACCTGATTTCCTCGCGATCTTGCGAATCGCATCTGGATCCTGAGTTGGCGGGGTGGAGCCAAGTAGAACTGCGACCTGCCCATCTGCTCGCCAACCTAGTGCGGCTACACGTGAACTAATCTCCTGAGAACTCTCACCACTAACAATCGAATCGACCACCAGAGCTTCTAATCGAGCATCCCAGAGCCCCCTTGCTTCTGCTGCTCGCGCGTACACATCAGCTGCACTGAAGGCGATTTCACGTGAGTAGGTAAGCACGGCCTCCTTAAGCTTTGGCTGCTCGGCAACAACTCGCTCCTCGACCATTTGGACAACAACGCGAATCACCTGGAGCGTCTCCTGCAGCGAAATCGATCGCAGGAGCTCCCTCGGTGCCGAGTCAAAAACATCAGCCGCGACCCAGGGTTGAGAACCAGGGTCGCGATACCAATCGATGAAGCTTGAAATGCCGCGTTGGGCGACAGAACCGATTGCAGCGCGGCGTGCAGGCGGCATTGCTGAATACCAGGGCAAGGTTTCATCCAACCGCCCTATGGTGGCGGTTGCCAGCTCACCCGCTATGGAGTTCAGCCAGGCGAGATCGCTATGCGTCTCCACCGGCCGATCCACTGGTTCCCGCAGTCACATCGTGAAGTCTGAATTTCGCGATTGCCTGCTCGGCAAGCTCAGGGGCGAGTTTCTCCTTCTCGATCAACTGCTCGATCACACGAACCGCAATCGAAGGGCCGTCGATCTTGAAGAATCTGCGAGCCGCGGCGCGAGTATCGGAGAAACCAAAACCATCCGCTCCGAGGGTTGCGTACTTTCCTGGGACCCATGGGCGGATCATGTCAGGGACCGAATGCATGTAGTCGCTAACGCCGAGCTTTGGTCCTGAGGCATCCTGCAACTTCTGGGTGATGTACGGGGTTCTGCCCGGCTGTGACGGGTTCAGGAACTTCTCCTCATCCGCTGCCAAGCCATCACGTCTTAGCTCGGTCCAGCTGGTTACAGACCAAACGTCGGCCGAGACACCAAACTCAAGGAGTAGCTGTTGAGCTTCTAGGGCCCAAGGAACGGCAACTCCCGAAGCAAGAATCTGAGCCTTGTGGCCATCGGCAGAGTTCTTGGAAATTAGGTGGATGCCTCGCTCGATACCCTCGATGTCCACATTCTCTGGCTCTGCTGGCTGAAGCATTGGCTCGTTGTAAACGGTGATGTAGTACATCACGTTCGGGTCGACGTGCTTTCCGCCATACATTCGCTCGATACCACTTCTGACGATGTGGGAAATCTCGTAGCCATAGGCTGGGTCGTAAGTAACAACTGCAGGGTTTGTGCTTGCGATTACAGGGGAGTGGCCGTCAGCGTGC
This sequence comes from Actinomycetota bacterium, assembly GCA_041191905.1. GTDB lineage: Bacteria > Actinomycetota > Actinomycetes > Actinomycetales > Microbacteriaceae > Aquiluna. Next base: position 10,892 of record JBEENY010000036.1, read on the forward strand.
TGCAAACCTTCGCCGGTTAGGGTGGTCCGACCCGCGGTTGCTCCGATCATGAAGCCTCTCACCATTTGGTCGCCCGCAAGCCAGATTGCGTCTGCTGTGCGTTGGAATCCAAACATTGAGTAGAAGACATAGAACGGAATGATTGGCTGTCCGTGGGTTGCATAGCTTGAACCGGAAGCAGTGAATGCTGCGACAGAGCCAGCCTCGTTGATTCCGGTGTGCAGGATCTGACCGTTTTGGGCTTCTTTGTAGCTAAGCAACAGCTCGCGGTCAACCGATAGATACTTCTGACCATTCGGGTTGTAGATCTTTGCGGTAGGGAAGAAAGCATCCATACCAAAGGTGCGTGCCTCGTCAGGAATGATCAACTGAACGCGTTCGCCAAGACCTGGTGCCTTCAGGATGTCCTTGAGCATGCGGACAAAGGCCATTGTGGTTGCGACTTCCTGATTGCCCGAGCCCTTGCGTGGGAATTCATAGGCCTTCTCATCGGGGAGTGCAAACGAGACGAAGTTGGTTCGACGCTCTGGGAGGTAACCACCCAGTGCCCTGCGGCGCTCGTGCAGGTACTCGATCTCTGGTGTTGAAGAATCAGGTCGGTAGTAAGGAGGCTGATATGGGTCTGCCTCAAGCTGCGCATCAGTAATCGGAATCTGCATCTGATCCCTGAAGTCCTTCAGGTTCTCAAGCGTCAACTTCTTCATCTGGTGCGTCGCGTTTCTCGCCTCAAATGCTTTTCCAAGACCGTAACCCTTGACCGTCTTAGCGATAATTACGGTTGGCTGACCCTTGTGGTTCATGGCGGCCTGATAAGCGGCGTAAATCTTCTTGTAGTCGTGACCTCCGCGCTTTAGACCCCAGATCTGGTCATCGCTTAGGTTCTCAACCAGCGCGCGAGTTCTGTGATCGCGGCCGAAGAAGTTCTCGCGGATGAAGCCACCTGATTCTGCCTTGTAGGTCTGGTAGTCACCGTCGGGGGTGCGGTTCATAAGGTCAACCAGTGCGCCATCGTGGTCTCGAGCTAGTAGGTCATCCCACTCGCGACCCCAGATGACTTTGATTACGTTCCAACCCGCACCGCGGAAGAAGCTCTCCAGCTCCTGGATGATCTTGCCGTTACCACGAACTGGACCATCAAGACGCTGCAGGTTTGCGTTAACGACGAAGGTGAGGTTGTCCAGGCCATCATTAGCAGCCAACTGAAGTGCGCCCCGGCTCTCGACCTCATCTAGCTCGCCATCGCCAAGGAATGCCCAAACATGCTGCTCGGAGGTGTCCTTGAAACCTCTTCCCTGCAAATAGCGGTTGAACTGAGCTTGGTAGATCGCATTGATTGGTCCAAGCCCCATCGAGACCGTTGGGAACTGCCAGAAGTCCGGCATAAGTCTTGGGTGTGGATAGCTTGGAAGTCCGCGACCAGGACGTGACTTCTCCTGGCGGAAGGCATCCATGTCAGCCTCCGAAAGGCGACCCTCAAGGAAAGCGCGAGCGTAAGGCCCGGGGGAGGCGTGGCCCTGAACAAAGATTTGGTCGGCTCCAGCCGGGTGGTCGTGACCTTTGAAGAAGTGGTTGAAACCAACCTCGTAGAGCGAAGCGCTTGAGGCAAAAGATGAAATGTGCCCACCAACCGCAATGCCAGGGCGCTGAGCACGGTGAACCATGATTGCTGCATTCCAGCGCATCCAGGCTCGATATGTGCGCTCCAGCTGCTCGTCACCAGGGAAAGAAGGCTCGTCCTCTGGAGAGATCGTGTTGATGTAGTCAGTTGTAGGAACCAGTGGGACATTCAACTGAAGTTCGTGACTACGGCGTAGTAGCGACTGCATTAGCTCGCGAGCACGGCCGCGTCCGGAATGTGCCGCAACTGCCTCTAGTGATTCCAGCCACTCCTGAGTCTCTTGGGGGTCACGATCAGCAGAATTGGTTGAGAATGCGTCGCGATCGTTGAAGGACATCAGAGCCTCTTTTCGTGGCTGGTTGGTGAGAGTTCTTGTGTGAACTCGCCTAGTTTATTCTTTGAGCCTGAGGAATTTCGTCTCAGACTCAAACTTGAAGGGATCAACCATGGCTGTGGTCGGAGAACTAGCACCAGATTTCAAACTGCAAAATCAGTTCGGTGAGGAAGTAAGCCTGTCCTCGCTCCGAGGCACCCCGGTCGTCTTGGTTTTTTACCCACTGTCCTTCTCCGGAATCTGCACCGGAGAACTCTGTGAGCTCAGGGACAATCTCTCGTTGTTTGAATCAAATGGCGTAAAGCTCCTGGGCATCAGCGTCGACTCGAAGTTCGTGCAGGCCAAATTCGCCGAGCAAGAGGGGTACAAGTTCGACCTACTTGCTGATTTTTGGCCACATGGCAAAGTTGCGAGCGACTACGGGGTATTCCTGGAGGAACGCGGAATCGCGACTCGGGCCACCTTCGTGATTGATGCCGAGGGCACTTTGGTAGCCAAGTTCGTAAACGGACCGGGTGAAGCGAGATCGCTCAACGACTACAAAAAAGCTCTCGAGTTGGTTTCCTAGAAAAAACCCACTAGTATTTCGGGCGGGCCTTTAGCTCAGTTGGTAGAGCGCCACGCTTACACCGTGGATGTCATCGGTTCGAGCCCGGTAGGGCCCACTCGACCCCTTTAGTTAGGCGACTATGGAGGAACTCGAGCGTCCAAAGCGCAGAGCGCTTAGCGACGCCGAGCTTGCCTCCAAACTCTCTAAGTTCCCTTCTGACAACACCGGCATCGAGCGGGCTCAAAATCTAATTTCAGAACAGCAACGACTTCGCGAAGCGGACGCCAAAGCACTCGAGTCGTGGTTCGAGCGCATGAGATCACAGGACGATGCTCTCTCTCGTGGTTTGATTCGTGAAACCTTGGCTGAACTTTTCCCACCGCTTGAAGAACAACGCCCGGCACAGCAGGCACCAGAACCCACCTTCACATCCGAGATTCAAGTCGTCACCAGAAGAAAAGTACTGACTCAGCGACTGAAGCTCGCTCAATTTGCGGCTGGTTACAACCGTGCTCTGATGCTTGCTCTGATCACCACCGGTGTGAGCGTTTGGCTCGATGTCTATGGATTAGACCTGTTGATTGCATACGCACTGGGTGCCCTAGTTGCTTTACTAGCAAGCACCGGTTTGCGCTCCCATGACCTACATCCGATACTTCGCTCCGCGGCCGTTTTTGGCGGGCGAGGCGTATATCTTTTCGCCCCGCTTGTGTTGACCGGTCTTTCGCTTATGTTGCTGACTGCAGTCGAAAACAACACCCAGATCGGTTCGATCGAGCTTGGTTTTGGTTATCAGGCCATTGTCGTTGCAATGGCTGGGCTCGTGGCATTGATTAGCCAAGCAACCCCAGCACGTTTTCATGCCATCACCTTTGGTGTGATGGGTACCGCAGCTCTGGCCGGATTGCTAGCGTTTGGGCGATTTGCCACACCTGTCTACTCGGGCACCTGGCTTTGGGCGGCTATTGCTATCGCAGTAGTGGGTTTCTTGTTTTTGACTTATTCAATGCCGCACCTTCGCTCTAGTACCAGCGTGGATGTGGGTTCATGGTTCCTGGGTGCGCTACTTGTACTGGGAACAGTCCTCAGCTCTGACTACGAACTGAGCCAGTGGTCGATGGTGATGGTTTTGACCGTCCTTATTTTCTCGGTTGCAGCATCTGGGAGAGACATAGCCGGCGGGGTTAGGGCGCGGCTGTTAGCTGCGACCATAGTTCTCGCCGCAATGCTGAGTCCACTCGGTGACCTGCTCAGTGGCAGCGTGATCGCCGTG
>JBEENY010000037.1:0-14596 GCA_041191905.1 Actinomycetota bacterium
TCTCCTCGGTAGCGGTCTCGGAGCTTGCGCAACCGGCCAAAACCAGGGTAGCTGCAACAGCAGTCGCACCAAACGCAACAGCGCGGCGACGTAGTGTTGACATATTTTTCCTTTCGAAATCGCCAAACGGCGAACCTCACGATTGGAGGGTGACTTTAGATTATTGGCTTCTGAAACCAGACTTCCACTGGAAGCGGTTACATTCGGATAACAATGCTGTATCGGCTTACAAAAATGCTCTTTACATTTTTTACAATTCGCCGAGAGCGACCGCTATTTTTCGGAAAAATAGCCCTGCATTTGGGTTAGCGCCATGAATCGGTGAGAAAGTGCATTCTTTACCTCGGGCTCAAGTTCGGCTGCGGAAACCTCAAACGCCTCAGGGATAAAAACAGGATCATAACCAAATCCATTGGCTCCACTGGACTCCTTGGCCAAACGACCCGGCCACACTCCGGTGAAACTGATTTCTTCAGTTTCAGAAACATAGGCGATGGTGCAGACGAAACTTGCCGCACGATGAGGATCATCGATATCTGCCATCTGGGCAAGGAGCAGGTCACGGTTGGTTTTGTCGTCCCTGCCTCCTGACCAAATGGCGGAGAAAATACCGGGGGCTCCCCCCATCACCTCGACACTGATGCCCGAATCATCGGCAAACGCTGGCAAGCCAGTCGCCTCAAACGCGGCGCGAGCTTTGATCAGGGCGTTCTCCAGAAAGCTCGTGCCCGATTCTTTTGGCTCAGGGCCGTTATAGGACTCAACCTCTATGCCGACTCCGGACAGAATCGCTCTCGCCTCGGAGAGTTTGTGCGCGTTTCCGGTAGCGAAAACCAACTTCATGGGCTATCCCGCCAGTGCTTGCTTTTGAATTTGTGTTAGCTCTGCGCCTGCCTTGGTTGCAAGATCGAGAAGTTGGTCCAGCTCCGCTTTTGAAAAAGGTGCGCCTTCTGCTGTTCCCTGAACTTCGACAAATAGTCCGCGCCCAGTGATAACCACGTTCATGTCAGTCTCGGCCCTGACGTCCTCAACATACTCAAGGTCGGTGACTGGATTGCCATCAACCACCCCAACCGAAACCGCGGCCACTGAATCGATGATCGCCTTGGCATCTTTTGAGATGTGGCCGTTTTTCTTCGCCCACTCAATGGCATCAACGAGGGCGACGTATGCACCGGTGATAGCCGCGGTCCTGGTGCCGCCATCGGCCTGAATGACATCGCAGTCAATCACGATTGTGTTTTCTCCGAGTGCCTTGAAATCGATGACGGCCCTCAGCGAACGGCCGATCAACCTTGAAATCTCGTGAGTGCGGCCACCAATCTTGCCCTTGACGGCCTCTCTGTCACTCCGGTCGTGTGTCGCGCGGGGAAGCATTGAGTATTCGGCGGTCACCCAACCTTCACCGGAGTCTTTCTTGAACCTTGGAACTCCGGGTGTAAACGAGGCATTGCACAACACTTTGGTGTTGCCAAAGCTAACCAAAACCGAGCCCTCGGCGTGAATCGTGAAATTGCGCTCGATGGTGACCGGTCTAAGTTGGTCATTTGCTCTTTGTGCGGGTCTAGACATTGCTTCCTTATTGATCAGTGAAGTTTTTCTACGCTTTGGACTTCCGGCCCTAAGAATCTTCGCGCCAACTTAGCGAATTGGGCTTCGTCGCCGGTAGAAAAGAACTTGTGGTTGGCCACAGAGTTATCAGGCGCGAGCAAGTCATGCTCGGTCAGCGTCCTGAACACATCGTTAGCGGTTTCATCGGCTGAAGAGACCAGCGTGACTTTGTCGCCCATTACGTAGGAGATAGCCGCTTGAAGAAGTGGGTAGTGAGTGCATCCAAGTACCAGGGTGTCTACCCCCGCGGCCTTAAGCGGCGCAAGGTATTCGCTTGCAGCTTTCAATACCTCAGGTCCGGAAGTTATCCCGCGCTCTACAAAATCAACAAAACTTGGGCATGCTTGCGTGTGCAATTCAAGGTCTACGGCCGCTGCAAAGGCATCATCGTAAGCGCCAGAGGTGACTGTGGCTACAGTGCCGATGACACCGACCTTGCGATTGCGCGACGATGCAACCGCTCTTCGAGCAGCAGGTTGAATCACCTCAACTACTGGGACACCGAGCTTCGCTGTGTAGCGCTCTCTCGCATCACGCAGCACCGCTGCCGATGCTGAATTGCAAGCGATAACTAATAGCTTCACTCCAGATGCTACGAGCTCATCCATAACTCGAAGTGCCAGCTCACGCACCTCGGAGATTGGCTTTGGACCATACGGGGAGTTTGCGGTATCGCCAACGTAGACAATGGATTCGTGGGGCAGCTGGTCAATAATCGCTCGAGCTACGGTTAGGCCGCCGACGCCTGAGTCGAATACACCAATTGGTCTTGGATCCACGAGGTAAGTCTAGGGCTGAGAGCCTTGGCTGATTAGGCTGGTGTGGTGTCTGTCGCACTTTATACCGATCGCTATGAACTGACCATGGTTCAGGCTGCCCTGCACTCTGGCAAAGCCTCGCGCCCATGCGTTTTTGAAGTCTTCACTCGATCGCTGCCTGCCGGTAGACGATTTGGGGTGCTGGCTGGCATTGATCGAGTGCTAGATGCAGTGACTGACTTCAGGTTCACCCCTGAGCAACTTGCTTACCTGGAGCAAAATGCGGTCGTCAATTCACAGACTCTGAAGTTTCTTGAGAGTTATAAATTTCAGGGCAACATCTCTGGCTATCAAGAAGGGGAGATCTTCTTCCCCCACTCTCCTGTCTTGACTGTTGAGGGATCCTTCGCTGACGCGGTAATGCTTGAGACAGTAATACTGTCCATACTCAATTTTGATTCGGCCGTGGCATCGGCTGGAGCGAGAATGCGCTCGGCCGCCGGTAGCCGAAAGTTGATCGAAATGGGTGGCAGGCGAGTTCATGAGTCTGCCGCGGTTGCGGCTGCTAGAGCTGCATATCTCGTTGGTTTTGATGGCACCAGCAATCTCGAGGCAGGGATGAGGTATGGCATTCCTACTTTTGGAACCAGTGCTCACTCTTTCACTTTGTTGCACGATTCTGAGGATCAGGCGTTTGAGTCACAACTGAGCGCATTTGGCAACTCAACAACACTGCTAGTCGACACTTTCGACGTTGAGCGTGCCGTCAGAAAAGCTGTGGAGCTGACAAATGGCCAGCTGCATGCCGTGCGCCTTGACTCAGGCGACTTGGTCGCTTCTGCAATTGAAGTAAGAAGGCTTTTGGATAGCTTGGGTGCGACAAAGACTCAAATCACAGTGACTAGCGACCTAGATGAGTACACCATTGCGGCCCTTGCCCAAGCTCCTGTAGACAACTACGGAGTCGGTACATCTCTAGTGACAGGCTCCGGATCACCAACGGCTGGATTCGTTTACAAGCTGGTCTCGCACTTTGATGGGGCCAGTTGGCACTCGGTGGCGAAGAAGTCGGCAAACAAAGCTTCGCGCGGAGGCAAAAAGAGGGCCGTTCGTGAACTGAGTGGTTCAACCGCCACCGGTGAGCTGATTTCGGATTCGGCATCCGGCAGAGAATTGCAGGTTGAATACATCAAAGCGGGTCAGTCGGTGTCGAAACCCACACTGGCTCAAGCCAGAGACCACCACAAATCAGCCCTCGCCGAGCTGCCCTCGACAGCGCTCAGGCTCTCGCGGGGTGAGCCTGCGATTCCAACCGAGTTTGTCTAATCCTTGAGCAGGTTTTCGTAGATCTCTTTGCAGGTTGGACAAACCGGAAACTTCTGTGGATCGCGTGATGGAACCCAGACCTTGCCACAAAGCGCCACCACAGCACTGCCCATCACGGCAGATTCAACAATCTTGTTTTTGTTTACATAGTGCGAGTAACGCTCGTGGTCGCCACTATCTATTTCGACCTGTTCTTCGGTCAGGGTCGATGAAATTGGTTGGGTTTCCATGCGGCTTATTTTAGGTCCGAGGCATCACCCAAGGTTGCGCTGAGGGAAAGCACGACACCATCGCGCAATACCTCAACCTGAACCTTTGCTCCTGCAGCCTGAGCCCGGACCAAAGCTGTGAGATCCGATGCTCCGTTTACTCGCTTGCCGGCAAACTTCACGACCACATCACCGATGCGAACTCCCGCTCGCTCCGCTGCACCGCCCTCAGTCAGATCCTCAACCAAGGCACCGGTTGAGAAGGAGGAGTCAGCTTCCGAGTTGTCACGCACCAAAGCCCCCAGTAGACCGTGGGAAGCAGATCCGGTGTTGACAATTTCCTGCGCGATTCGATTTGCGGTGTTAGAAGGAATAGCAAAGCCGACACCGATGCTGCCAGACTCTCCACCTCCAGCAGTCGCAATCGCCACGTTGATACCGATCAGCTCACCGGTGCTGTTTACCAGTGCACCGCCCGAGTTTCCTGGGTTAATTGCAGCATCGGTCTGAATTACCTGAAGGCTGATTGGCGCACTGCCATTACCGGTCCAGAACTGCAGACCACTGTTGTCGCCGTTTACCTCTGAGCTTGCCACCTGGATAGTTCTGTCAAGGGCAGAGATGATTCCCTGGGTAACGGTTGAAGCCAGCCCCAGAGGTGCTCCGATGGCAACTACATCTTCACCAACGTTGAGGTTGTCAGAGTCTGAGAACACGATTGGTTTCAACCCAGACGCGTTGATCTTGATCACGGCGAGGTCGTAGACGGAGTCAAACCCGACCAACTTGGCCCGGTAAACCTCACCGGTAGCAAGCTGCACGGCAATTTGGGCATCTTCGGTTAGGCCGCTGAGGGTGACCACGTGAGCGTTAGTGAGGATGTAGCCATCCTCGGTGAGGATCACACCCGAACCTGAACCCGATGACATGTCGGAGCTAACTGCGAGGGTAACTACTGAAGGTGATGCGTTGGCGGCAGCCCCGGTCACCCAGTTAACCTGCTGGGTGTTGTTCACCACAACTGGTGCTGGTTGGCTAAGTGTGAGGTACGACAGCGTAAATGCACTCGAAGCAATGATGCCGCCTACCACGGCGGTGCTGAGTGCAAGGATGGCGATCCCGAGCGGTCGAAACACCTTGCTTCCAGACTTCTTGGGCTTCAAAGGTGCGGGTGCCTGGTAAGTCGGAGTGACAAGAAACTGTGCGTCTGAGGAACGATTCCACTCATTGGACATTTCGATCGCCTTTCGTTGCTCTCGATTATCAAGCAGCAACTCTGGAGATTTTATGGATTATTCCTGAATACTTCCTTAGCCTTACGGAGTTATCAGAAGAGTCCTGCGTGGTGGGTCAAAAATCACAAAATTGATGCGATTACTTGATAGCCAAAATTCTGCAGCGTTGTAAGTCCACTGTCCTCCCGTTTCATAGTCAACCGAAAAACGCACCCTGGCCTGCGCCCAGTTTTCACCAAGTCGAGAGAAGCCAATGGTGACTGATTGACCATAGCCATCGCTACCCTCAGAAAAATCCCACCGTGTAGCCTCCGGGCGAAACCTTATTTTCGCTGGCTCTCCAAATAGTGACCCTGCATACTGTTGCGTCTCAACCTCAACCCAAAGCCTGATCGGCTCAAAAGGCTCGGGCCTGGATCTAGCATCCGTGAACGCCAAAGGTGGTTGAGCTCGGGCACTGAAGATGTCATCGAGCTGCTCCGAAATTGTTTTGTAGATAACTTTGGGCTCAACTGGTTGATCACCAATGCACGGCCGAGAACCCACCTCCACCCATGCGGTAATAATCGTTTGGGTTGGCACATCAATAGTTCCATTCACGTAGTACTTGCACTCCCGCATAGGTTTCTCGTTGGGCTTGGCAGAGGTGCTCTTTTCTTCCTTGGTTGCACAAAGTGAAAATGAGCCATTGGGGACCTCGGCGTCGTCGCATTGAGAACTGCAGATTCCAAGTGCAGCGAGAGTTGCATCACAAGCGCTCGCAAGCCCCATCATCAGCGCAAGCTCGACTAACATCTGCCGACCTCCTCTAGATTTTCGATCCTCAATTCCTGCCCCACAGAAACGAACTTCGAGCTCATTAGCAGTTTCTCAACCGGCCTCGAAAGCTCGACTTGATTTCCAGCCGCATCCATAAAGCCAACTTCAGAAACATCAAGGCAAAAACGAACTACGCCTCCTTCTATGACCTCAAGGTCCGAATACTTTGCAGATCCAGATTGAGACCACCCAAGCGCTGAAACTAAGGCGAGCGCTCGTTGCTGAGCGATCAATGCTCGGCCCGTCAAAGCATGGGATTGCTTGCCAGCTGCGGAGTCAGCGAGGTAACTGTCAATCAGTTTTGACTCAGCACTTCCTGAGCAGCCACTGAGTAAGAGCACGAGGAGAAGCAGAAGGGGCATTTGGTGAGGTTAGGCAAAAACTTGATTGCGCAAAAAAAGTTATTCACAGAAAAGAAAACAGCCCCCGAAGGGGCTGTTTCTGATTGGTTGCGGGGGCAGGATTTGAACCTACGACCTCCGGGTTATGAGCCCGGCGAGCTACCGAACTGCTCCACCCCGCGGCGAAGTTCAAATGTTACCAGCTGCTTCGGAATTAGTCCAGTGCAGCCAAAGCATCCTCGATGGCACGCGCCAATCGCGCGTCTGCCTCACCAAAGGCGGTCCAGTCTCCGGCCGCCAAAGCCGCTTGCTTATCCTGCAGAGCCTTGCTGGCTCGGTTCAGTGCCGCGCTCAATGCCGGGTTGGAGCCGGAGTCAACACCTGGGCTGACCGAGGCCGAGCTTGAAGCACCCGTGCCCGGCTCGCTAGGTGAAGGTTCGACGCCACTGTCCCCACCGAAAAGCACATCCAGTGCTTCATCCAAAGTGTCCTCAAATGCAATTTGGTCACCGAAAGCCACCAGGATTTTTTGCAGAAGCGGATAGCTAGTTTCGCCTGTTGACTCGACGTAAACCGGCTGCACGTAGAGCAATCCGCCACCCACTGGAAGTGTGAGTAAGTTTCCGTTCAGGACTCGCGTTGATCCCTGACGCAGCAAGTTAAGGAGGGATGAAACATTGCTGTCTGCGTTGAAGTTGTTCTGCACCTGACCTGGGCCCGGAACGATAGTCTCTCGCGGTAGGTTGAGAAGAGTCAGGCGTCCGTAGCTGTCACTGACCTCTCCAGCCTTCGATCCAGCATCCGAATTGGCAACTAGATACCCGGTGAGAACGTTTCGAGTTGTCTCTCCGGTCGACTTAGGAATGAAGGTCGAGTAGAGCGAGAATGCACTCTGAGTCTGACCAGGGGTTTGCATCGTTAGGTAGTAGGGAGGCTGGAGGGTTCCCAGGCTGTTGCTACCAACCGGATCGTTTGGAGTCATCCAAGCGTCCTGCTGTGAGTAGAACGCACCGGCCTCAGTTACGTGATAGCGACCAAGTACTGAACGCTGCATCTTGAACAGATCGCTCGGATAACGAACATGGGCCATCAGCTCGGCACTCATCTCTGACTTTGGCTGAATGGTGTTTGGGTAAACCTGCATCCAGGCTTTCAAAATTGGATCCTGGTCATCCCATTGGTAAAGATCCACTGATCCGTCATATGCATCAACGGTTGCTTTGACCGAGTTACGAATGTAGTTAACAGATCCGATACCGCCTCGGAACCCTTCTGATGCCGAGTCGAGGACTGACTGTCCGAAGTTTTCCAGATTTGAATAAGGGAAGCGGTTGCTCAAGGTGTAGCCGTCGACTATCCACTTGATGCGACCATCAACGATTGCTGGGTAAACCTCGCTGTCCAGGGTCAGATACGGAGCGACTTCCTGAACACGCTGTGCTGGTGCTCGGTTGTAAAGAATCTGAGATTCTGCGTTGATTGCATCCGAGAGCAATATCTGCTCACTTTGGAACTTCAGAGCATAGGCGACCCTAGTTAGCAGGTCACCAATCTTTGGACCACCGTCTCCTGAGAAGGTCGTGTAGGTCTCGCGCTGACCGTCCTCACCAGCTGGGTAGTCAAACTCCAGAGGCTCGGCACCCGCTGGGGCACCAACGATTGAGTAGAGCGGTGAGTTGGGGCTGAAATAAACCCTTGGCTCAAACTCCCCTAGCTTGCCAACCGGTGGAATACCAGAGTGCAGAAACAACGGCTTTCCATCATTGTCGCGCTTGTTTCCATAGGCGGCAGCCAAGCCGAAACCATGGGTGTAGACAATGGTGGAGTTGTACCAAGACTGCGAGTCTCCTAGACCAGCCTGGTTCAACTCGCGAACCGCCACTACGGTGTCTTGGGTCTGACCATCAATCGTGTATCGATCAACATGCAGACGATTTGGGAAGCTGTAGTACTGGCGATACTGCTCAAGCTGCCTAAACGCATCGCTAACCAAAGCTGGATCCAAAATGCGGATTGATGCGGTGGTTTTGGCATCGTTCTTCAGCGCACCCGGCTCTGCGACAACCTTGGCGTCATACTCAACAACTTCAACAGAATCGAGGCCGAATGCCTCTCTGGTTGCATCGATGTTGCGCTGAAGGAATTTACTCTCCAAGGTTCGCTCGTTTGGAACAACCTGAAAAGTCTGGACCAGCCATGGGTACAGACCAGATAGGACCAGGGAACTCACAACCATAAGAGCGGTAGCAATTATCGAAATGCGCCATTTTCCAATGAAGGCGGTGAACAAGAAGGCAAGCGCAACGACCACGGAGATCATGGCAAGGATTTGCAAACCAGGGATCACAGCATTCGCATCGGTGTAATTCGCTCCAGTGAAGAGAGATCCCGAGGTGGTAACTGTGGCGTACTGGTCCAGCCAGAGGCTCGCACCCTGCATCACTAGGTAACCCGCGATAAGAATTGACAGCTGAACTCGAGCAGCCTTGGAAACCTGAATGTCCCGTCCGGTGAATCGCACCGATCCGTAGATAACGTGGACGGCGCCGCTAACCAGACCGGCCAGAAGCACGGCCCCGGAGAGGTAGCCGATGATCAGCTGTAAAAATGGCAGCTGGAAAACATAGAAGGATGCATCCAGCCCGAACTGCTCCTCAGTTACGCCAAAGTCGGACGAGGTTAGAAACAGAGCGGCGCTCTCCCACTCCCGCGACATAATCAGACCGCCGAAGATTCCTAGACCAATGGGTAGGCCAATCATTACAACCTTGCGAAGGCCCTCGATCATCTGCTGGTAGGCCTCGAAAGGGGACTCTCCTGGCATCCGCACGTAAACAGGCCTGGTCTTCCAGGCGATGCCGAGTGCAATACCAACCGAAATTGCCATAACCGCAAACCCTGCGGCAAAGGCAACAATCTGACCCAGAATTTGGTTAACGAATACACCCTCAAAACCAAGCTGTCTGAACCACAGCCAATCGGTGTAGACGCCAGCTGCGCTAAACAGCACGAAAGCAATGGCGGCCAGGATTCCAAAGGCAATCGAAAGAGGCGATACCTTGCGTGGGGCAGGTGTTGGGAAGGTCACAGATGCTCCTAGTTGGTCTTACACGTAAGCGCGGGGAAGGACTCCCCCGAAGTTAGTTTTTCTACTGCTTGGATTGCTTCCTCAAAGTTTGCCACGGAAACCGCAGCCAAACCCTCTGGCACAAAACCTTCAGCTTCTTCACAGTTTTTCTCTGGAACTAAAAACAATTCCGCGCCAGCATTCTTGGCGGCAATCATCTTCAATCGAATACCGCCAATCGGCCCGACTTGACCCTCTCCTGAGATGGTTCCGGTGCCCGCTACATGGTGATTTTCAGCCAATGACCCCGGGGTGAAGCGATCCACAATTCCCAAGGTGAACATCAACCCACCACTTGGTCCGCCAACGTCTCCTAACTGGAGAGCGACCTTTTTAGGAAACTCATAGGTGTAACCCACCATGGCGCCGATGTAGAAACTTCCGTCTCGCGCCTGAGGCTTGAGTTTTAGGTTCACTTCCTTGCCTTTGCGCTCAACAACAAGCTCCATAGCCTCGCCATTGGTATTTGTGATTTGCTCGCGAAGCTGTTCAAAAGTTTCGACTCGCACTCCTCCAGCAGAGAGTACAAAGTCGCCGGCAACCACCAAACCCGAGGCTGGAGTGTCTTCCATAACCGCGTTCACATAGAGGCGCCTTGGCACCTGGTATCCGAGGTGAGTCAAGGCCACAGCAATGGCATCCTGCTGGGAGATTTCCATTTGGGCTGTGCTCTCTGCCCTGACTTGTTCCGTTGTTTTGGAAGGTGGGAATACCTCATCTAATGGAAGTACGACCTGATTTGGGTCAGCCCAGGCAAAGAGCACCTGAATCCAGTTCGGGTTGTTCTCACGATTACCAAGGAGTGAGATCGTAGTTACATCAAAACGTGACTCGGATGGGAACGACTTGAGATCATCTGATGTGATGACGGGCTTGTTATCCACTTCGGCCATGACGTTGAAAACCGCGCCTGGTCTTTGAATCACATAGCCGCTAGGTACAGCAGCTAGCGAAACCAGGGCGAGCACAAGAAGTCCTGTGATTGCCCAACTTCTGGGTCTACGAGTTGGCCGATCGCCTCTGAAAAAAGTCATTAGCTAAATGTTAGGTTGCCACTCTGACAAACTGCTCTGGCTTCTCACGCCTTCGGCGAACAAGACAAATGTTGCAACCACACCAAGGATTTGGCGTTAGCTTTGTTGGCAGAGGTATTGAGTGAACGAGCAACCAGATCCAAACGAACTCGAGCGACTGATTCGCGAAATGATGGAGTCGGGCAAGCTCGATCCTGCCATGCTCGAAAAGATCAGTGGCCTGATGTCAAATCCAGGAATGCTTCAGAGCCTGATGTCAAACTTTCAAACAATGTTTTCTGGCTCCGCAGAAGCGGTGAACTGGGAGTTAGCACTCTCGCAAGCGGCTTCTATAGCCAAAGCTTCGGAGCAGACAGTTGAGGCCGGGCTCCAGTCTGAAATTCCGAACGCTTTTGAAATCGCGAAACTTTGGTTGAGCGAAGAGACCGGGTTCGAAAACACCCAGCCGGTAAAGGTGCTCTCTCGCTCGGTTTGGGCGCAAGACGCGATGCCGCTGTTTAGGAAACTGAGCGAGCCAATTGCAATCAGCATGGCGAAAGCCCTGAATGAGTCGCTATCAGAGTCAATGCCCGAAGAGCTCAAGAGCTCTCTGGGTTCAGCGACTAACTTTCTTGGCAACGCCGGCGCTACGTTGTTTGCCATGCAACTTGGTCAGGCTGCGGGAGGGCTCGCGAGCCAAGTTCTAATCGGCTCCGAAATTGGAATCCCATTGCATGACCGACCAGCCCTGGTTGCGCAAAACCTTCAGGAGCTGTTCAAGGACCTCGAGACCCCAAGAAACGAACTGCTGATCTACCTCGCTATTCGCGAACTTGCTGGAACCGCGCTATTCGCGGCAAATCCGTTTCTTCGAGAGCAGATAGTTAGCCAAATCCGCCAGTTTGCTGCCGAGCTCAGGATTGATACCACCTCAATTCAGGAACTAGCCGAACAGCTTGAGTCTGGCCAAGAGACTCAAACCGTGATTGAACTCAGTTCTGCGTTGATGGCCAGAACCGATGAGCAGGAAATCGCACTTGAGCGAATCGAAACCGCGCTGGCGCTCATTGAAGGATTCATTGACAGTGTCAGTCTTGCAGCCGCGAAACGCCTGCCTTCAGCCGAAGCACTCCAAGAGCTTTATCGAAGAAGGCGTTCGAGCTCTGGAGTTGGCCAGAAGACGTTCGCTGTCTTACTAGGACTTGAGCTCACCCCGCGCTTGGTTCGCGAGGCAGCGAGTGCACTCACCTTGGTTGCCGACAGATTTGGAAACGAAGTTCGCGATCGATTGCTGTCTCACCCCGATCTACTCCCGAGCATTGAGGAGATTCGAAATCCAGACCTGCTTCTAGCCAGACTCGGTTCCGAAGACGACCTGGATTCACAACTCAGAGACCTGCTCGGCAACTAAGCCTGTGGAGAGCGGCAAACTCATTCATGAGAATGCTGCCAACATCGAGCCATGGTTAGGCAAATTAACCCGGCACTAGCTCGTCTGTACTCGGCTGAATTGATCCGCAGCTATGGCATCAATCCGCCGACAGCCATTGCTGTCGACTCCCCCGGGCAGCAGCGAGCCTTGGAGATTCTTGAGGAGGGCTTGCCTGACAACCAATTCGGAAGACTTCCTGAGTTAGCTGCAACAACCCAGGTTGAGGTGACAAAACTGCTGACTCGGCTAGGCGACCTGGTAACCCATTCGACAGGTCTGGGCGTCGAACTGAGCCAAAAAGATGTGGATCAAAGATTCGCCGAACTTATGAGACTGTTTCTGGTTAGGGGTTCTGATCCAATAGCAGTGCTTCGTCAACGAGCTCGGTGTGAACTCTTTATCGAATCGATGGACAAGACTGGCCTGGCACTGTTGAGGGGTTTGAGTAATGCTGGGGTTCGACGTTTTCACACCCTGGACCAGCAGCGGATCTCGATCTCTGACACCGGATCCATGGGTTACCAAGAGGAATCAATTGGCAGCTCTCGTGCGCAAGGCGCAAGGCAATTGATCACCGATGTCGACGTGGTGCAGCACTCCAGGGTAAGTGCCACTATGGATCGCATCGATGCCGCGATTCTGATTGCAAACGATGTAATCCGACCCGAAAGTTATCAACTCTGGCTATCGCGCGACATCCCACACATCGCAATCCTCTTTACCGAAAAAGGGGCCTGGGTTTCTCACCTCGTAAGGCCGGGCATCACGCCTTGCCTGGGATGCATTGAAATTGCGAAGGCGCAGACAGATCCGAGTTGGATTGCCACTGCAACGCAGCTGAGCCTCATGAAGCGAGATTTTGCCGATGCCGCTTCACTCTTCTTTTCGGTTTCGGCAGCGATACCGGTAATCCTGAGCGAAATAGATGGAACATCTATTGAATCGAGGATCCTTGAACTTGACAGACAGTCGATGACAATCTCGATGCTAGATCTGCCGACGACTAACTGTGGGTGCCGATTAGCTTCGAGCGCCCACGATCAGCCGTGAAAGAAATTTCCAAAAGCTCCTGCGCTCTGGTGATGGCAACGAAATAAAGTCGGCGCTCTTCACTGAGCTGAGTGTCCGTGGAGCGGGATGGCGGAAACACTGAGTCGCTTACCGATGCGACGAATACACAGCGCCACTCCAGCCCCTTGGTTGAGTGAATGGTCGCTATTGTGACGGCATTTCTAGAGGGCTCATGTCCAGAACGCTCTCGCTCCTGCAGCTCTCGAACATAGTCGGAGACTGAGGGGTTTCCACCCAGTTCGTCCAAAACCTGGAGGAACCAGTTGAGGTTTTCCCACTGTTCCCCCGAACCTTCGGTTCTCCAGCCAAGTGACCTCAACACGTCAGACACCGCAGCAAAAGTTGGCTTATCGAGGTCGGTTACGGTCAATGCTCGCATCGCATGCATAGCCTGAGAAACTTCAGGTCTTGCAAAAAAGCGACCTGCCCCACGCACCAAGGTTGGAATTCCTTGCTCGGCAAGTTCTTTCTCAATTGGCTCTATCAAATGGTTTGAACGCACCAGCACTGCTATCTCACCTGGGGTAACACCGTCTGAGAGCAGTCTCGAGACGCGCAACGAGATACCTTGCGCCTCGGCCAAAGCGCTTGGGTACTCCACAAATCGGGGTTTTGAACTGAGCTGGCGCTGAGCGATTTGATCCGGACCAAGGATTCGATTGGCATATTCAACTATCTCTTGAGAGGAGCGATAGTTGCGGTTCAGCTCGTGCACCTCGGCCGCTGGGAATCGATCCGAGAATCTAGTCAGAAAATCTGGATTGGCCCCGGCGAAGCTGTAGATCGTCTGCCTGGGGTCCCCCACAACACATAGATCCTCGCGATCATCGAGCCAGGTTTCTAACAGCGCTTGTTGCAAGGCTGAGATGTCTTGATATTCGTCGACCGTGAAGAAGCGATACTGCTGACGGAACTGCTCAAGTAGCTGCGGTTCAGACCTAAACATGCCTGCGGCAAGAGCGACTGCATCCTCCCAGTCGATAAGTTTTCGCTCTCGCTTCAGGGACTGATAGCCATCCCCAATCGCAAGAAACTGCTCGTAGCTAACCGATGGGATGTGGGAGAACTTCTCCTCCGACGGATCAGTGAGGGTGTAGCGAAAATACTCCAGCTGTGACTGCAGCTGAAATAGCTGCTCTGTTTCGAGCCTTAGCCTGAGTGATTCAGACGCCTCTCGGAGTAGTCCAAGTTTTGAAGGGACAAGTCTTGGAGATTGAGCCCCGGTGAGTTGAGGCCAGAAAAACTGCAATTGACTCAAGGCGGCAGAGTGGAAGGTTCGCACGGTAACTGTAGGTACCCCAAGAAACCTCATTCTGGTCCTCAACTCAGCAGCGGCTTTATTTGTATAGGTGAGGGCGAGAACTTTGGCTGGATCGTAGACACCGGTTGCAACCCCGTAGGCGATTCGATGGCTTATCACACGGGTCTTTCCCGATCCCGGACCGGCAATAACGCAAACTGGACCGCGCAGTTGTTGGGCCACTTCGCGCTGATCTTCGTCCAAGGATTCCAACAGCGGATGCTGAATTGAATCATCCATTGACTTCCCTAGGGGTGCGTGGCGTTCCGATGGAGTTGGACCGGAAATGTCTAACCTAAACGAGTGGGTAGACCTGCTTTGATTTTAGCTGCGCTGGCGGCAGACGCTGCGCCT